>CAYOVG010000334.1:0-7751 GCA_964407285.1 uncultured Syntrophobacteraceae bacterium
GTCGTGGGCGTACTTCTGGGCCGGGGACTTCCCCGCGCGCCAACTCGTCGGCTTCTACGCGGGGCTCGCCATCCTGCTGGGACCGTGGGGAATAAGGAAGAAGGCCGCCTGCTGCGCCGTTTTGCTCGGAGTTTGCGCGGCCATGACGGTTATGCCCTTGCCGGCGTCGATCCTTCCGGATTCCTTCGCCGCCGGCAAAGGCGGGGAACCGCTTCTGAAAGCCACCGTGGTGGATGTCGGCCAGGGGAGTTCGACCCTCGTGGAATTCCCGACGGGCGAAACCATGCTCGTGGACGGCGGGGGCTTTTTTGACGACTCTTTCGACATCGGACGCTACGTGCTCGCCCCCTTCCTCTGGGCTTCCGGCATCAGGAGGCTCGACTATGTCGTGCTTTCTCACGATCACCCCGACCACCGCAACGGACTTCGCTTCATACTGGAGCAATTCGACGTGAGGGTCCTGTGGGAGAGCGGCATTTCGGACTTACCGCCCGGTGAGGACACTGCGGGCGACCGCCGGAAAGGCGCTCATCCGCGGGCGTCGGGCTCCGGCAGCCGGTTGTCCGCGATTGCCGAAAAGCGCGGCATACCCGTTCGAAGGGTCCCGGACATCCTCGGCGCGCACGAGGTGGGTCCATGCCGCATCAACATCTTGCATCCGAACCCCGATTTCCTGGAAAACAAATGGGACGGGAAGGATTTGAACGACATTTCCATCGTCATCGAGATTTCACACGGAGACACCCGCCTGATCGTGCCGGGAGACATCAGCCGGGCGGTGGAAAAGGAAATCTTCAGCGCTTATGTCCCACCCGGCCCGCTCGTGCTCATTGCCCCGCACCACGGGAGCATTCATTCCGGCGGTCCGGTTCTCTTTGACCGCCTCCAGCCGTGTGCGGTAGTATTTTCGTGCGGTTACCACAATGTGATGGGCATGCCCGCGCCGGCGTTCCTGGCTCGTTGCGGGGAACGCGGGATTCCCGTCTACCGGACCGACCAGCACGGGGCGGTGCGGGCAGTATCCAACGGGTCGGAATGGGAGTTTCGCACCTGGAGAAAACCGGAACACGGGACATGAGGAGGCGGGTTATCTCATTGCGTAACCGACCGGATGAATTGAAAGCCGTCCGGAAGGACCGTCATGGATTACTTTGATCGGGGTAGCGGATTTATCTTGACAAGCGATCACACCACCCTATACTGACTGAGAGTCATTAAATGAACGAAGGTCAAAAGAAGACGACAAGACGGAGGCGAAAAGAACAGGCGCAACGCAGGCAATCCATCCTCGAAGCCGCCAGGGAAGTCTTTTTCGACAAGGGTTTCATGGACGCCACCATGGACGCCATCGCCGACCGGTGCGATCTGGCTAAGGGGACCCTCTACCTGTACTTCAAGAGCAAGGAAGAGCTGTACGTGTCCATTATGGCGGAGGGCATGAGGCTTCTGAAGAAGGACTTCGACAGAATCAGCGGACTGCCCTCGCCGGCCGACGAACTCCTGGCGGAAGCGCTGCAGACCTACTATGGTTTCTACCAGGAAAACCGGAAGTATTTCAGGATCATGTTCCTGAGCAGCCGGCCGGACGTGCGGGAGCGCGTACCCGCCGAACTGCTCGAAGAGTGCCTGGACAGCGCGCGCGGCTGCATGCAGATACTGAACGACGTCATTGAGAAGGGAATGGTGAACGGCGCATTCAGAAGGGTCGCCCCGTGGCCCGTCGCCACCATTTTGTGGTCCACTGTGAATGGAGTCATAATGAACTACGAGCAGGATGCTCTCTACCGTGACGAAGTCCTGAGAGGCGTTTCGCTGGAAGAGATGCTGCGGCAAAGCCTCGATCTCGTCCTGAACGGCCTGCGAAGCGAAACGTAACGCTTCGCCGGCTCCATGACTGACGTGGCTCTTTTGTAGCGCCACAGCTACAAAGGAAACGCCGAATCGAGAAGGAGAGACGCCATGAAAAGGATATCCGGACCGATGGTTTCCGTCCTTCTCGTTTTCGCCGTCACCCTGGTCCCGATGCTGTACGGGAACCTGGTCGTCAAGAGAGGCGGAATCCTCGACGACTCGCTCCTGAACGAAAAAGATCCCTTCTACATTATGGACAAAAGGGCGGAGTCCCTCCTGGACCGGGGGCTCAAGACTTCCGACGCCGTCACCCTGGTGGTTCCCGTCCGCTCCCCGACATTCGCCGCGGACCTGCGGTTCGTTCAAACCCTCGGCGAGGACCTGAAGACCGCCTTTCCCGAGTATGGAGTACTGAGTCTTTCGGTAGTCCCGAAGTATCGCGACAACGGTGAGGAGCTTCTCAACAGCCCATACATAAACGATGCGGTCCTGCGGGAGATGGCCGCCGATGCTTCCGGGCTTGCGGAATCGCAGTGGCGGACGGAAGTAGTTCGCGACCCCTCCGTCTACGGTATATTGATCGGGAGGAATTTTGACTACGCCGTCGTGACCTTGCTCCTGCCGCGAGGGTTCGACGAAATCGCCGTCTTCAGGCGACTTGCGGCATTCCTGGAGCAACGCGGTATTCCCTGGTGCGAGTGGTTCTTCAAAGCGGATATATACCCGGCCGGCAAGTACAAAGACATAACCGTGGCGGGATGGGCGGCGGCCTGCGGCCTGATGGACGCGGCGCTCGCATCGGATATGGTGAAACTCACCTCGATGGGGCTGCTGATCGCGGGCGTCATGCTCTACTTCAGTTTGCGGTCCGCCAGGCAGACGCTCGTCGCTATGATCACCCTGGCGATATGCCTGCTCTGGACTCGGGGCTCCATCGGCATTTTGCAGACGCTTGGCGTCTACGTCCATGAGCGGGTCTACGCCCTGCTCGTCTATACGGCCGTCATCATTTCCGGAATATCCTTCGTGGAGCGCAAGTTCGAATGCTACAACGAGGTGCGCATCGGTTCCCCGGATTGCACATGCGGTCAGGGATGGGCCGCAACCCGCGGCATCGTGGACGGCGTCATATGGATCACGGCCATCAATGCGCTCGCAAACTTCGGAACGCTCTACCAGATAGGTATCCGGGGAATACTCGAGGTGGGAGCGCTCTCGGCGCTCGGCATCGTCTACCTGCTCCTTCTGGTGCTCTGGTTTCTTCCCGCCCTCCATACGCTTACGGGCGGAGAAGCCGTATCCTCGGGCGTCGGAGCCGACAGCGTCGGAGCCGGCTGCATCGAAACCGGCGACGCGGAAACCCGCGAGGCGGGAGTCGATTCCGGAGGCACCCGAGGGCCGCGGTCCGCCCGGACATGCGGCCCATCGCGGCAGTCGGTCGAGCGGTTGCGCGCCGTGGGATCGCTTCGTCCCAACAGGGCGGCCGACGCCTGGGACCGCTTCCTGCAAAGAATCGTCGCCGCCTGTCATCTGGCGCTGGACCCCGACGGGCGGAAACCCTTTCAGTACTCCGGAAAAGCGATGCTGGCCATCTCCTTCACGGCCGTCCCGACCGTGGCGGCCGCTCTCATGATCGCCTCCGACCATGCGCCGTTCGTCAAGAAAGACTTCCAGTTTCTCCACATCAGGACCCGGCCTCTCGACTACCTGCCGGATACGATCGTCTACCGGGCGAGCGAGATACTCAACAGGCAGGGCAATTACGGCTTCGACCGGATACCTGTGCTGGTGATGCCCGCGAACCGGCCGGGAGGCGTTGAGAGAGGCGTCGAAGACCCGGCGTTTGTCGCAAGAGTCGATGAACTCGCCCGGAGAATAAGGGAAATCGAAAACGTTCGCGAAGTGAGTTCGGTTGTGGATACCGTGAAGATGATTTCGCGGGAATCCCATGGGACCCCTCTGCCGCGGACCGTCGGTGAAATCCATGACGCGCTGCAGATGATCGAATGGGACCTCGGCCCGAAAATCAAGGAGCATTTCTGGTACGACGAGGGCGTGATCCTCTTCGTATCGTTTTCGGCGGACGATTCGAACGGCGCGGGCGACATCGTGAACAGCATCATCGGACTTTCCCGCGACGCATTTGCGGACCTCGACGTGCTGCCGTTCGGCAAGCTGCTCACCTACCCTCGAATCGACAGGTACATTCGAGAAGGCAAGCCCTGGAACGCCGTGAGTTCGCTATGGATGGTGGCGGTGATCTGCGCGGGCTGGATCGTACGGCGCAACCGGTCCCTGCAGCGGGCGTCGTTGTCTTCATTGCCGGATCATGCCGGTCATACCATGGATCGTCGTTCTCCCGACCGTTTAACCAGTTCATCCGTTAGTCACACGGATCATCGTTCTCCCGACCGCGCATCACGTTCATCAGGCAGTCCCCCGGACCTTTCCTCCCGCCATAGCCTCCACAACCCGCGGCTCAGCCCTTGGCGAACGGGAATCGCCATCAGCATCACGTTCGTGTTCGGTTCCGCCGTGGTCGTCCTGGTGATGATCCTGCTGCGCATACCGCTCGATCAGGCCACCGCCTGCATAACTGCTCTGGCCATAAACGCTGCCATCGACTTCAGTCTCTACATGGTGGCCGACTACCAGAGCGCACTCCTTGCGAGCGGCGACCCGAGGGAAGCGCTACGCTATGCCTTGCCGGTAAAGGGCAAGATCATAGTCATCGATGTTCTGCTCAATTCGCTGTGTTTTGCTCCCCTCATGACCTCTCGTTTCATCCCCGTGGAGCGGATGGGAGGGATCATGATCGTCATGCTGATCGCCTGCGGTTGCGGGGCGCTGGTGCTGCTGCCGGCTCTTCTGCCGTGGTGCGTGCGAAATTCCGGTCAAAGCCGAAGTCGAACGGGTCGAAAAGAAAAGGAGGCGTAAAGATGCTCAATCCAGGAATGATTCCGTGGTTGGTGATGATTGTGGTTGCGATTCCGGCGTCAATTCCGGTTGCGGCCGCTCCGGGCGTGGGGGTAGCGCAGGCGCGGGACCTGCCGCCCGACAAGATGGTTTCCGGGAGTTGGGACCTCTACCGCCAGGCGAAGCAGGAAAAGGAATCGGTGAAGATCGTGGTGAGCTACTCCGACGGCAGGCGGGAGGAGAAGAAGGGAATCCGGTGGACGAGATTCGATCCCTCCCATGAAGACTGCGTCACCATCAAGTTCCTCGCCCCGCCCCTGGACAGGGGATTGGGGCTCCTCACGTTTCGCCATGCCGACAGGGACGACGAGCAGTGGCTCAAGCTGCCGTCCCTGAAGAAGGTGAGGAAGATTGCGGCGGGAGAACAGGAAAAGTATTTCGCCGGGACCGATATGACGAACGAGGACATCCGGCAACTCATCGGAGAGCGGGTCAAGGACTTTTCCTACACTCTTGTCCGGAGGGAGAGCGACAGTTCGATCGTCGAGGCGGTCCCGAGGGCGGGAATCGAGACCGGCTACGGCCGCCGATTGATGTGGATCGACGGAAGGTCCGCAATCACGAGAGTGGAATACTACGGGAAGAACGGAGAACAAATCAAGGTTCAAACGCATTCGGGCATCACCGTCTCGGGCAACGGCATGTGGCGCATCAACCACATCGAAATCGACAACCTGCTCCTCGAGCGCAAAACGCTGCTGGATGTCGAGGAAAGGGAGATCGACGGAGACATTTCCCCCGACGTATTTGCGAAGGATTTTCTGGAAAGCGAGCGGATGTAGCGATGGAGGCGGGAAGCCGGGCGAACCGGGTGGTTGCCGCGCTCTTTTTCGGGTGTCTCTGGTGTCTCGGGGCGGCGCCCGCTCTTCCGGCCTTTGCGGGTGAGGGTGGAGAGCTGACAGCCGGCGGGACGCTGGAGACGTTCGGGACCGTCTATTTCCAGGGGAAGGAGAGCAAGGGGAGCGCAGGCGGGAACGGGGCGGAAGACGCCCATGGCGAGGTGCGGTTCAGGCCCACCCTGAGTTACG
The DNA here is from genome assembly GCA_964407285.1 of uncultured Syntrophobacteraceae bacterium. GTDB lineage: Bacteria > Desulfobacterota > Syntrophobacteria > Syntrophobacterales > Syntrophobacteraceae > CAYOVG01. Next base: position 5,856 of record CAYOVG010000334.1, read on the forward strand.
CCGCGACCGGCGCGCTGCTCTTGTTCATTGAAGGGGACTTTCGGGCCGACTCGGAAGGGTTTGCTTCCGGCTACATCGATGATCCGGTGGAGAGAAGCGGAAGGCGCAGGATCGCGAATGTGCGTGAGGCGTACGTCGACTACGGACGGGACTGGCTCCGGATGCGGGTCGGCAGGCAGATTTTCGACTGGTCGGTGACGGACGCCGTGTCCCCGTCCGACAACATCAACCCGAGGGACTGGACCGACATCATCGAATTCGAGAGGATGGCCGTCCCGGCGGCCACTCTTCGAATCGGGTACAACACCTATGCGGAACTGGTGTTCATTCCCTGGTTTTCGCCGTCCATACTGCCCGCAAACGGCGGAAGGTGGGAAAGGGACCTTCCGGACGGTTTCGAGTGGGGGAAACGGGATATCCCGGGCAGAGACCACGGCCAGGTGGCGGTGCGGGCCGGAACCACGTTGGGAGGTTTCGACCTGGGAGTCGCTTACTACAGGGGCTACAGCTACAGCCCGTCATTCGAACCGGCCGCCGTTCCGGGTGCGTGGCCGGCAATGGCCGCAACCGAGGTATCGGCGGCGTCGATATCGCCCGGATTCGAACTGATCCCGGTGTACCGGCGCGAAGAGGTCCTCGCGGTGTCCGCCGCCGGGGCTGCGGGCAATTTCAATGTCCGGGCCGAAACGGGGTATGTGGCGCAACGCGGTGATGACGATTTCGTTCAATACGTCGTGGGAGTGGACCGCGAATGGAGCGCCGTCGTAAATCCGGTCGACAGCCTCTATGTACTCCTGCAGTACGCCGACGAAGCGGTAATCCGGCGCGACAGCCCCGCAGGGTTCGCGATCTACGACTTTCGCCGAATTCTCAACAACGCGGTCATGGCCAAAATGGTATGGGCTTTCGACAGCGAGAAGAGGTGGTCGGTCAAGTTCGAAGGCTCATACAACCTGGGAGACGGCGACAGCTTTGCCGAACCCGCCGTCGTATGGCGGAGCGCAAGCGGAAGCTTTGAATTGGAAGCGGGCGTCGACATCCTCTCGGGGAGAAAGAGCGCTTTCCTTGGAGGCTACGGCGCCAACGACAGGTTCTATTCGAAGATGACCTGGAAGTTCTAAGCACCCATGAACGAACTTTCCCTCAATCCGGCCCGTTCATCCACTCGGCCTGCGGTCGCCGGTGCGCGTATCGGACGCATGCCGCTGTCCCGAAGCGGACCTATTCGGCGCCGAACGAGAAATGATCGACCAGGAGATCTTCAACATCCTCGAACGATGAAGGGGATTGCCGCCAGTTGTCTTCCAGGGACGGGATATCCTCCGGGAGTACATCTTCTCCTTCCCCCTTCGTAATTCCGGCGAATACGCCGGCATTCACCCTTTCTTGAACATATTCATGAAAACGGAGTGTTTCTTGATCCCTCTCTGCAGTCCTCTCCCGTTCCTGTTTCTCGACTGCAGCCCTTCGAGCCAATATCCGGCGAAAGCTCGAAAACTCACCGGCAGCGTTCTGCATGCGTTGCATCCCGTCGAATAAAGAAAGCGCGGCCATTCCCTTCTGGAGATGGGTCAACGGACGCAGGGCCGGATCGATATTGAGTAGCTGCTGAGGAACGGCGTTCAATGCGTCTATCGACTCGTCGGTCCACCTCCGGACTTCCCGGCGCGCATTCTCACGATCGAGGCGGGCTTTGATCATGAGGAGAGGAGCGGCTGCAGGGTGACTCCCCAATTTGGACGTGAGTCTTTCGACGGTCTCCTCGTCGTTCTCCACAAGGGATAGAGCTGCCCTTTCCGCCAATACGTGAAAATCATGGGGCGCCAGCCGCTCCGCACGTTCCAGCAACTCGGCTGCCCTTCGACGGCGATCTCTTGCCGTAGAGTCATCAGCACC
>CAYOVG010000335.1:0-7716 GCA_964407285.1 uncultured Syntrophobacteraceae bacterium
CGGTGAGCGGCCTTTCGGGCGTTGCCTCGGAAAACGGCGAAGTATCCATAGCTGCGGTGAACGGACCGGAGAGCACGGTGATTTCGGGCGAGGCGCATGCCGCGCGGCGTGTGGCCGGGGTCCTGGAGGCGCAAGGGATCAAGACGACCGTGCTTCGGGTGTCCCATGCATTTCACAGCGCTTTGATGGACCCGGTGCTGGGGCCGTTTTCAAGAGTCGCCGAAGAGGTGAGCTACCATGCTCCCCACATACCCGTCATATCCAACGTGTACGGAAAGCAGGCCGGGCAGGAGATGACTACCTCGGAATACTGGCGACGGCACGTGAGGGAGCCGGTGCGGTTCATGTCCGGGATGGAAGCGCTCCACGGGTTGGGGCTCCGCGTATTCGTGGAGATCGGTCCGAGGCCCGTGCTCCTGGGGATGGGGCGGCAGTGTCTGCCGGAGGACGCGGGCGGAGTGTGGCTGCCGAGCCTGCGCCGGGGGAGGCCTGATTCGGAGCAGATGCTGGAGAGCCTTGCCGAACTCTACGTGAGAGGCGCTCCGGTGGACTGGGCGGGCTTTTACGGCTTGAACGGGGAAAATGGCAAGAATTCCCGCGGCGGACGCGGACGGCGCAAGGTCTCCCTGCCCACGTACCCCTTCCAGCGGGAGCGCTTCTGGGCGGAAAGGATCGCGCCCGGTTTCGAGGCCGGCGCTGCCGCCGGGAGCGGCGCGGCGAGTGCGGGGGACACGGCGGGTACGGCGGATACGGACATTCGCAGCACGGAATCGGTGCACCCTCTCCTGGGGCGGCGACTGTGGATTGCGGGGGCGGGAGTCGGGGAAGACCGGGCGGGAGCGGCCTCGCTGACGCGCTTCTCGTCGGACCCCGTCCGCTTCGAATCCCTCGTCAAGGCGGATGCCCCGGCTTTTCTGGAGCATCACCGGGTTTTCGGAGAAGCGGTGATGCCCGCGGCCGCCTATCTCGAGACGGCGCTTGCCGCCGGCATGGAAGTCCTGGAGTTGGAGCCCGCCGAACGCCCGGCCTTGCGGGATGTGACGATCCGGCAGGCGCTTGTTCTTCCCGAGGACGGCGCCGTGATCGTACAGACGGTTTTGACTCCCGACGTCACCGACGCGCTCGATGCTTCCGGCGCCGCGGAAGGCGATTCCGGCTGGTCGTTCCGGATCTTCAGCCGCGTATCCGGCGTGAGCGCCGGCGAACCCGCATGGACGCTCCATGCATCCGGGAGAATCGTTGCCGAACCTGCAACCGGTGATTCCGACGAATCCGGGCAAAGCGTCGAAGACATCGAACCGGGCGATGCGTCAACCCGTTCGATGGACGCCGAAGGATTCTATGCGCTCTGCCGGGAGCGGGGGGTGGACTATGGAAAGTCCTTCCGGGCGGTGAGAGAAATTCGAAGCCGGGGCCCGTGGGCGACGGGTTCCATTGAGAATGGGGTTGCGGGGTGCGGGGAACGGGTTGCGGGTTGCGAGTTGCGGGTTGAGGGTTCGGGTCCCCGCAAGTCCGGGGAGAATTCTCGTCGTCCGCGGGTTTCCGATGGGAATGCCCGCGCCGGGGATTCGCCGGCGGAACCGGTTGAGGACGATGGTCCATACCTGCTGCATCCGGTGCTGCTGGACGCCTGCTTCCAGGTTGCCGGGGCCGTCGTTCCGGACATGGTCGAAGGGCTTGCGGTCATACCGGTGGAGGTGGGCGGGGTCAGGGTATGCTCCTCTCCTGTCGGGACGCTGACCGCTCGTGCGCGGCTGAAGGACTCCGGCGAGTCCGGCGGCAACGTGTTCACAACGGATGTGCGCCTCTTCGACGAAACCGGGGCACTGGTTGCAGACGTGGACGGGTTGACCTTCATGCGAGTCGGGGCGGACGCCGTCCGGCGTGGGCTTCGCGGGAGCAGGGACCTCGGGGAACACCTGTATGAAATCGTCTGGACCGAAGGCAGAAGAAATCGGAAGGAAAGCATCGAAGCTCCCGACAGCGCGAACCGCACCTGGCTCATCTTTGCGGACCGGGACGGCGTAGGACTTCGGCTGGCGTCGTCGCTGGGAGAACAGGGGGAACCGTGCGCTGTCGTCTTTCCCGGCGAACGCTACGATTGCGAGCCTGGAAGGGACGGTGGAAGCCGCTACAGAGTCAATCCCGAACGTCCGGAAGATTTTCGCCTGCTCCTGGACGCCGTAGCGGACGGGTTCGGGTCCATTCCGGACGGTGTGGTGTATCTGTGGAGCCTGGACGGTGCGCCGGCTCGGGAAGAAAGTTTGAATTCCCCGACATGCGGAGGGGTACTGGAAGACGCGCCTGCGCTCGGATGCGGAGGCGTCCTGCATCTCGTGCAGGGAATCGCCGGTGCGGGCCGGCCTGGCGCGCCGCGCCTCTGGGTGGGCACGAGGGGCGTTCATGTCGTCGGGACGGAAACGGGAAGGAGAACGAACGAAACGCGAGAGAACGCGGAGCCGGTTTCGGAAGTGGGATCGAAACCGGATGAGCGGAACGGGGGTCCGCTTTGCATGCCTGCGCCGCATGCGTCCGTGTGGGGGTTGGGGCGAGTGATCGCGCAGGAGAACCCGGAACTGCGTTGCGTGCTCCTGGATCTCGACCCTTCGCCGGGCGCGGACGATCTGCGAAACCTCCTGGAGGAACTGCGGCTTCCGGACCGGGAGGACCAGCTTGCTTTCCGCAACGGCGTCCGGTACGCGCCGAGACTGGCGCGCTACCGCTCCCCGGTCGCGGGACCCTCGCCGGATTCCTTCCAGGGGCCCGGCCGTGGTGCTTCCCGGGATGCCTTACGGCAGGAAGCCCTGCGTGCCGATGCAGACGGTACGTATGTCGTCACGGGAGGCTTCGGCTCCCTGGGACTCTTGACCGCGGGGTTACTCGTGGAGCGTGGCGCGCGGAACCTTGTCCTCATCGGCCGGAGCGGCGCATCGTCCCGGTCTTCCCACGTACGGGAGCGTATCGAAGAGATGGAGCGGGCCGGGGCTCGCGTGCTCGCCCTGGAGGCGGATGTCTCCATATGGGACGACATGGAGCGGGTGTTTGGAATGATCGCCGGTTCCATGCCGCCCCTTCGCGGCGTCGTTCACGCAGCCGGGGCGCTCGACGACGGCATAGCGCTCAAGCAGACCTGGGAGCGCTTCACCCGCGTGACGGCCCCCAAGGTACAGGGCGCATGGCACCTCCATTGCCTCACCCGTGAACTCGCGCTCGACTTCTTCATCCTGTTCTCTTCGGCCACTTCGGTGCTCGGAGCTTCAGGACAGGGAAATTACGCGGCGGCCAACGCCTTTATGGATGCTCTCGCCCACTTCCGGCGCGGACTGGGACTTCCCGCGCTCAGCATCAACTGGGGCCCATGGGCGGGTACCGGAATGGGAGTGGTCTTCAGCAGAGGCGCAAGCAGGCGAAGGATTGCCGAACGAGGGCTGGAAGCCGTCATGCCGGAGGAGGGACTTCGTATCCTGGAGGCGCTCGCGGTGCGGTCGATGTCGCCGATCAACGCAGGAGAAGGACATGAAGAAGCCGGCAGACCTGCCCAGGTTGCCGTCCTGCCGGGCGATATCGAAAAATTCCTCGAGCGGTTTCCTCCCGGCGAGGAACCGCCGCTCTTTGCGGAACTGGCTTCGGAATTCGCACGGCAAGCGCGCCGTCCCGCGGTGACGGTCGGAGCCTTAGCCGACGGACCCGCACGGGCGACGACGCACGGGCCCGGAGCAACCGGACATGAAACCGAAGGGCCGAATATCCACAGCTTGCTTCAGCTAAGAGACGGCGCCCCGGAGGAACGCAACCTCCGCTTGAGCGGTTACGCCCGCGGAATCGTCGCCGGGGTGTTGAAGCTCGATGAATCCCGGCTCGACGTGCGCCGGCCCCTCAACCGGATGGGACTCGATTCGCTGATGGCTCTCGAACTTCGGAACCGGCTGAAACGAGACCTGGAAGTGGACGTGCCCATCGTCAGTCTCCTGGATGGAATGAGCGCCGCCGGTCTCGCGGAGTTCCTGAACGTTCGACTGCCGGCGACGGCTCCGGCGGCCGGAACGGCTTCCGCGCCTTCGGGTGGGAATGGTGATTTCGAAGAGGGTGAAATATGATAGTTTCTGGTTATGAATTGGTGTAATTCGACCAATGTTGATAGGAAAATTCTTGCATAAGAAGTTCACAGGCCAATATTACATAGAGCATCTGTTTTACGCTGTACTAATATGATTAGATTTTTTTCCCAGGGGAAAATATATGAAAAATAAAGCCGATATCATTGGTGAAATAAGAGGAATGATTACGGAATGTGATGATAATCAATGGAATAGGTTAAAGGCGATTCTCTATGATTCTGGTTATAAGATTCACTAAGTGATGTGATATCTTGCTTGAGAAATATAATTGATGTAATTGATAGATTACCATTATATATTCAAGCTGACAAAAGTATTTTGCACTTAAAGGAAGAAATAAATACATATTTGAGTGATATGATGGAAAGTAAGCTAGTGGAAACTTAAGAGCCAGTTTAAGGCTTACAACTTTCAACAGGCACACTCGGTGCCAAGAGATTCTGTCTATGCTCAAAGTACCCTTGATCAACGGAGTAGGGCTGCAATCCGCTCCAAATCGCAATTTCAGACAGGTTTTGGGGAAGAGTTCAGAAAAATGGGAGAGGCGGCCATGCGGGCGTAGAAGAGTTTTCAAAAACACCATAAGGGTGTATCATGAGCCATGACGGAAAAGAGGAAACCTACTTATGACCTTGAGGCGTTCAAGGCTTCGTTTAATAGTGCAAAGAAGTTGGCGGCAACAACCACGGCTCTACGGAGTGCTGCAGCTCTGGGGTTCGGACGCTCCGAGATCGTTACAACTATCCAGAGAATGCAGCGGGAGCACTTTCATAAGTCTATGACGGCACGTACCGACCATGTCCAATGGCAGGATGTGTACCACGTTCCTTCACCGGTTGGCGTGCTGTATGTCAAGTTTACCGCTGATGTGATTACCGGGTTTCTGTTGCTGTCGTTCAAGGAGAAGGACAATGGATAATCCTGTCTGTCCAAAAACGGGGGCTCCCATGCATCGCGGCATTCGTCCCCTGACATTGACCTACAAAGGCGAATCGACCACCTTTGACATGCCGGGCTGGTACTGCGACCAATCAGAGGAAGGAATTCACACCGGAACGGACATGAAAGTATCCGACCGGGCATTGAACCGGCTTAAAGCCCGGGCTGAAGGTTTGCTGGAACCGGAGGAGATCAGGCGCATTCGGAAGAAGCTCCACCTTACACAGGAAATGGCAGGTATGATGATTGGTGGTGGCCCCCGCGCCTTTCAGAAGTATGAGAACGGCGACCTGTTACCGAGCCGGGCAATCAGTAGCGCGCTTGTCTTACTCGATCATGATCCCGAAGGTTTAGCCGTGCTCAAGAAGCGTCGGAATAAAGGTGTTGCCTCTCACTAATAGCCGCAGTATGGTGGTTTCTGAAAATGTTTCTGCTGAAAGGTTATTATCCAAAGGAGTTGAACAATCACTTGGCTCTGCTGTTAATCAGGGTGAAGAGTGGGCAGAAGCGAAGCGTTGCCCACCAGCAAAGCTCCTTCCATCAGAGCGCCGTGGCCCGGAAAGCTAAGTAGCAGGCAGTGCACCCTTGAATGAGGAGAGAGAATAAAATGTACAAGGAAGAACAGGAAGACAAGACAATATACAAGGTTGTCGTGAACCACGAGGAGCAATACTCCATCTGGCCTTCGGAGAGGGCCAATCCGGCCGGCTGGAACGACGTGGGCAAGGTGGGGCCGAAGGAGGAGTGCCTGGCGTACATCAAGGAGGTGTGGACCGACATGCGCCCCTTGAGCCTGCGCAAGCAGATGGACGGGATTTCCGGGTAGCGGTCGCTCACGTCCGGCGGGTGGCGGGAGCAGGAGGGGCGAGTACGGCTCGGGCCCGGATCGAATACGAATATGGTGGTCCGGGCAGAGGTGGTCGGTCTAACTGATTGAAACTGATCTGAAGCGGGATCTGGTCGGGATTGAGCATGGACACGAACGATCTGTTGGAAGAGCTTTCGGCGCAGGGTGTGGAATTGTGGGTCGAGGGAGACCGGTTGCGATACCGGGCGCCCAGGGATGTCATGACTCCGGCCATGTTGGATTCCATACGACGGCACAAGGCGGAGATCATTCGTATTCTCCGCGCGTCGGCCGCCACGGCCGATCCCGGGCCTCTCGTTCCCCCAACGCATCCCGGTTCCGCCGGTTCTTCCGCCGATACGTCTCCCGCGCTCGCTTCCCGCGCCGGCGGTCCCGCCGACCGGGTCGTCGACGCTCCCGAGACTTCCGCCGCTCCCGCCGACGCCACGTATCCCCTGACGGCCGGCCAGCGGGCGTTGTGGCTCCTGCACCAGATCGCGCCCGAGAGCGCCGCCTACCATATCGCCTTTACGTGCCGCATCCGTTCCGTTGTGGATGTCCCGGCCCTGCGTCGAGCGTTTCAGGCGTTGCTGGACCGCCACCCGTCCCTTCGGGCCTCGTTCCCGGCGCGGGACGGCGACCCCGTTCAATACGTACCGGGCTCCCGGGAGATTTCCTTCGAGCACATCCATGCACATGATCCTGAACACGAAAACGGCGATGCGGCGGACGAACAGGGTGACGGCAGCGCCTCCGGCCGGATGGGTCACCCTTCTCCATCTTCTCCATGGAGCGAATCGGAACTCCTGGAGCGCGTGAAGTCGGCCTACCGGATTCCCTTCGACCTGGAGCGGGGTCCGGTGCTGCGGGCGCACCTCTTCACCCGGTCCGAACGGGACCACGTCCTGCTCCTGACCATCCACCACATCGCCGCCGACGCATGGTCGCTCTGGATCGTGCTCGATGAACTGGGCCGCCTCTACCCGGGCGAGGTGCGAGGCGTTCGGGCATCCCCGGGTCCTCCCGGCGCTCCGTATGCGGATTACGTCCGCACCCTGGCGGAAATGACGGCCGGCCCCGAAGGCGAGCGACTCCTCGATTTCTGGCTGGAGGAACTGGATGGGAACCTCCCGGCGCTCGATCTTCCCGCCGACCGCCCGCGCCCGCCCCTGCAGACCTACAACGGAGCATCCCACGGTTTCAGATTCGGCGACCGGCTGAGCGCTCGCGTGAGGGAGTTGGCCCAGTCCGAAGGCGTCACCCCCTACGTGGTCCTGACGGCCGCTTTCCTGGCGCTCCTGCACCGGTATACGGGACAGGCGGACATCCTGCTGGGAACTCCCGTGGCGGGCAGGGGCCGGGCCGAATTCGCCGGCACGGTGGGTTACTTCGTGAACCAGGTGGCGCTCCGGGTCGACCTGTCCGCCGACCCGAAGTTCCGCGATTTCCTGGACGTGGTGCGCCGGAAGGTGCTGTCGGCCATCAGCCACGAAGAATATCCCTTCGCGCTGCTGCCCGAGCAGTTGCAGTTGAGCCGGGATCCCAGCCGTTCTCCAATCTTCCAGGTGTGCTTCGTGTACCAGAAGCTGCAGCAGTTGGGAGAGTTCGTGGACCTGCTGGTCCCCGGCGGCGAGACCTCGAGCGTGTCGTGGGGAGGGCTCACGCTGGAACCCTACCCGATGGCCCAGCAGGAGGGCCAGTTCGACATCACGGTGGAAATGGGGGATGCGCGCGGGGCGTTCACCGGGGTCTTCAAGTACAACACGGACCTGTTCGATGCGGCCACCGCGGGGCGTATGGCGGCGCACTTCG
>CAYOVG010000336.1:0-7695 GCA_964407285.1 uncultured Syntrophobacteraceae bacterium
CTCGTGATTCAGTGAGATAACGTGCAAATCGATTGCGCTGAGGGACCGGGCCAGGCGCGACCGGTCCTGGTATGGTTTGAAGAGGACGTTGTTCAAGCCGTGTCGCCGCACCTTCATTTCCAGTTCGGGACGTTTCGCCCCGTCGCCGATGAAGACGAAGACAATCCGGTCCCTGTCCCGGAGCAGGGCGGCCGCCCGTACAATCGTATCGAACTCATGGACCCTTCCCATGTTGCCCGAATACCCTACAACGAACCTGTCACGGAACTTCCACGTCTCACGAAGTTCGTTCAGTTCGTGCGGAACGGACGTTATTTCCCGTCCGTCCGCCCAATTGTGCACGATCCGTATTCTATCCCCGGGAATTCCCAGCGCCCTCAATTCGTCGGCCATTCGCTCTCCCAGCACGACGTTCACCCGCGCGAACCGCAAGGACATGTTGCGTACCGCCGTCAGCACCGGTCCGACGAGGCCCGTTCCCCTGACACGGGCTGCCGTCGCCACTTCCGGAAAGAGGTCCTGTATCCAGTTGATCAGCAGCGTCCCCCGCATCTTCGCCGCCAGGGCGGTGATTACCGAGATCAGCGGAGGGTCGGTTTCGGCAACGGCCAGGTCCCCCGCCTTCAGCGTTTTCAGAAGGTAGAGCGCCGCATTCAGATAGAAGGTCACATAGTCGATGGCTCTTCCCGGAAGACGGTTGCGCCCGAATCGAGTCGTCCAAAGGCGCTTTACATGGACGCCGCGCACCACTTCGTCGTGCGGCAGCCCGGAAACCGGCGCGTTGTAAGTCTGTCTGCCGGTAACCACCTCAACGGCCATGTTCGAGTTGCGCTCCGCCAGGTGGAATGCGAGATCGCCCAGCAACTGGCCGGTCCCCGACTGATCGGGATAGAAGTAACGATTGACGAAAACGATCTTTCTCATCTTTGAAATCCTTGAAAAGCCGCTCGAGTGGGCGTTGACCGGCCGGTGGAAGGGAAAAACGGGCTACGACGGTCCGCCGGTATCCGATTGTCTGCGTTCCCTGACCGGTACGGCCGGTACTCCCCGGTGAATCCACCAGGCCCTGAGATCAACGGTGGCCACGCTGCCCAAAGCCAGCACCGCGCCTTCCTCGACAGTCACCCCGGGACCCACCGTAGCCCTGGCGCATATCCATGTTTGATCCCGAATCACGATCGGCTTCGTTACCAGGTCGAAAGTCGTCGAACTCCAGTCGTGACTGCCGGCGCACAGGTATGCTCCCTGCGAAATGCAGCAATGGTCGCCGATTCTGACCGGCGCAGGGTTGTCGATCCATACGTCTTCTCCGATCCATGCGTGCTCTCCGATTTCGAGGCGCCAGGGAAACTTTACCTTGAGGCCGGGCCGGAAGACCACGCCGGCGCCTATCCGTGCTCCGAAGAGCTTGAGGAGTATCTTCCTGTGCACGGCGCCGGGCATGCGGGAAGTTACGAAGAGCGCCTGGAGAATTACCCACAAAGCTTCGATCCATGGCGGCCGACCCCGGCAAAAGGACCTGTTGTCATATCGATCGAGTCGCATGCGGATTGCTCCCTATCCCGACTGGTGAAAACCTTCTGTTCAGCAACGACATTTATTTGCCCGGAGGAAGAGCAAACTCTCTTTTCCGTGGCAATGGTGAAGAAAAGCAATTATATTCCCGCGGTAAGAGCAGGCAAGAGATTTATTGCATGAGAGCGGGTGAAGTCGAAGAAAAGTTCCGTTATCTAAATTCTCACTGTACGCGCTTCGGACAGGGTGGAGCGGGTATGCCGGGCGTGCGGGATGCGGGTATGAAGCGATCGTTCATCAATGATGTCTTAGGATCCGTGGCGGGCCGGGACCCCTGGAGTTGGATTTCCATCATGTTCGGTCTCCAGGCCGCGGCGAGTATGATACTTACGAAGTTCCTGCCCATAGCCGTCGAGAAGACATTCGTTCCCATCCTGATTCTCGTATCGGCCGCGGTTGTTTCCTTCAGGCTGAGGCACAAAAGCGGGGCTTCACATCCCGACGCGCGGGAACGATGGATTCCCGTCGCGTTCTACATGGCTTTCATTTTCTTCCTGTCCCATACGTCGTCCTTCGGAAACAAAACCCCCGTCAATGCCGATTTCTTCCACCCCATCGAGTACGCATTCCTGGGAATACTGCTTTGCTGGGCGTGGCGTCGGGTCCTGCTCAGAGGCGATTTTCCGTCTTTCGCCTCGAGGGTCGTCCTGGCCGGCACGGGATACGGCATGCTGGACGAAATCCACCAGTATTTCGTGCCGGGCCGCAACAGCAGCCTTTCCGACCTGTTCCTGGATTTCGCCGGAGTCTGCCTGGGGCTTGCGGCATTCATGCTCCTCAGGCGTTTGCGGACCGGGTTCGCCGGTCCAGCCGGTTCAGGGCCAGGCAACCAGGATTAGCCACAACACGGCATGCGCGTAGCAGCCCGCTCCGACGTCATCCATAATGATCCAAAACCCTCCCTCGTCTCTGTCCAGCAATCTGACGGGCCAGGGCTTCCAGATGTCGAAGAGGCGGAATAAGATGACGCCCAACACGAGGGACTTGAAGCTCAACGGCAAACCCGCCATGGTGATGAGAAACCCTATCAGTTCATCGATCACGACTTCCCGTGGGTCGCTCTTGTTGAGGGCGACTTCGGCCACGTCGGATACATAACAGGAAATGAAGAAGAACACGGTGAGCACGACCCCCGGCCATGGATCGGACATAAGCGCAATCAAGCAGGCGGCGGGTATGCCCCATAATACCGTGGCGACCGTGCCGGGAGCGACCGTGCTTCTGCCCGCGGGACCCAACCGGGCAAGCTCGACGCATGCGTTGACGAACCATGAGGGCAACGCCTTTACCACCGGAACCGACGATCCGGGATTACCCGCGACTTTGCCGCGTATCTCCATCCCAAACTCCTCCGTGCGATGGTTTTAGAACAGGTCCGACTTGATGAATGAAGACGACGAACCGGAAGACGACGCCGGCGCCGATGGATCCGATGGATTTTCCGTATCGGCCGGTTTGTCCTGCCGCACGATCCTGTCGCGCGGCATATTGTCTTCTGCAAAGGCGGTATACACGACCCGCGATGCTCCCGAACGCGAGGAGGCGTTCATCTTCATGAAGACAATCCCCGGAGGGATGGGAAACGTATCGACGGGTTCGTCTTTCAGGAGATCTTCCATGAAGTACAGCCAGATGGGGCAGGCGGCATGTCCCCCCGTCTCGCCGGGTCCCAGGGATTTGCGGTTGTCGTCGTAGCCCACCCATACCCCCGTGAGGTGGGAGGGCGTATATCCCATAAACCATGCATCCTTCAGTTCGTTGGTGGTGCCCGTCTTGCCGGCGGCGGGTCTTCCGAGTTTCCTGGCCAATCTGCCCGTGCCCTCCTCGACGACGCCCTGCAGGATGTTGGTCATGATGTAAGCGGTCTGGGGAGAGATTACGCTCTCGTGCTGTTCGTAGTGCTGCTCCAATAAATTGCCGCGGCGGTCGAGCACCTTCTCGATCAGGTAGGGTTTCGAGCGTTCACCCCTGTTGGCGAAAACGGAATAGGCGGTCATGAGTTCGTTGAGGGTGATGCCGGACGACCCGAGGGCGAGCGTCAGGTTACGCGCCAGGGCGGATTGTACGCCCAGGCGCCGTGCATAACTTATGGCGTAATTGACGCCGATATCCTGCAGGAGCTTAACAGTCACCACGTTACGGGAATTGATCAGCGCGGTCCTGAACTGGATCGGCCCCCAGTACTCATGGTCGTAATTGGATGGGGTCCACGGTTCATCGACCGTCCCGTCGTCGAGCGTGAAAGGGGAGTCGATCAGGATGGACGCGGGAGTATAGCCTTTGTCGAGCGCCGCCGCGTAGATGATGGGCTTGAAGGACGATCCCGGCTGACGGATCGCCTGCGTGGCCCTGTTGAACTGGCTCGATTCAAAATCCCTCCCCCCTACCATGCAGATCACTCGTCCGGTGTCGGGAGCGATGGACATGATCGCCCCCTGGACTTCCGGCTGCTGGTTGATCCGGGTACTCCACCTGTTGCCGTCGAGCTTGACGAGGTCCACCCATATGGCGTCTCCCGGTCGAAATCCCTTGGATTTCTGGAGGTAGGCCTGGGCCCATTTCGCGTCCGCCATGGCCAGTTGTCCCCTGGCGACGCCGAGGTCGAGTTCGTAGGCTCGCGCTTTGGCGTCGTAGTTGAGCACGAGGGCTTCGACAAGTTGCCCTTTCTCCGCTTCGCGGTTGCGCTCCTCGAGTTCCTTCACGAAAGCGGGCCAGTTATCCCTGGGAACGTTGCGGTGCGGTCCCCTGTATCCGCTATGGCGTCTGTCGATTTCCCTCAGTCCCCTCGACAAAGCGTTTTCGGCCATCTTCTGAGCCCCGGGATCGAGGGTGGTGTAGACCTGGAGTCCGTCCTTGTAGAGTCCCCCCCGGCCGTAGCGGGCCTCGACCTGCCGTCGGACCTCCTCGGTGAAGGAGTTGAGTTCCTTTATGTTTTCGTACCTGGATTTGGCCAGTCGCACCTCTTCCGCGTACGCCTCGGCGGCATCCTCGGCCGTGATGAATCCCACTTCCACCATGCGGTCCAGCACGTATTTCTGCCTTTCCCGCGCGGCCTGGAAGTTCTGGAAGGGGGAGAAGCGCGTCGGGGCTTTCGGCAACCCGGCCAGCAGGGCCGATTCCGCGAGCGTCAGTTCTCCGACATGCTTGCCGAAATAGGTCTGCGCCGCGCCTTCCACGCCATACGCTCCGGCCCCCAGGTAAGCCTGGTTGAGGTAGAGGGAAAGTATTTCATCCTTGGTGAGGGACCGGTCGATACGGTAGGCCAGTATGGCCTCCTTCAGCTTGCGAATCCACGTCCTTTCCGGGGTGAGCAGGAGGGACTTCACCACCTGCTGAGTGATGGTGCTCCCGCCCTGGACTATCTCGCCGGCCTGAACGTTCTTGAAAAGGGCGCGGAATATACTTACCGGATCGACCCCGCGGTGCTCATAAAAGCGGGCATCCTCCGCCGCGAGGAAAGCGTTCTTGAGGCGGTCGGGCATGTCGGCCAGGGAGACCACGTACCGGCGTTCGGTGTAGAATTCCCCTATCAACGAGCCGTTTGCGTCATACATGGTGCTCACTATGGGCGGATTGTACTCCTTGAGCGACTTCGTACTGGGAAGCGACCGGTCGAGCTGGACATAGAAAGCCACGAGCGCGGTGACCGCCATAAGAAGGAAGGCGATGGAAACGCCCAGGAGAGCGAACAGGAACCACTTGAGAGAACCCGACCTGGATTCCGCGGAAGAGGTTTTTGCATGCTTCATGAAATCACCCCTCGAACATAGTTTATTACAGAAACCGTCCTGGCTTATTTATTCGTTATCCGGAAAAAAAGCAAAGGGATTCCATACTACATTCCATTTACTTCGCCATACGGGCTATTTGCCTATGCAAAAACTGGAGAAGACGCGGTCCAGGATGTCTTCTCCGGCTTCCATTCCGAGTAAGGAATCCATGAAAAGACGGGCGGTGTTCAGTTCTATGCCGACCAACTCGAGGGAATGGCCGGAAGCCGTAAGTTCCAGGGCGCGTGCGAGCGCGGCGAGAGACTGGTCCAGGCACTCCTTCTGCCTGGCGTTGGGGACCAGGGCGGAACCGGCCTTTTCCACGGGTTCCTTGATCAATTCATTGTAGAGAAATCCACGCAGTTCTTCAATATCATCCCGGTTGAGCGCTGAAAGACTCATTACCGGCGTGTCCGCGCCGTAGCGGACGGCAATCGCGTCGACCGGGACCGCTGCCGGAAGGTCCGCCTTGTTCGCCAGGATAACGTGGCGTAGTGTCCGGATGGAATCGAAAACCATATCGTCCTCGGGTCCCAGCGGGAGGCTGCCGTCTATCAGCCAGAGCACCAGGTCCGCTTCCTCGAGGGAGCGCAGGGTCCTGTCGATTCCCAGGGATTCGATGAGGCCGGCTCCGGAGCGGATTCCGGCCGTATCGAAGATGGTTACCAGGACTCCTGAAAGCAGGAAGCTGTCCTCTATGACATCCCGCGTGGTGCCGGGCGCCGGAGTGACAATGGCCCGGTCTCTTTCCAGGAGCGCATTCATGAGAGAAGACTTGCCCACATTGGGTTTGCCCGCCAGGACGATCGAGAGTCCCTCCCGAAGGACCCGGCCCTGCTCGTAGTTGTCCGCAAGCCGGGCCATGGGAGCAACGATATTCTCCCTGATCCGGTGCTCCAGTTCACTGAGATCAGGCTCCGAATCCTCCATCTCGTCCGGAAAGTCGAGGTTCGCCCCGATTTGAGCTTCGATCTGCAAAAGCACTTCCCGCCACAGCTCCACCTGTCTCCTCATCTCACCCGCCAGGTGCCTGCCGGCGGCCGCCAGGCTTCGGCGGGACCGTGACCGTATGGTGTCGATAACGGCTTCAGCCTGGGACAGGTCGATGCGGCCGTTGAGAAAGGCCCTGCGCGTGAATTCTCCGGGATGGGCCAGGCGAGCTCCCGACCGCAGAACCAGGGCGAGAATACGATTCAGGACCGTGTAGCCGCCGTGGCAGTTGATTTCGACCACGTCCTCGCGGGTGTACGTCCGGGGTGAAGCCATGAAGCCCAGGAGGACTTCGTCAACGGGTTCGGAGGTTTGCGGGTCGTGAATCCATCCGTGGTAGAGGCGGTGGGAGTCGAAAGCGGGGGATGCTCCCCGTGACGAGCGAAACAGCCGTTTGGCTATGGGAAGAGCTTCCGGACCGCTGATTCTGATGATGCCGATCCCGCCCTCCCCGATGGGGGTGGCAATAGCGCAGATAGTATCGAACTCGGATCCTGTGTTCATTTCGGGCTTGCGTCCGGGTTGCCTTTGGGTTGCGGGTTGCGGGTTACGGGTTGCGAGTTGCGGGTTGCGGGTTGCGAGTTGCGAGTTGCGGGTTACGGGTTGCGGGTTGCGGGTTGCGGGTTGCGGGTTACGGGTTACGGGTTGCGAGTTGCGAGTTGCGAGTTGCGGGTTATGGGTTATGGGTTATGGGTTACGGGTTATGGGTTGCGGGCTTGAGTTCTCGCAAGCCGTGAGCGTACTTCATCGTGTAGGGTGACTTCCGGTTGGAGATCGGGTTGCGGGTCAGGCTCCGAACGCAAACCTGTCTGTTCGTGTCCCGGATGATGAATAGCGACCATGATTCAAGGAACTATTCCATCTCCCCCGGGCATCTTAGCTGACCTGGGGGAGTTTGCGTAAAGAGCCCGGGAGCGATGCTTTTCAAACAGGCGCGATCCTGCCCGCAGGCTACCCTTTGAGGGTACACTCCGCGCGTTCATCCGGAAGACGCCGGGAGAGAGTCCCGCAAGTAATTGCCCGAGCAAAAGTCTTTTAACATTTTGGGGTACGGAATCCCAATGTTGTGCACCGGGAAATGACGTCCGAGCTTTGTTGAAATGCTTTTGCTTACCCGCTTGGCTTGAAGCCGATGGGGTTAAGTCCCCGCCGGTCAGGGGCAATGTTGATGACTTAGCGTCACCCCCGCGAAAGCGGGGGCCGGGAGACCTTGATTTCCGCTTTCGCGGGAATGACCATGCGGGTTCAATTCAACAACATTGCCGGTCAGGGGTGGCGGGGACGAAACCCCGCCCTACCATTCACCCATTCACCGGCTTAGCGTTACCCCCGCGAAAGCGGGGGCCGGGAGACCTTGATT
>CAYOVG010000337.1:0-7687 GCA_964407285.1 uncultured Syntrophobacteraceae bacterium
TCGCGGGAACGTACATCTTCGTGAGACTGCTCCAGGAGGATTGCCCGGTACGCAGCGGCTTCGGAACTGCGGTCCTGGGAGGACTTCTCATCGGCGCGGCAATACTGACCCGTCCGGTAGGAGCGTATTTCCCCGCGCTGCTGGTCATTCTGACGGTCGCGGCTTTCCTGTTCGGAAGATTTCGGCGATTGGACGACAGTGGCGCGGCGCCGTCTTTTGATGCGGGACTATCGAGGAACGGGGACCACGCTGCAAGAGTGGGGCTGAAATCATTCGCCGGTAAGCTGGCTGTTCTGCTGCTCGTGACAGGCATGGTGGTTTCCGTTTGGATGGTCAGGAATTACGCCGTGTTCGGCCGGCCCATTCTTTCGACCTCCGCCGACCATAACCTCCTCATTACGATCACCTCTCAGATCGTGGCGAAAGTGAAAAGTCCGGATGGGAGTATTCCCACCTGGCAGGTGAGGATAGACCTCGAAAAGGAATTGATCGAGCAGATGGCCCGAGAGGGCAGGGACGTGACGCTCGAACCCGAAAGAGCCGCTTATTTTCGAGACTGGTCCGTAGGCGTCATCAAGGCGCATCCGGGTTTGTTCATGCTCTACTACTTAAAAGGGGCTGCGTGCCTCTTCCTCGCCGACATCACGAGCCTCTACGAGTTGCTCGGTTTTACCAGGGAGGCGCAGGGAGGATGGGGAATCGTCTTCAAATCGGGACTCGAGGCCGCACTCCTCAAGTACTTCGGACCTCGGTGGCCCCTTTGGGTGGCGGCGGCTTTTCCTCTCATTGTATACGACCTGTGGCTTTACCTTGTGGCGCTTTGGGGAGGGGCAAAGCTGTGGCGCCTTCGGGAATATTTTCTGCTTTTTTTCTTCATAGCCAATTTGGGATACTGGACTGCGGTGTCGGCGATCGGAACAATGCCGCGCTATCGATATCCCATGATCCCTCTGTTGATATGTCTTGCAGCCGGAACTCTCGGACGCAAGGAATCTTTACGGTCTCTTAATCGTACCTGAAAGCGAGCGTCCGGGTCTCCCTGGACGCTGCTACTCGGGGCCGGGATTGCGGTTTTATTCACGATATGAGTTCTGTGTATCTGGTAATCAAGAATTTTGTCGCGTGCCTGCTGGTTCGTGGTCTGGATTCGATTTACGCTCTCGTCTGCGCTGCGATACTCGGCCGGTATCTCGGAGCCTCCCTGTACGGCAGCTATGCATTCATCGTCTCTTTCGTGCTGGCTCTCATGCCGCTGGTCACTTTCGGCATTCATCCTCTCATGGTCAGGGAATTGGCGGTAAGGAAGGCGAGCGGACGCAACCACTTCGGAGCCGCTCTCGCGCTTAGGCTCGTGTTCGCTACGGTGGTATCGGTCATAACACTTGTCTCTCTTCCCTATATGAACCTCGGCGGGACGCACCAACTGGCGCTGTCGATTTACCTGTTTTCGGAATTGAGTCTCGTGTTCTTTCGCATTTTGTGCGAGGTATTCGTAGCTTTCGAGCGAGTGGAGATCGAAACCTACCTGATTTCCGCCAATCGATTGCTTTCTCTGACATCGCTATCCGTCATATGCTATTACGACCTTGGCTTTATAGCAATATTCTGGACTTATGCCTGCTTCAACACTCTTCTCCTGGTTTTCGGATTCTTTATCATGCGGCGTAATTTCTTTCATCCGGAGTTATCCTGGGAGCCCGATCTTCTCAAATTCTGGGTGAAAGAAGGCTGGACCATGGCCATTGCCTTGTCCATTATGGAATACTTCCTCCGAATAGATATTTTCGTGCTTCAAATGTTCCGCTCACCGGAGGAGATAGCGTATTTTGAAGCCCCGTACAAAATTATCGCCAAGATGTATCTCATATCCGGAGCCGTTACGGTTGCTTTTTCCCCCAGGCTTGCGCGTCTTGCTCAAAATGACTTCCAAAGGTTCAAACTGGTCGTCGAACAAGGCCTAAAGGCGCTTCTGGCTGTAGTCATACCTTTGAGCTTTCTATCGATCACCGTCGGTCCGCAGGCGATAGTGCTCCTGATGGGACCATCGTTTGCGCCGGCGGGGGGGGCGATGGAGATTCTCTCCCTCTGCCTCTTTTTCACTTTCTTCGAGCCTTTTCTATCCGGAACGCTTATTTTGCTCAAACGCTCGCGGGCCGTACTCCTTACCAATCTATCGGCTCTGGGCATCAACCTCGTTCTGGATCTCTTATGGGTTCCGAAAGATGGGTACATAGGGGCCTGCTATGCGAATGTCTTTGCTGCAATAGCGCTGTTTTGTATAGGGCTTTCCATGCTCTATCATTACACCGGCGGTATTTCCCCAGTTCGGATAGCGGGCCGGATAGCGCCCGGATTCGCGGCTGTTGTCGTCTGTATTTTCCTGAGTGAGTACATCAAGGCATGGAATGCCGTTCCCCCTCTATGGGGAGCAATACTGGGCGGCATGCTGGGGGTGGCCGTTTATACCGGTCTAATGGTTCTGGGGAAGGTGTTCACGAGAAACGACATGGAACTGCTGCGGGAGCAGTAGCGTGGTTTTAGGCCGGGAATCAGTCGATAGCCGGCAATACTCGACTGCATCCGTACTACTTTCCCTTGAGCCTCATAAGCAGGTTGAAGAAGCTCTCAATGAACCATGTTCCGGGATTTGTGTAATACCTGGGTGTCAGCAGGCTCTCTCCCTCATGGGCGACGCCCTGGCGGCATGCAATATCAAAAAGCTTCGTGTGAGGCTCGATGCGAAGGGAATTGAATTCAAAGTGAACTCTTGACCCGAGTTCCCTTTTCGCTTTCAGGCAGAACAGCGCCAGCCCGATGAAATTCTCGAGGCTCTGCCCCGGCGGGTTTTTGAAAAAGTTATAGGATATGTCCAGCCCATCCGTCTTCTTGAGTACTTCATAGGCGCTCAGGATGTCCTTACGCGTGATGTTCTTCCCCAGTTCCGCCAGAACTTCATCCGTGAAGCCATCGGGGGAGAGCATCATTCTATCGCAGCCGGCCCGTTGCACAAGATCTACGAATTCCCCGTCCAGGCCTTTCTCGCTGAACCACGCCGACCACTTCACCTTCAGGTTCCGATCTACCATCTCCCGGCAGATATCCTCGGCATAATCCCTGGGGATGTTGAATACGGAATCGACGAACATGAAACGCTTGGCGTTGTGCTTGCGGACCACGCGCTCCACTTCATCCACTACTTGACGCGGGGTTTTGGATCTGTACTTCCGGCCGTTGAGAAACCCGTATATGCAGTAGATGCAGTTGAGAGCGCATCCACGCTTGGTTTCGATACCTATGGAGTCCATGCACCCCGTGTAGTCCTGAACGGGAACCACGTCCATATCCGGCATCGCCGAACGGCTGAGATCGAAGTGCGGGCCCGCTCCCGAGAAGAGAACTTCTCCGTTTTTCCTGTAGAAGACCGACTTCACCTTTTCCGGAGTTTCCAGGTTTTCGAGCAGTTCGGGGAAAGTCTCTTCTCCTTCGAGATACACGCCCAGATCGATTCGCGGTTCGCTCTCCATAATCTCCCGCGCATGGATGGAAAATCCCGAACCGCCGATGACGACCCTTGCATTGGTGCAGTTTTTTACCGTATCGAGGGTGTCTTTCAGATACTTGTAGTAGAAGACGATCTTTCTCTTGTTGGTGGAATCGATGTTGCGAAGGGATATCCCTATCACGTCGGGTGCAAAGTCCTCGATGGCGGCCGAGATGTCTTCAAACGGATTGCGTAACGTATTGGTGTCGAGCGCCCTGACATCGTGCCCCCGCAAGGATGCTTTGAGGCATGCGAGACCGATGGGGTAGACCAGGGGTTCATTGCCTCCAAGGTAGGACTGGATCAGAAGAACTTTCATGGCCTGGCGGCTACCTTTCTGGCTACCTGGTATGTGGTCTTCATCGCGAAGTAGAGGAACCTGATGAACGGCTTCATCGCATTGCTGTTCAGGGTGTCTACGATGGGCTGGTGAATGAGGAACCTCAGCAACCCGCCCGGAAGCCTGCTCTCCCTGGCGAGTGCCATGAGCAGATTCAGGTACGTGGGTTCGCGCATCGAGTAGGTCTTGTTGTAGATCTCCCTGAATTCATCGGCAATGATCCCTTTTTCCCTGGCCATCTCGTACAGTTGCGTTCCTGGATAGAGAATGAGGGTAAACGGCTGCAGGTGGTAAGGCTTGGGAATGCGGGAGATGAAGCGCAGGCTATCGATCCGGTCGGCGTCCGTTTCAAACGGGACATCGAGGAGAAAATCGTAGCTCGGCGGATGCATTCTGTCTTTGAACTTGTTGATGATGTGGATCGCCCTCATCATCCGGGTGTTGTTCATGTTCTTGCGCCTGAAGAGTTCCTGCATCCTGGCGCTGCCGCTTTCGACTCCCATCTGTACGTAAATGAGTCCGCTGTCCACGAGAAGCCGCATTTTCTCCTCGGTGACCGACAACGGGCTCACCAGGCAGGAAAAAGGGAGACCGATTTTTTCCCTGTAAAGCCGGCAGAATTCTTCGAGTTCGCTTTCCTTGCGGGCCATGAATTCGTCATCGGATATCCAGATGTAATCGACATAGGGCATGTCCTGCCGCACCCGGACAAGCTCATCCATAATGTGGGCGACGGATCTCCAGCGGAGCTTCCCTTTGCCTCCGTACATTCTCCGTATGGTGTCGTTGATGCAATAGGTGCAGGCGTACGGACATCCTCGGCTGGTCATGGTCTGGTAGCCGGTTTTACCCAGGTACGTGGCCACCGTCCCCTTCTTCAGGAAGGATTTCAGAATATCGTGATCGAGCGGGACCACTTTGTCATCGACCAAAACATGATGGTCCTCCATGCTGTAGTCGGGCCGGGGATACACATCGAGGTTCTGCGGCAGAGGACTCAGCGGGTTCTTGTGGACAACTTCCCCGGATTTAACCCAGAGATTGACGGTATTCGTGTAATCCTCATTCCGGGACATCTTGTCGGCGAGTTCAAGCAGCGCGTCTTCGCCCTCGCCGATACAAACCATGTCGGCATGCTCGAGACACTCCTCCGGCCTGATGGTGGGATGGACCCCTCCCCACAGGATGGGAACCCTGAGACCCGATTTGAGCTTACGGGTTATCTGGACGGCCCCGTCGAAGAAGTTGGTCATGAGCGAGACCCCGACCAGGTCCGATCCCGCGGCCAGCGCAATCACCCGGTCCAGCACGTTGTCCTTGTATCTTTGCACTCCGTAGGCAAGATTGTCGCCCAGGGGGTCGGGCAGAAAGATCAACTGAGTCTTATGGCCGTGTTCCTTCAGATGTGCGGATAGTGTACGTATGCCGAAGGAAGTGATATCCGGGTAGGGAGAAATCAAGGTGATTTTCATGGATAGCTACTTATCGTCTTAGAATCATTGGATTCCATTAAGACATCGGCGACCCTCGTGATACTCGGGCTGCAATTGTCGTTAATGGCAGTCGTTCATAGCGCCGGTTACCCGATAGTCGAACGATCCGGTTCTTCTGCGGCAAAGAGTTGAATCGATCATCCGTAAGATAGTCCACAAGTTCGCAAACAGGCGTGATTCTTTTATCAAGAATGGGACGTGCAGTCAATATTGCGTAGCTCGAGCGGGTGGTTTGGGGGCTTTTTTTCCGGTTGCGGGGTCCTGCCCGGTGGTGAGATGGGGCAGGAGCGTTCTCTTTGATATGGTTTCGCTTTTCAGCCTCGGTGGGCTGCGGCATGGAAAAGCCGGCGGATACTTGTGACGGATAAGAACATTTCCGCGGGAGCGGCTCTCAGCCGGACCGGGCTGTCGAGATGCAACGGATGGCGTAACCGGATTGTCTGCCGCCACCGGGTTCTGCCGGCAACGCGCAGAACCGGAGAGCAGTGGCGCAGGGTGGGCGCAACTCAAACATTGCCCGCCACTTCGTATTTTACCCCTCTTCAGCAGCGAAGTAATCCACCTCGACCGGCTGCCTGCTCGCATACCATCCCAGCACGACTCCGTAGACCACGGCGTGTCCCACAAATCCTTGCAGGAACGGGTTCGTTCCATATGGGAACCAGAACCAGCGGGCCATTAGAGCAACAAAGAAGAAATTGAAAATCCAAAGGAACAGGCCGAAGACACTCGACGCCGCCATAAACGATTTGCGTGACGCCGCGAGTCCTGGAGAGAAGGCCGCGATGAAGCCGAAAAGAATACCATTGAGGAGTGATAGAATCATGGTAATGAGAAAACCGACCGTTCCGGCGGAACCGATTGCAAACCACGGAGCAATAGCCTCCCTACCCAGGAGCATCGCGCCCGTCATCCTCAAGAACCACCAGGGGTTATGAACGAGCAGCCATGACACGATCATCTGGTATGCGGTATAGGCGGCGCCGGCGGCGAGTCCGGCGGCTGCGCACCGGCCTATCACGCAAGCGATATCCGTACAATGGAGCGCAACATAAGTATGCTGATTCCGTGCTTCCGCATCCGTATAAGTCGTCATTATCTCGTAGCCTCCTGGAATAAAGCCGTGCGTCCGGGTTCCTCGCCGGTTCCATTCAGTGCGTCCCGTTCCGCCGGTGGTTGGATGGATACCGCCAAACCGCCAAAATTGGAGATGGAGGACGAAACTCCTTTCCAGGTCTTCGCCCTCCAACAAGCTCCGCCTTATTGCATTTCAGGATCAACCGTCGGCGGTTTCGGATAAACATCGATCTTTTCTTCCCATTCTCCGTTGTTACAGATGAAACATTCCTGTGCCGCCGTGCATATTTCGGAGGCGTGGGCATATACATTATCGTTCAAGGTGCATTCCTGCAATCCGCTTGTTTCCATTGCTTACTCCATTTCTCTCCTGGTTGTCGCCAACCGGCCGGCGCTGAAGGCCGTCGTGTTTTTGGCCGAAGGCCCATGCCGTAACCCGCGGCTTGCTCGAATCGCCTATGGCGGGGTATTGGAAAACTATGCTTATCTCAGCAAATCGGCTTAATGGACCTCTTATCAGATAAGCACTCGCGGGCGGTAGTTCCACTCCGGCGCTACTTCCGCGCTATGTGCAGAGTATTGCAGATCACCGTAAGGCTGCTCGCGACCATGGCGACAACCGCGAGCACGGGGGTCACTATTCCCATGATCGCGAGCGGGATTCCCAGCGCATTGTAGAAGAACGCAAAGAACAGGTTCTGACGGACCACTTTGCTGCTCAGGACCGCAAGGTCCAACGAATCCAGCACTTTCGCCGGATCAGGAGAGATGAGCGTGATGTCGGAGGCTTCCTGTATTATATTGGCGCCGCTTCCGAGGGCGAATCCCACGTCCGCCTGCGCCAGCGCCGCCGCATCGTTGATTCCATCCCCGATCATGCCGACGTGGCGCCCCTGTTCCTGAAGCTTCCTGACAAGCTTCAGCTTATCTCCGGGGAGCGCCTGCCCGGCGAAATTTTCGATCCCCACTTCGGCGGCCACGGCCCGGGTGGTCGCCTGCGAGTCCCCGGAAATCATCCATGTTGCGATCCCTCTCGAATGAAGCTCCGGGATCAACCTCTCCGCGCCTTCCTTGAGCCTGTCGCCGAAGACGAATATTCCTCGAACCCGTCCATTCCAGCCGAGGAAGATCACCGTAAGCCCCTTTTCCTCCCTGGAGCCGGCCTCCCGGTTCATCGACGGACCCACTTGCATTCCATTGGACTCCATGAACCGCCGGTTTCCGACAAAGACCGTG
>CAYOVG010000338.1:0-7657 GCA_964407285.1 uncultured Syntrophobacteraceae bacterium
CAACCATTTCTGTCTCAGAACTCTTTCTCTTGACTCCGGGGCTGGGCCATATACCGTTGAAAAACGTGATCTGCGTCGTTCGGCTTCATCCTTCGTCATTGCCGCGTACCGGATGTAAGCCTCAATCCTCAGGATTCGCCCGCCTTGCATCTCATCGCTTTTGACCGGCCTGACCGTCATACTGTTTATCAAGGGGCTGTTATGAGTCATTTTTTCCTTTTCCAATGGGTGGCGATGAGCAGGATGTCCTGAATGTTGATTCTTCCGTCCTGATTCAAGTCCGCCACGGGATTGTATTCGGGGTCTCCCTGGACCGTGTTCCAAGAAGCCGCCACGATCATGACGTCCAGAATATCCACCACGCCGTCGTCGTTCAAATCATAGGGAACCGCGGGAAGGGTCGGCGACTCCGGCTGCGGCTGGGGCTCGGGTTCGTTTTCCACCATGAAGGAAGGCCCCTCGGCGGGTTCACTCCATCCGGCATCGTTTCCGGCCCAGACCCGCCAATAGCAGACCACTCCACGGGGAATGCCCGTCACTTCCACGGTCAGCACATTACCCAGATCCTCGAAGTAGACCACTCGACCCGCGGGGTCCCAGTCCGGGCTTGTATTTACTTCCAAGCGGTACTTCGTGGCTCTTTCCGATGCGTCCCATGCCAGCAGGGCCAGGGGATCCGGAAGGACTTGGGGATTCATGGAAGACGCCTGCAGCCGCAGCGTTTCCTCACCCTCACCGGAACCGTCGGTCCAAGGGGATGCACCCACCTTTTTCCATGCGGTGGAAGCGGCGTTCAGGGATGAGGATGCCTCGGAGACCTTCGAACCTACGTGCTTGTCCAGGGAAACACGAGCATGTTGGATCACGGTGTATCGGCCCAACTGAGTGACGGGATCGTCCCAGTACATCCAGGCGTATCCGCCTTCGCCCCATTCTTCGCCCCAGCTGTTCTGCACGATCCAGGTGCGGGTGGCGTCGTCCCATCCGACAATGCGAACTACGTGCTCCCCGAGGTAGCCCATGCCCAGAGATTCATAAATGCCGCCTTGATAGAACAGAAAATCCTCGAACACGCGCATGGTGGTGATCACGGGCCCTTGCCTCACCGCCTGCTTGATGGCTTCCACATCCACCCAGTCCAACGTGACCCATTCCCAGCCCGTCAGACCCGCGGACAGTGACAGACCGGAACCCTCCACAGGTATTCCGTTGTCCACCATGTAATCGAGGACGGAAACCAGGGAACCGGGAGCACAGGGCGGCGCCAGGAGTGATTCGTGGGAAAGCGGCAGCCACGCCTGGGGATCGCTCTGTGCAATCCGGATAAGGTCTCCCAGATTGTTGGCCGCGCTTAGGGCATGGCTCACGGGATCTCCCATTTGATCGTCCGGAGGCCCGATCCAACAGGTCTCTTTCACGTGTCGCCAGTCGAACCTTTCCGGGAGGATCGAGGCGCCGGCGGGCGCCCACAGCGGAGCCGCCCCGTGTTCTTTCTTGGAAATCGGATTCAGCCCGGCATACCCCCGGCGTTCCTGGGGGGAAAGCAGCCCGAGCAGGGTATCGCCGGCAACCCATTTGAACCCCTGCTCTTCCACGGCGTTTTGAACGGTGTACAGATCCACGGCGGCGTTTGCGGGAAACGCCAGAGCCGTTGCCACGAGAAAGACGACGGCTGCGATGCGCATTCGCATTTTAGAGGAAGTATAATCGGCCATGATGTTCGCCCCTTGATTGGTTGGTTGATTGCACTGGGGTATATGCAACCGGCAAGCCAGTGGGCGGGCGACGGCATATGGCCTGATAACCTATGGATATTAAACAACATGTGTCTTTGGGGATTGTTACTGACCTCCCCGTTTGGTTACATAAGCCGCAAGTGGGTTACAAGTGTGTACTTGAAGTGGAAGGAAGCGGATTCCTCCGTACATGGTATCCGGGTTCGGCCGTGTATTCGTCCGGATCGGACGCGGATGGGAGATCCCCGGATCGCCGTCGAATCTTGGGAAAACCCGGTGCGCGGAAAACGTTCTCAGAAGAAGAGTGTACGGAAGCGGGGGTGTCGCGAGGTGTCCCGAACGCGCTCGGCAACGACATGCGGGTGGAAGCACGATTTCGATTCCAGACGGCGGGCGGCGGGAGACTTGGAAAGCGGCGGCTTGCTAGGATCCGGGCTTGGAGAAGAAGTCAAAGAGCCAATGGCATTCTTTCGGGGATAGGTTGAACGTTTGCCCCGCTTGTTCGATGAGAGTCACCAAGGAAGGGCGGGGGCGCTCCTCCCGTTTCTCTGAAATCCACCGGACCGCTTTCCGGATGGATTCCCCTTCGGGCATGGGAAATGTCATGGATGGGCCCTCCAGGAGCCGGTTACTTCCGACAACCTTGTTGAAATAGAGCGTTGCCCGCGTCCGGAAATTCTCTCCCGGTCAATCCCTCGCAGCTATAGGGAGGGGGGAAGGGGAGTCCGGGTCGGAAAACGCATCGTCGACCCCCAGGCATCCGAGACCCAGATCGGCTGCGTCCCGGAGATCTTCGGCGGGTGAGCGCCCTTGGGTGGTCAAGTAATTGCCGATCATGGCGCCGGTGCATCCCGCCGTGAACATCAAAGGTTGAAGGCCTCTCAACGCCGCCTCGCGGCCTCCGCAGGTCCGGATCTCGGTTCGCGGCATGAGAAGACGGAACACGGCGATGGTTTGAAGGACTTCCAGGGGCTTCATGGCGGGCGTTCGTTCCAGCGGGGTCCCCGGAATCGGATTCAGGATGTTGATGGGCACGGACTCCACGTCTTCTCTGAGTAAGGCGTACGCCAGTTCCAGACGTTGTTCCCTGCGCTCCCCCATACCCAGGATGCCGCCGCTGCATACTTCCAGGCCTTCCGCGCGGCACAGGCGAAGAATTTCCAGGCGTTCGTCGTAGTGATGCGTGGTGCAGATTTGTCCGAAGTGGCTCCGAGCCGTCTCCAGGTTATGGTGGTACCTGGACACGCCGGCCTGTTTCAAGGCGCGTATTTGGCCGGCATCCAGGAGACCCAGGGATGCGCAACATAAGAGCCCCACATCCTCCCGAATGGCCTGAACGGCTTCCAGAATGACGTCGAATTCCCGGCCCCGCAAGATCCCCTTGCCGCTGGTGACGATGCTGAACCGGCGAGCCCCTTGTTCCCGCGCCTTCTGCGCCGCATTCACCATGGCTTCCACGGACATCAAAGGATACGTGGCGGCTTGGGTCCGGTGATGGGAGGACTGGGCGCAAAAGGCGCAGTTCTCCGAACACTTTCCGGACTTGGCGTTGACGATGGCGCAAAACTCGACTCGGTTTCCGAAAGCGGCCTTCCTCACGCGATTGGCGCAGGAGAGCAGGAACAGAATCTCTTCGGGGCGATCCAGGTCCAGGAGCCTTTCGGCGTCTGTTTCGGCGAGCGGGACTCCGGAAAGAATGGTTTCGGTTATGGTTTGAATGGTTCGATACAAATCCGTCAAGACCGTCTCCTGTAGTAAGGTCATCAGGAAGGGGCTCTTCCCGGCGTGGGCCGACATCATCCTCTCTCTGCGGCGCGCCATGAGAGAAAGGGCCGTGGAACGATCCGCCTTCCGGGAGAAACCGATGGGAAACCCGACCCGGCGGCTCCAGAACGGAACGTATCCGAATCGGGGGCGGCTTTCAAGCGGTAATCCATGATACGCCGGAACCGAGGCCGATGAGAGCCCGGACACGGGCTTTGCCTTCTTTTACGCGAAGCATGCGGTCATCGTGTGGATTATCGTTCAAGAACCGGCGGCCTTGTGCCGATCTATTCCAAAGACGTGCAACAGGGATGCCGGCGAAGCGTCGAGGTTCGCCGTAAGGCCCCACGGGGAGGGAAATATGGTTTCAGGCATGCATGCGGCGGTTTCGGCCCTTTCGGCATTGGGCTCACAGGCGGCGGTTACCGCCCACAATGTGGCCAACCTCCTCACCGAAGGATTCGAGAAATCCCGTGTGGAATTCCAGGAAATCCGAAGCGGAGGGGTTCAGGCCAAGGTCCGCGGTTCCCAAAGCACCGCGCTCCCGGATGCGTCGCCCCTCTCGGGAATGGACACCGCGTCCCTGGGGGCGGATCCGGCGGAAGAACTGCTTCGTATGACGCTGACCCGGCGGGCCTACGCCGCCAACGTGCAGGTCTTGAGAGCCGCCGATGACAACTGGGAATCCCTTCTGAACATCCGGGTGTAACCTTTCCATCGCCGCCTTTCGAACCGATCCCTTCCGAACCGGCCGCGGAACACTACCGATGCGTTCGCTTTCAGGGGTTCCATCCCGGCCACCGCCGCCCTTCCGGCCCAAGATCCTGTGCATCGACATGGAAAACAGAGGGGGGAAGCTCACCAGCCCGTTGATAACCCGTATTGCGGGCAGGCTGTTCAAAAACGATGAGATGTAAGGCGCGCGAATCCTGAGGAATGAGGCGTACAACCCGTACGCCGCAAGGACGAAGGATGGAGCGTCACGCCAAAGGCGTGAAAGCGGATCGCGTTTTTGAACAGCCTGTCAGGCCGTGATATTCACGTAGGCGTGCCCGAGTGGAGCCGGCGCGGGGGCTTCGGCGTATGCGGAGAGGTTTCCCGCGGACACGGAGGCGTTCCGAAGGGCGTCGCGGTCGTATCCTTCCTGCGACATCCGGCTTTCCAACAGAACTCCGGGGTGGGGGGCGGAGTTCACGGGATTGCGGGCTTCGGAAGAAGCTCCGATTCGGGACTCGATGGCCTCTATCCGGGAAACGAGGCCGTGAAGCTTTGTATAGAGATGTTCGATACACGCGAGCCAGGTTTGAAGCGAAAAGGCCTCGGAGGGAAGAGGAGGAGCGTTCCCGGAAATCTCTGGGAGTGGAACTTCCGTGGAAGAAGCGGGCGGCGCCGGAGCGGCGGGTTCCCGGAAACTCGGCGCCCCGTGCTCCGGGAACCGGCCGTTGAGACGCGCACGCTGAACCTGGAGATTGAACCCGCCCACGCGGATATCCACGGTCAGCTTTTGGGCCGTGAACTCGCCGCGGGCGGAATCCGCTTCCGGTTGCCGATCCTGACGCCGGTGGTCGGAGTCCTGCTCCCGATGGTGCCACGGAAAGAATATTCTCGAGAGGACGGCTTGAATACCCATGGTTCGTCTCGCCGGAACGACCTGCCGTCTTCCGGTCTCCAGGACTCGGGTGAGTGTCCGGAAACTGAATTCGTCCAGGACGGCGGATCGGAATAAGATCCTGATGTTTGGATACAATAAACCGTGTATTCACCATACCATGGCCGCAGGCTCGGGAAAAGCTTTTTTTGGCGAAAATGGTTCCGTTTTTCGTTCTTGAGGACAAGTCGGTGGTACGGGGTCGCCCGTGGAAGAGGAGGGGATTGCCCGGGCTGCGGAGGACGAGCGCCTTCCGCGTGCAAGGAGGAATAGGGATCCCAAGACGGAAATGCCGGAAAACCATTTGACAGATGTCCCATGGGATGGTAGATAGACTTTTCCACTGGGGCTGTAGCTCAGCTGGGAGAGCGCATGAATGGCATTCATGAGGTCGTGGGTTCGATCCCCATCAGCTCCACCATTTTAAAAAAGACAGACCCGTCCACTAACCAAGTCCGGTTGCTGGACGGGTTTCGTTTTTCCGTTGTCTTCCAAGGCGTGCGCCGTCTTCCGAAGGCGGCTGGTTTCACCCTGTTCACTCCCTTTTCGGGAAGTCCGTCATACCCCGCTTCTCTTGCGCCTCAAGATTCTCCGCATTCTCACCCCCATTCTCCGGAACGATTTTGAATCTGTCGGAACTCCCTTGACTTTTGAGTTGCACGCCGCATAGCAGATGTTATATTATCGGATAGGTTTGAATGGCGCTCATGCGCCCCCGGCGTTTTCCGGTGCGCAACTGCTCAGGAGACGGAACGACCCGTGGAGGTTGAACGATGAATAGACAGCGCGCACTTGAATTGCTGAGCCGCAGCAAGCCGGAGCTGCAGGCCCGTTTCGGCGTGACCCGGCTGGCCCTGTTCGGCTCCACTGCCCGCGACACGGCGACCAGCGGCAGTGATGTCGATGTGCTGGTGGCCTTCGACGGCCCGGCCACCTCCAAGCGCTATTTCGGCGTGCAATTTTACCTGGAGGATCTGCTCGGCTGCCCGGTCGATCTGGTCACCGAAAAGGCCCTGCGGCCGGAGCTGCGCCCCTACATCGAACAGGAGCAGGTCAATGTCTGATGCCAGCCAGCGCGAATGGCGCTTTTACCTTGATGACATGATCGACTTTGCCGGGAAGGTGCTGACCTACACCGACGGACTCGACCAGGCCGGTTTCGTGGCGAGCGGGCTGACCTATGACGCCACCCTGCGCAACCTTGAGCTGATCGGCGAAGCCGCCACCCACATCCCGGACG
The DNA here is from genome assembly GCA_964407285.1 of uncultured Syntrophobacteraceae bacterium. Lineage (GTDB taxonomy): Bacteria > Desulfobacterota > Syntrophobacteria > Syntrophobacterales > Syntrophobacteraceae > CAYOVG01. Next base: position 6,389 of record CAYOVG010000338.1, read on the forward strand.
ACGTCCGCGCCGCCCACCCTGAGATTCCCTGGCGAATGATCATCGCCACCCGCAACCGCCTCATCCATGGCTATCTCGGCATCGACGACGACATCCTGTGGAGCATCATCCGCGATGACGTGCCCGAGCTGTTGCCGCTTTTGCAGGCGCTCAAAAACGAGGCGCAATCATGAAACCCGGCAGCGTCAAGATTATCGACCGCGTTTCCGCCGTTGAGGCGATCAAGCGGTTGGGTGAAGAAGATCTGCTCTTTCTCAACCGCCTCATCGTCGAGCGGCTCAAGCTCATTTCCCAGGCCCGCGCCACCACGCTGATGACCAGCTTCACCCGGGGCGACCGGGTCGGCTTCCAGGCCCCGGACGGCCGCATGCTGGAAGGCGTGGTGCTGCGCCTCAACAAGAAGACCGTCAGCATTGCCACCGACGACGGCCACCAGTGGAACGTCGCGCCCGGCCTGCTGCGACTGGTTCAATCTGTGGGTGATACGCAATGGCCATGATCCGCCTCGAGAATTTCCCGGCAACGGTCAAGGAAGTCCGGCGGCAACTGGCATTGTCCCAGGAGGAACTGGCCCACGCCCTCGGGGTGAGTTTTGCGACGGTCAACCGCTGGGAAAACGGCAAGACGGCGCCGTCCAAGCTGGCGCAGCGGCAGTTTGCGCGGTTTTGTAAGAGACGAAAGATTGAGCCCTTCAATGCCGGCGGGGCTGCTGAAGACAACAAAAAGGAGTCCGGCCCATGAAAATCATTGACAACATGAACTCTCTGCTTGGCGATGATCTGTCCAGAATACGCATCTGTTCGACAAGGCGTTCGGATATATCCGGCAGTACTACGGAGAAGGCAAGGTGCAGCGCAGCGAATTCGACTCACAAGCGGCCGCAGAAAGTGGAGAACTGCATAATGAAGTAGGTGAGAAAAGCATTCAGCTGATTCTCCGCGGCATGTTGAAGAGCCGGTACCCGTCGTCCAGACGCTATGGCACGTTCGGCGTGTGTGTCCAATGTGAATGCTCAGGGGGAGGTAAGATACAAGATGATTAAAGTCGGAGACAAACTGCGACACCCCAAGATGCCCGACTGGGGGTTAGGCAAGGTAATGGAGGTCACTTCTGATGGAAAGGCCAGGATATTTTTCATTCATGCCGGGGAAAAGACCATCCTTTTGAGCCATGTCGATTTTGAAAAGATCGAAGGCGAAGAAGCCTCGCACCCAATACTCGACAATCCATCCTTTTTCGAACGCGCCACGGTCAAAGGGCACAGAAGTC
>CAYOVG010000339.1:0-7657 GCA_964407285.1 uncultured Syntrophobacteraceae bacterium
TGGGGGCCGACGACTACATCTGCAAGCCGTTCAGCCCGAGGGAGGTCGTGGCGCGGGTGAAGACCGTACTCAAGAGGATCTACGCCCCCAGGGACGAGAAGATGCTCGTGGCCGGCGAAATCACCCTGATCCAGAATATGCACCAGGTGTTCGTCGGTGGAAACGAACTCAAGCTGACCCCCTGTGAGTTCAACCTCTTGAAGACGTTCATGAGCCACCCCAACCGGATCTTCTCGCGCAACGAACTGATCGGCATCGTGCAGGGGTACGATTTCGAGGGCTACGACCGGACTATCGACTCCCATATCAAGAACCTGAGAAAGAAGATCGCGGAACACCTCCCGGCGCGGCAGGTGATCGGCACCGTCTACGGGTTGGGCTACAAGCTGAACGGCGATGCACAGGGACGCGCGGGCGAAAGGAAATGACGGGACGGCGTGACGGACTTTCCGCGCGCCTCCCGAAGTTTATCCACCACGAAAGACGCGGGAAACACGAAAAGCGCAAAGGGATTTCACAAGACCTATACTTTTTGCCGGATGTATTCAAATTACCTATTTGATAAATAGGCCATGCCCACATTACCATGCACAGCGCCGGCAGACGCGGCCATCGTCAAGCGCGTTCAGAAAAACACTAAAATAATCCGGAGGTTGCATTGATTATGACGACGCCCTACGACGAAATGTGGGAGAAACTGAACCTGGACCTGGACGCCCATGCGGGCCTCCTCGAGGTTCTCGGCAAATTTTACGGCGACATCTACCTGAGCCAGTCGGGACGGCTCAAAGGGATGGAGTATCTCGACTTCGTCCTGTCGGAAGTGCACGGGCTCCGGATCAAGGAGCTCCAGGAAGCAAAGGCGCAGGGACGCAAGATCATCGGAACGTTTTGCGTGTTCGTGCCGGAGGAGATCGTGCTCGCCGCCGGCGGGGTCCAGGTCGGCCTTTGCGCCGGCGCGGAAGCGGGAAAAGACGCCGCGGAGAAGATCCTCCCGAGGAACACGTGCGCTCTCATCAAGTCTTTCGTGGGATTCAAGCTCTCCAGGCTTTGTCCGTACATCGAATCGTGCGACCTCGTGGTGGGCGAGACCACCTGCGACGGCAAGAAGAAGGCGTACGAGATCTTCGCCGACCATGCTCCGGTCTATGTTATGGAAATTCCCCAGATGAAGAACGCATGCGACCGCGAGTTGTGGCGGACCGAGGTGCTGCGCTTCAAGGACAGGGTCGAGGAGATAACGGGGAAGACCATCACGGCCGACGACTTGCGCGATGCGGTGAAGCTCGTCAACGGAAAGCGCCGTGCGCTCCGGCGGCTGAACGCGCTGAGGGCGGCAAGCCCCGTTCCCATCTCCGGGCGCGATGTCCTGCTCATCAACCAGGTCAGCTTCTACGACGATCCCGTGCGGTTCACCCGGATGATCGACCGCCTCTGCGACGAACTCGAGGAGCGTGTGAAGGCCGGAGAGGGAATCGCGCCTGCGGGCGCCCCCAGGCTCATGCTTTCCGGATGTCCGATGGCGGTCCCCAACTGGAAGCTTCCGTACATCGTGGAATCGTCGGGGGCCGTTATCGTGGGCGAGGAATCCTGTATCGGGACCCGCAATATCAGGGACCTCGTGGATGAGAGCGGCGAGAGCATGGATGAACTCCTCGACGCCGTCGTGGACCGCTACATGCGCATCGATTGCGCCTGCTTCACGCCCAATACGGAACGTATGGAAAATATCGTGGCGATGGCCGAAGAACTCAAGGTGGACGGCGTCATTCACTACGCGCTGTCGTTTTGCCAGCCCTACGCCATCGAGGCTTTCAAAGTGGAAAAGGCGCTCAGCGCCGCGGGCGTTCCGATGCTCTCCATCGAAACCGATTACGGCATGGAGGATGTCGAGCAGCTCAAGACTCGCGTGGAGGCCTTCGCGGAGATGATCCGCTGAGGTATTGTAATGTAAGGAATGAACCGGAAAGCGCGTGGAGCAATTTGGAGAATGTCGGGCAATATGCAGCATGAAGAAATCGTCGCCGGGATCGATATCGGGTCCCGGTCCATAGAACTTGTCTTGATGAACGGCAACGGCCCCGCTTACCAGGTGAAGGCGCCCACCACGTTCGATCCTCTCGCCCAATGCGAGAAGGTCATGGCGCAGGTCGAGGGCGACATTGAGACGGTCGTCGCCACCGGATACGGCAGGAAGCTCTTAGCGGATTCCAGGAAGTGGGGACAAAAGCGCGTCGTCGCCATCACCGAGATCCAGGCCTACGCCCTGGGGGCGCGGTTCCTCTTTCCCGACGCCCGTACGGTCCTCGACATCGGAGGCCAGGACACCAAGGTCATTTCGCTCCTGCCGAACGGCAAAGTCGCGAAGTTCGAGATGAACGACCGCTGCGCGGCAGGGACCGGAAAGTTCCTGGAGTTCATGGCGACGGCGCTACAGGCGCCGTTGGAATCCTTCGGGAGTTTCGCCCTGGAGGCCGACAGGCGCATCCGGATCAACAGCATGTGCACGGTCTTTGCCGAAAGCGAGGCCACATCCCTCATGGCCCGCGGGGAACGGGCGGAGAATATTGCGATGGGGCTCCACCTGGCCATCGTGCAGCGAACGGTCGCGATGCTCCGCCGCGTCGGGACCGAACCGCCTCTCGTGTTCGCGGGGGGCGTGGCCCACAACGCCTGCGTGCGGCGGCTCCTCGAAGAACAGCTCGACCGCACGCTCCTCGTACCCGAGACGCCCGATATGGTGGGCGCCCTCGGCGCGGCTATCTACGGGCGGAGCCGGAGGGCCGCGGCTTGAGGGCTCGAACCGTGAAAAGCACGAAAGGTTGCGAAAAACACGCCGGGAAATTGAACCGGCTTTGAAGTGGGCCGAAGGAGGGCGGCGGATGGCCGGGGAGGCGTTGGAATGACCGGAGTTCGCAAGTCGCGCGAAGATATGGATGAATGATATGGAATATCAATGGTAAGGAATATCGGGCGGAATATGGAGCCCTGGAAGATGAATTCTCCCCGGCCTCAGCCTTGATTACCTGATGGAGGAGAACCAACGCAATGATCGAAATAACCATACCGGGGCAGGGGAAACTGAACCTGCTGCACCTGGTCCTGGACTACAACGGGACAATCGCCTTCGATGGGCGGCTCATCGGAGGCGTGAGGGAACGGCTGGCTGCATTGTCGAGGTCCGTCGATATTCACGTGCTGACGGCGGACACTTTCGGGAGCGTCGCACGGGAGCTTTCGGGCGTTCCATGTCAGCTCTTCGTCATACCGAAGGAAGAGCAGGCGCGGGCCAAGGCCGATTATACCGCCCAGTTGGGCAACGAACGTTGCGCCTGTGTCGGAAATGGACGAAACGATGTGCTGATGCTTCAGACCGCCGCCCTCGGCATCGCCGTGATACAGGCCGAAGGCGCATCGGCCCGGGCCGTGCTCGCCGCCGACATAGTGACGACAAACGTACTCGATGCCCTGGACCTCCTCGCCAATCCACTGCGCCTCGCCGCGACCCTTCGTTCCTGAGCGGCAACGGGCCACACTTTTCGTCGCTCGTTCTCCCGTCTTCTCTTGGACGGGATCGACAGGATTTGCAGGATTAACGGGCCGGCTTCCTGTCCGGTCAATTCCAATTCCCAGTTACGTCAATCCCGATCATCCCGTCAATCCTGTCGAATCACAACGCGCGCGGGCTGACGAACTCAGGGCTGACGAACTCACGCCGGGTTGCGGCGCGCTGTTTGCCGGTGGGCGCAAGTGGCTCTTTATCAATTCAATACTATGGCGTATAATCCACTTTAACCGCTCGCCGCGGCGCTTTGTGGAACGCTTCGCGCCCTTGCGGCCGGAAGCCGCCGCAAGGCTGCCGGACGGAGCGCAACGGACCGTGGCGCGATAGATCGCGGATCGGTTCCTCAGCGCCTTCATTTCCCCTGAAGAGGGCTTAAAACCCATGGTCGGCTCGGTGGATCGAGAGAATCGGGAAGGTCCCTCGGCGGCAATCGAAACGATACCCGCCCCGGAAGTCTACGCCGCACTGGGCGCCCGCCCCGGGGGGCTCAGCCGCGAAGAGGCCGCGAAACGCCTGGAACGGTATGGTCCCAACAACATCAGGGAGATCAAGGGCAAGTCCCTGCTCGTCAAGTTCCTCGCCAATTTCATCCACCTGATGGCCGTTTTGCTCTGGATCGCCGGCCTGGTGGCTTTCATCGCCCGCATGCCCCAACTGGCCGTCTCCATCTGGATGGTCAACCTCATCAACGGCGCCTTCAGCTTCTGGCAGGAATTCAAGGCCGAGAGGGCCACGGAAGCCATGCGCCGGATGCTCCCCTCGTATGCCCGCGTGTTTCGCGACGGCGCGGTGCAGCGGGTCCAGGCCGTGGAACTCGTGCCGGGAGACGTCATCCTTCTTTCGGAAGGAGACCGCATCTCGGCCGATGCGCGCCTGGTGGAGGCCGCCGAACTGCGCGTGGACCAATCCACTCTGACAGGGGAGTCCCTGCACGTGCGCAAGACAAACGACGCAGTTGCGGGAAACGGCCTGGCGCGGATCGAAATCCCGAACATCGCGTTCGCCGGAACGAGCGTGGTTTCGGGGACCGGCAAGGGGGTGGTCTTCGCTACCGGCATGGAAACCGAATTCGGCAGGATTGCGGGTTTCACCCAGGGCCTGGGGGATGAACTCAGCCCCCTCCAGAAGGAAATGCAGCGGGTGACGAAAATGGTCACGGCCATCGCCGTTTGCGCCGGGACCGTTTTCTTCCTGCTGGCGGTGACCTTTGCCGGCGTCGACCTGGCCGAGAGCTTCATTTTCGGAATGGGGATGATCGTCGCTTTCGTGCCGGAAGGCCTTCTCCCGACGGTGACGCTCTCCCTCGCCATGGGCGTGCAGCGCATGGCAGGGCGAAACGCGCTCATCAAGCGCCTGTCGGCCGTGGAAACCCTGGGGTGCACTTCGGTCATTTGCACGGACAAGACCGGGACGCTCACCCAGAACGAGATGACCGTCCGGGAGATCCGGCTTGCGGGCGGCGGAGCGCTGAGCGTCACGGGAACCGGCTATTCCCCGGAGGGGCGGATTCGGGACGCTTCCGGCGCATCGGTTTCGTTCCCGGAGAGCGCCGCCGGGGTTGACGCCGGAGGGGGTATCGAAGGAAGTGTCGGAGGTAATGCCCGGGCGAGCGGGGATTTGCGCAAGCTCCTGACGGCCGCGGGGCTGTGCAATAATTCCCGGCTGCTGCCCCCGGACGGCGAGCGGTCCCGATGGACGGTCATAGGAGACCCGACCGAAGGCGCTCTTCGCGTTCTGGCGCAAAAGGCCGGCCTGGACCTGGAGGCGGAGGAGCGCAAGACGCCGCGACTGCGGGAGTTGCCTTTCGATTCCCGGCGCAAACGGATGAGCACCATTCATCGGGCCGTGACGGTCTACGTGAAGGGCGCTCCCGGGGAGGTGCTCGGCCTGTGTACCCGCGTTCTCGCCGACGGGACCGAACAGCAGATGGATGAATCGCGGCGCAGCCGGATCATGGATGCAAACGACGCCTATGCCCGCCAGGGGTTGCGGGTCCTTGCCGTCGCCGGACGCTCCATTCTCCCCGAAGGCGAAGGACGCGCGGCCGCCGGCCTCCCGGACTACACCCCTGAAGCCGTCGAACGGGACCTCACCTTCTTCGGGCTCATCGCCATGATGGACCCGCCCCGGCCGGAAGTCCGCGAAGCCGTGGAGAAGTGCCGCAGGGCCGGAATCCGGATCGTCATGATCACCGGGGATTACGGCCTCACGGCGGAAAGCGTCGCCCGCCGGATCGGCATCATCCGGGGCGAGGACCCCCGTATCGTGAGCGGCGCGGACCTCGACGCCATGACCGATGAGGACCTGGAGCAGGTTCTGCGGGGGGAGGCGATATTCGCCAGGGCGGCCCCAGAACACAAGCTTCGCATCGTCTCCGCGCTCCGGCAGTCGGGGCACGTGGTGGCCGTCACGGGAGACGGCGTAAACGACGCTCCGGCGCTCAAGAAGGCGGACATCGGCGTGGCGATGGGCATTTCCGGGACCGACGTGGCCAAGGAGGCGTCCGATATGATCCTCACGGACGACAACTTCGCCTCCATCGTGAACGCCATCGAAGAGGGGCGGGCGGTTTACGCGAATATCAAGAAATTCACCACCTACATCTTCACGAGCAACACGCCCGAAGCGGTCCCGTTCATCCTCTTCGCCCTCAGCCGGGCCCGCATTCCGCTCGCCCTCAACGTGATGCACATTCTTGCCGTCGACCTGGGCACGGACCTCATTCCCGCCCTCGGACTGGGGGCCGAAAGAGTCGAACCGGGCATCATGGACAAACCTCCGCGCAGCCTGAACGAACACGTCATCACGCCCTCCCTGCTGGTTCGCGCCTACCTGTTCCTGGGGCCGCTCCAGAGCCTGGCGGTAATGGCCGCATTCTACTTCCAGTACTGGACCCACGGGTTCCGGGGGCAATGGCTGGATCTGCCGTCGAGCGGCCCGCTGTACGAGTCGGCAACCGCCATGGCGCTCGCCTGCGTCGTGACCACTCAGATCGGAAACCTGTTCGCTCAGCGCACGGAGCGCGTCTCGGCGTTCCGGGCCGGCCTGTTCGGCAACCGGCTGCTGTGGGTGGGCATCGTCAGCGAATTGGTGATCGTCCTTGCGATCGTCTACGCGCCCTTTATGCAGGAAATCATCGGGACGCGGGCTTTCCCCCCGGAAAACTGGCTGTTCCTGTTCGCGTGGGCGCCGTTGCTGCCGGTTGCCGACGAGTGCAGGAAGTTTTTGCTGAATTTCCGGGAGCGAAGGAAACGCCAGGGAGGTGGTCCATGAAGTTCATCGTTATCGGCTGCGGGAGGATGGGAGCGGGATTGGCGCTCGTGCTCGCCCGGCGCGGCCACACGGTCACGCTCGTCGACAGGAACCGGGAGGCGATGGAGCGGCTGGAGCAGCCGGCCCACGCTCCTTCGATCGAAACGGTCGTGGGGAACGGCTTCGACCGGGGAGTGCTCCTCGGGGCCGGCGTCGAACACGCGGACGGCCTGGCCGCGGCGACGAACAGCGATGAAGCGAACGTGGTCGTGGCGCGCCTCGCCCGGCTGGTCTTTCAAGTGCCGAGGGTTGTCGCCCGTCTCTACGACCCCCGTAAAGTCGAAGTGTATCGAAGGCTCGGGATACAGATCGTCGCGCCGGTCTCCTGGGCGATCAACCGGTTCGCCGACCTCCTTTCCTATTCGGAGCTGGATTCGATTCTGAGCCTGGGGGGCGGCGAGGTGGAGATCGTGGAAGTGGATTTGCCGCCGCTCCTGCACGGGCGCAAGGTGAACTCCATCGCCGTTCCCGGTGAAGTCCACGTGGTCGCCGTCAGCCGGGGAGGCAAGACCTTTCTTCCCTCTTCGGAGACGGTCTTTCGGAAGGGCGACGTGGCGCACATCGCCGTGTTGACCGCTTCCGCCGAGAGGCTCCGGTCGATCCTGGCCCTGATATGACCGACATGATGGGCTCCGGCATGAGGAGAGTCGCCATGAGGAGAGGAATGGTCGGCGTATCGGCATGGTGGAAAGGGGGGAGCGGCGCAGAGGAGACGATGGAGCGGCATAGAGGCGACAATGGACCGGCGCAAGCAGAAGACGGTCCGGTATGAGGAGAGGA
>CAYOVG010000340.1:0-7623 GCA_964407285.1 uncultured Syntrophobacteraceae bacterium
TCCACGTCATTTCAGGCCATCTTCCCTGGATCGATCCTTTGGATCTGACGGAGCCCCTTACCTGCCGGCCGGGAAGGATGTCCGAAAGCTTCTGGAGCGATTCCACGTCCAGCGCGTACTTGATGTCGAAGGACTCGGCCTTCAGGCCGGCGGTTGCGTTGACGGCGAGGAAGCGGGGAGCGTGGAGCCGTACGTCGGCGTTTCCGCTCCACTTCCTCCAGTCGAGAAGCTGCCCCGCCGGATAGCGGAACCGGCACGCCGCCGCCCCCTGGACCTGGTGGTCCGCTTCCGCGAACAGCTCCTCCAGTTTTGCTTTCTCGGCGCTGAGTCGAAGCTCGATTTCACCTTCATGCCGCGGGTCCCACAGACCGTTGATGTCGTACATGCCGGAAAGGTGAAAGGCGCCCAGTGAACTCACTATATCGGCTCTCTTCAGGGTGACGACTCCACCGGCGTAGGATGCGTCGATCTTTCCGGAACGGATGGTTTCCTCTCCCCAGTTGGAATGCCCGATCTCCGAACCGACCCGCCCCCGCATGGTTTCCGGGCTGCTCCCCCGCAGAGCGAGTTCGAACTTTCCCTTGAACCGGTTTCGGGGAATTTGGCGGGATGCGGAGGTTCGGCAGGCGGGGCCGGCGGGTTCGCGGACCATGGAACCGGGAATCGTGATTTCGTCGAAACGGGCGGACCACCACAGCTCCGGTTCCTCGTCGCCCTCCGCCGTGTCGGCCAGTTGCGCGATCCCATCGATGCTTCCGAGGTTCGACGCCAGCCGGTGTTCGACAAACCAGACCCCCTTTTCCCTGCGAACGTCCAGCACGCCGTTCACCTGCTCCAGTTGGGGGACCAGTCGCGCCAGTTCCGGAAACGACGCCCAATGGAGGGGTTCCATCCGGACCTGCGCGAAAGCGCCATCGCCGGATTCCCGGAAGGGTATTCGCCCGGCTATGCACAGGCGGCCCTTCCCGGCCAGATCGACAACGGCTTCATCCAGCACGAGTCCTTCGGGATTCAAACTCCCGCCGGCCACGACTTCCCACTCACCCCAGTCGGGCAGCACGGCCCGGCCGCGCCATCGCTCGAGATCGATGGTCAGCCTGCGGCCCCCCGTCCCTTCGCCCTTCGGGTCCTCGACCACCTTGAAGGCGAGTTCCCCCGTCATGTCGTTGATCTTCAAAACGGGCTGCCCGTCCTGAAAACCCTCGATAGTCGCCGAATTGACGATCACTCGGGGCAGCGGGTATTTCAGCCAGAACGGTTCCCTTGCAGGCCCCGGCTTTCCGGGTGTCGCTTCCCGTGGTGGAGGAGGGGGCGTCTCCTTGCCCCGGGGGATGCTCCAACGGCCGGAAGCGTCCTTTTCAAGCCGTATGTGGGGATTTTGAAGGCTGAGCGCTTCCGGCCGGAGGAACGGCGGTTTCGCCGTGAATGCGTAGGACAGGTCCAGTTGAGCGGTTTCCAGGAACTTCTCTCCTCCGGACTGCGCTTCCAGTCCCGTCAACCGGAGGCTGGAAAAGGGGGACCAGCGAAAGTCGCCGTACCGGATGCGGACTTTCGCATCTTTTTCCACCCTCTTCAGGACCGCGGATAGTACGGACTTCTGGACCGGGGGCACGTGAAGAGATAATATCAGGACAAAGGGAAGCAGGAGGATGACGGCGCAAACCGCCGAAAGCAGGATGGTCGGATTCCACCCGCTCCCCTGGCCGGCGGCGCCGGGTCGTTTTCCGTTCTGCAAGGGGTTTCTCCTTCCGCGATAAGCGAATTGACGGCCAATCTTTGTTCGTTTAGGGATATTATTAGCAGAATCGTTGGGGAAAGCAAGGACTCCGCAAGATACCTGGAAACTGATACGAGGAGGATCTCAAATGAAGGCAATGGTTCTCGAGAAATGCGCTCCGATAGAAACCGCGCCGTTGAAGTGGATGGACGTTCCCGACCCGGAGCCGGGACCGGGAGAGGTGAGAGTGAAGGTGAAAAGTTGCGGCCTTTGCCGTACCGACCTGCACGTGATCGAAGGGGAACTCCCTCCCCTGAACCGCCCGGTCATTCCGGGCCACCAGGTCATCGGCGAGGTGGATCGGCTGGGACCGGGGGCTTCCCGGTTCAAAGCCGGGGACCGGGCGGGAATTGCATGGCTTCGGCATACCTGCGGCCGGTGCGTATTCTGCCGTGCGGGGCAGGAAAACCTTTGCGAATCTTCGATCTTTACGGGCTATCACGCTCCGGGGGGATACGCCGAATACGCCGTCGTCTCCGAGGAGTTCGCCTATGCGATCCCTGAAGGTTTCAACGACACCGAGGCGACTCCGCTCCTTTGCGCCGGGATCATCGGATACCGCAGCCTGAAGCGCGGCCTTGTGCGTCCGGGGGATTCACTGGCGCTTTACGGATTCGGCTCCTCGGCTCATATTGTCATCCAGATTGCGGTCCACTGGGGATGTGACGTCTACGTGTGTTCGAGGACGCCCGCACACCGGAAGCTTGCGCTCGAACTGGGGGCCCGGTGGGCCGGGGACCGCCCCGATGAGATGCCCGTCATGACCGACAGCGCAATCATCTTCGCTCCGGCCGGACCGCTCGTTCCGGAAGCGCTTCGCCGCCTGCGCAAAGGAGGGACCCTGGCCCTCGCCGGTATCTACATGACCGATATTCCGGAGATGGACTATGAACGGCATCTTTTTTACGAAAAGAATATCCACAGCGTTACTGCAAATACTCGTGAGGATGGAGTCGAGTTGCTCCGAGTTGCGGCGGAGATACCCATAAGGCCTAATGTACGGCTGTTTCCTCTAAGGGAAGCCAATGAGGCCCTTCTTGCCCTGAAACAGGATAAAATCAAGGGGTCCGGCGTGCTGGTACTTGAATAGACCCGGCGACGTGTTTATCAAATGCAAAGAGCATCATGTCATTGTATTTCGATGTATGTTTTTGTAATTCTGAGCTTGATGCTCCGACATTCATTCTTTTCGAGTTCACGTTCAAGGGGAGGAAGGTTGATGAGTAGGGCTTTGTGGAATTGGAAGAGGCGCATGGCTGTCGCAGTATGCCTTGTGCTCGTTGCGGGACTTCTGGGATGCCAGACGCCGGCCGGCAGGAGCGCGGGGCAGGTGGTTGACGATTCCACCATTACCACCAAGGTGAAAGCTAAACTCCTGGATGATCCCGATGTAAGCGGTCTTGCCGTATCCGTGGAAACATTCGAGGGAACGGTGACCCTGACCGGGGCCGTCGATACTCCGGCGCAAAGGGCGAAAGCGGAGAATATCGCCCGTGCCACCCAAGGCGTGCGCGGCGTCAATAACCTGCTCAAATTGAAGTGAAGACGACTTCGTATGATTCGAGTACTGCCGGATCTGTATCCCCTGGTTGCATGGTTCGGAGGCGGGCCGGCAACGGCGATGACGGGCTGAGGTGAATTCATCGGCAGTTCGCCGCCGGACGCCGTTCAAGGCAAGGCTTCGCGGTACTTACGGAACCACGCCCGCTCCCGCGCATTGGCGTTGACTCAAGGATCGGCTTGCGGCGGCCCTGCGAAGGGCCGGCCTTCATAACGCAACTCACGCGCGCCTGGAAGTATGCAACGGCGGGGAGGGGTTGCGTTCCCGCCTCGGCTCACATGGCGGGAACGCGACCCCTCCCCGCCGGTATTCCACATGCGGCCCCTGGCGTTAACTCCTGTGCGCTTGCGCGGGAATCACCAGGATGCTGAAACACTGCAATCCAGGATGAAACGAATCAAAATCTTCTTCCCTCTTCCAACATAGTTCGTATAGCCCCGGCGCTCTTTCGGGGCCTGGACCGAAAGCTTCCCAATTCATTCACTACTTGAGCATCTCCTTAAACTGGTTCAAAATCAGTCTAAATCATGTAAATCCGCTAATTCGTATTCCTGTCGCGCGATGAATGCCTTTTCCCGCATCTCGATGTGGAGACGGATAGCAGGAGAGCGCGGGGGGGCGCAGCTACGGGTTGGTGGGGGATAGAGTGCGAATTTTCACGAATTACGAACCGAGCGATAGACGCGGATACGGCTGCGCGCAAAGGGAAGCCCGGAAGGTCCGTGAGCTGTCGGTTGCGCTCGACAGTGCCGGAGTGTGGGCGTGAATCCCCGGCATTATCCCCGGTATTCCCGGCAGTCGCGGTTTTGAATTGCTACGAATTCGCTGCCCGATTTATACTTGAATGTTGATCCGCCGGAATGCTCCGGTTACACGAGTCTACCGAACGAGAAGCTTTCCGGAATGCTGTAGCGCCGAGCCTCCGGTCTTCAGTTCTTGTGTGACGACGGGGAAAACTCCGGCGAAGCAGGTCCCGCCGTTGGGACCGCCGTTGTGGAACAGAATGAAATTGCCCGTCTCCAGGATGGAAAATGGATACTGTCACTCAGAAAGAACGCATTTTTGTGGAACTGGTTAGACAGACTCTGAAGCTGGCGCCCTTTGCCGTTACGGCCACCGTTCTGAACGCCTTCATCCTCGTTATTCTGCTTTGGGAAGTCATCTCGCATCAGATTTTGTTGATATGGGTTTCCGCGACTTTCTTTCTGGCGTTTATACGATCGATATTTCTATATAAATACCGTCCGGCCGCGCTCCGGCCGGACCAGGCGCCACTGGTCGCCAGGGTGTTGGTTATCGGCCTCGGTTTATCCGGAATCCTGTGGGGGTGTGCGGGTATATTCCTTTTTCCAGTAAACTCGCAGGCGCACCAGATTCTTATCGTCTTTGTATTGTGCGGGATGGTGGCCGGCGCAACCGGAACATTCGCTTCCGTCATTGCGGCCTTCATCGCTTTCACCATACCGGCGCTGGTTCCCGTGATAATTCGCTTCCTCGCCATTGGCGGCGACATTTACTACGGCATGAGCGCCATGACGCTGCTCTACATTGTGCTGACGCTGACTATCGCAAGGCGAATCAATGTCGCAAATACGGAATTGATCAAACTCAGGGAAAACCTTTCTCGGATGGTGGAAGCTTTGGAGAAGTCCAACATACGGATGCAGGACGAGATTGTCGAACGCCGCCAGGTCGAAGAGTCGCTGAGGAATTCCGAGGCTCAGCTCAGATTCTTATCCTCTCGCCTTCTTTCGGCCCAGGAGGAGGAGCGGAAGCGGATCGCTCACGAGCTTCACGACAGCATCGGAGGATCTCTCGGCGCGGTCCAGTACGGTCTTCAGCATGCCGGGGAACTGGCGCGGAGCGGCGCGGACCTTTCTGAAGCCGTGGAGAACTTGATTTCAATGGTTCAGTACACCAGGGACGAGGCGAGGAGGATCTATGCGAACCTACGACCTTCCATGCTCGACGAGCTGGGGGTCATTCCCGCCATCGGCTGGTTTTGCGGACAGTTCGAATCCATTCATCCGGATATTGAACTCAAGCGACGCCTGGAGGTGGAGGAAGAAGCGATTCCCGAGGACCTTAAGATTGTTCTCTTCAGAATTATCCAGGAAGCCTTCCAGAACATCGCGAAGCACAGCGGGGCGGACCTCGTCGAGTTCTCACTGTGCAGAGTGCATGATTCGATGCAGGTGACGATAACCGATAACGGGGTCGGGTTTGAGATGGCGTCGGTCTCCGGAAAGGGAGGACTTGGGATGAGCAGTATGCGAGAGCGGGTACAGCTTTCAGGGGGAACTTTTTCCGTTGATTCGGCGATTGGAAGGGGAACCACCGTCAGGGCCGCATGGGAAATTTGGAAACAACCGGATTGCTGAGCGCCGGTCCGGCGTGAAATCTGCGTTCCGCAATGTGATCGACAGCGCGAAACGGGGCGCAAGCCTCTTCACTCTTCAAATGCCCCGCCCGCGGGCGGCAGGCGGGGCGCGTTGAGAATCAGGTGAAATCAGGTACTGCCGCTGCCGCCGTTAAAGCATCGGCGGTAGGGTGAATCATCTGATCCATGCCTTGCCCAGGGGCAAGTTGATTCCTACCTCCGCGAAAATCACATGGGCCATGAGATACCAGGCCAGCAAGGCGCAAATGATGAGGTCCCAGGCGGCGATGGTTCCGAATACCGCGATGCCGGTGAGTTCCTTTATGTCGAGCCCGATGAATCCGATGAGCAAGGTAAGGAATATCCATGAGAGCGTCCCATGATGTTTCATGGCCGCAATGAACAGGATGGCGGTGAAAAGCGTCCACACGATGAGGAATATTCCCAGATCGTGGGCCGACATCTTCAACACGGGATAAATGCTGATGAGTTCTTGATTTGTTCCAAAGATAAGATAAAAGCACAAGGCAATCCAAAATGCTCCGTACCCGGTAAAAGCGCAGAAACCGAAGTTGTTGCCCGTCTTGAATTCGAGGAGACCGGCGACCAGTTGGGCGCTGCCTCCGAACATCAGGCCCAGCCAGAGTACGGGGCCAAGGCCGACCCAGCCGAGGTTATGAAATTGAAGGATCAGAGTGGTCATGCCGAAGCCGGCGAGCCCAACGACAGCCGGATTTCCCAATTTTGTCTCGTTCATTCAACATTCCTCTTGAATCTAAGTAGATAAGTAAAGATATCTGATATCGTAAATCAACGTCTGCTCGATCGCTAACATGATCGTGATTGAAGGGATTGTCGCCGTGGGAGACCGGCATCTCGTGGGAGATCGACATCTGAATCGACATCTGGTGAAATGTCTGGTGAATCGGAGGAAACAACCGTACAAGCGCACTGATAGGGCTCCTGAAGACAGTAGTGAGTCCGTCCGACGGCGAAAGCCGGCTCTCTCCCGTGGAAAAGCCACGATTTCAGCGCGCGCCTCGTCCTCGCCGGAATAACCCGCCAGGGGTTCGGAATCGCTTCCGAACCGAAGCCGTGAAACTCGTGTGAGCCACATGTTTCCCAAAAGGGTGGAGGAACCTGACCGGCATTCCGCCGCCGGTTGCCGGAGACGCCGGCTCCCGGAGGCTGGACGGACACGCTCGAACGAGAGCGCCAAAGTACCAGGAACCACCGAAAAGCGCAAGGGGGCAAGCCTCGGGCCTCGCCAGGTCTTCCCCCGAAAAGCGGAGTTACCCGGGTTGTCTCGGGAAAACAGCAACGCATCCTTCCTGGAAGGAGTCTGAGCGCGGAAGACAGCGGCGTCATGCTCGTGGTGGAGCATAAATCAGGTCGAAAAACCGTGCAAACTTCAACGGATGTTTTGGACGCCCTGCCTGAAGCGCCTGAGCAAAAGGCGCGATCTAATCTCCTTGCAATCGTTTCGAAGATTGATATATGCTGATAACGCGGCGCCGGCGCTCTGTCCCGGCAGGCAATCAAAAGGCTCGAAAAAAATGGAATGTGCGCAAAAGTGATTTTGGTTTGTGCGGAATCCAATCCATCCAAGTTTGGCGGGGGTATCTCAACCACGGCGCCGCTGATCATCTCATATGCGCCATGCGGACGAGTGACGGGCGGATATCGCTCCCTGAAGGCGCGTCGTGGGATAACCTGCTGGGGGCAGGGGGGTGGGTAACCGCGTGGTGAATAGTGGAATGTAGAAATCAGTAAGCGCTGAAACTATTGAAATGAAGGGTCTTAAGCACTCGAGAGGAAGTTCCTGATGGAACGGGTGCTTTCGCCTTTCCGCGAGAAGATGATATGTCCCGGGAGATGGCCTTCCATGGAAGCGTTCTGGAAAGC
>CAYOVG010000341.1:0-1517 GCA_964407285.1 uncultured Syntrophobacteraceae bacterium
GGCGCTTCGGATGGGTTGAGGGACCGTCCGCGCCATGTGCTGGCGGTGTCGGCGAAGACGGAGGAAGCGCTTCGGGAACTGGCGGTGCGCTATGAGATGGTGCTGGGAGCCGGCGCTCTGGGAGCGGGGGACAGGGAAGACGAGGCGCGCCGCCTGGCGGATGTGTGCTTCAGCGCGGGAACGGGCAGGACCCACTTCAACCACCGGCTGGCGGTGACGGGATCGAGCGCGGCCGAGATGCGCGAGGGGCTCGCCGGCTTCATCTCGGGCGAGGAGAGCGCCAACCGGGCGTCGGGGCGCGCCCTCGGGTCGGAACGGCCCAAGGTCTGCTTCCTGTTCACGGGGCAGGGCTCGCAGTACGCGGGAATGGGAAGGCAACTCCACGAGACCCAGCCGGTGTTCCGGGCCGCGCTGGAGCGCTGTGACCGGGTGCTGAGGGGGTACCTGGAGAGGCCCCTGCTGGAGGTGCTCTACGGTGGTCCGGAGGGAAGCGGAGCGCCCCAAGGATCGGGATCGGGAGGGGACGGCGGGAATGCGGAGCGCCGGGGGAGCGGGTCCTCGCTGCTCGACGAGACGCTCTACGCGCAACCGGCGCTGTTTTCGCTGGAGTACGCCCTGGCGGAGCTTTGGATGAGCTGGGGAGTGCAGCCCTCCTTCGTGCTGGGCCACAGTGTGGGGGAGTACGCGGCGGCATGCGTGGCGGGAGTGTTTTGCCTGGAAGACGGGCTCAAGCTGGTGGCGGGCCGCGCCCGCCTGATGGATGGGCTGGCGCGCCGGGGGGAGATGGTGGCGGTGGGGGCGGGGGAGCAGCGGGTGCGGGAAGCCATAGGGGAGCGCCTCGCCGGGAGTGTGTGCATAGCCGCCGTGAACGGCCCCGACGCTACGGTGGTCTCTGGGGAGACCGATGCGGTGCTGGAGGTGGCCCTGGCCCTGGAGCGGGAGGGGGTTCGGTCGAAGATACTCAACGTGTCGCACGCATTCCACTCCCACCTGATGGAGCCGATGCTGGGGGAGTTCGAGCGGTTGGCCCGAGAGGCGCGCTACGGCCCGCCCGTGGTGGAAGTGGTGTCCAATGTGAGCGGGCAAGGCTCCGGGGATGCCATGGCCGACCCGCTCTACTGGGTGAGGCATGTGCGGGAGCCTGTGCGGTTTGGATCGGGGATCGAGCACCTTCGGAGCAGGGGGTGCGAGGTGTTCGTGGAGATCGGTCCTTCTGCGGCGCTCGCGGGCCTGGGATGCCGGTGCGTTCCCCCCGGCTATGGTCTGTGGCTCGCCAGCCTGCGGCCGGGCCGCTCGGACTGGGAGCAGTTGCTCCAGAGCCTCTCTCAGCTCTACGCTCGTGGCGCGGATGTGGACTGGAGGGGCTTCGACCGGGGCTACGCCAGGAGCCGCGCGGACCTTCCCACCTACCCCTTCCGGAGGCGGCGCTACTGGGTGGGGCCGACGGGCTCGGGGGAGAGCGGGGACGGGACCGCCCGAAGGGACGGAGACAGCGGGAAATCAGGGAGAGACGGCGG
>CAYOVG010000341.1:1617-7600 GCA_964407285.1 uncultured Syntrophobacteraceae bacterium
CCGTCGAAGAGGAGAAGGCCGGGGATGCGCCGGGAGCGCCATGCGGCCCGGAATGCGGCCTGGCCCAGTCGCCTCTCCTGGGCTTCGGCAAGGTGATCGCCCTGGAGCATCCCGGCATTTGGGGGGGGATGGTGGACTTGTGCCCGAGGAGTTCCGCAGCCGACTCCGCTTCGGTCCTGCTGGAGGAGATGACGGGTCCCGGGGGGGAAGACCTCGTCGCCCTGAGAGGGGAGGAGCGGTACGCGCCCCGGCTCGTGAGGTGTTCGATCCCGGCAATGACTTCCGATGCGGCGATGACGGACCCGGTCCCGGGTTTGGAGAACGCCCCGGTCCCCGCATCCCGAAGCCGCTCTCCGGAAAGCCATGCCTTTCCAAGGATCGATCCGGAGGGGTCATACCTCATCACCGGCGGATTGGGAGCTCTCGGCCTGCACGCTGCCCGGCGGCTGGTCGAGCAGGGGGCGAGGCGCCTCGTTCTCACGAGCAGAAGAGGAGAGACGGCTGAAGCGCGAAAGACCCTCCAGGAGCTGAGGGAGACCGGCGCGGAGATTGAAGCCGTCAAGGCCGATGTCTGCAGCGAACGGGACATGGCGGAGGTGGTGGACAAGATCCGCTCCTCGGGCCGGCCGCTCCGGGGAGTGGTCCACGCCGCCGGTACATCGGGGTACTGTCCTCTGGTCGATCTTGAATACGGCTCCTTCGAGCCGGTGTTGCGTCCCAAGGTGCTGGGAACCCTGGTCCTTCACCATCTCACGCGCAACGTCCCGCTCGACTTTTTCGTCGGCTTCTCCTCCATTTCATCCGTATGGGGGTCCAAGGGACAGGCGCACTACGCAGCCGCCAATCATTTCATCGATTCCATGGCCCACTATCGCCGGTCGCTGGGGCTTCCGGCCCTTGCCGTCAACTGGGGACCGTGGTCCGGCGGGGGCATGACGTCGCGGCAAGACGAAGCTGCGCTGGAACGGGCCGGGGTGCGCGCTTTATCGCCCGCACGGGCGCTGGAGACTCTGGGGTACCTGCTGAGCCCGCGTGACGCCGACACGGCGCAACTGGTGGTTGCCGATATCGATTGGAAGCGCTTCAAAGGGCTTTTCGAGACGACGGGCAGGCGGACTCTCCTGGAGTTCATCCAGGCGGATAGGGAAGGCGCCGAGAGTACCGAGAGTACTGTCGGCGCCGCGGGCGCTACGGCTACCGGGCCCCCCGAACCGGGGGATGCGCCCGCGCCCGAAGCCCGGAAAACCGTCGAAGCCTTCAAATCTCTCCCGATCGCCGCCCGCGGCGGAGCCGTGACGGCCTACGTACAGGGCGAAGTCGCCCGTGTGCTGAAAATGGACGGGGCGCAGCCTTCGGAGCCTCAAACCGGCTTTTTCGAACTGGGCATGGATTCGCTCATGGCGCTGGAACTGCGCGACCGATTGGAGGCCGGCCTGGGGTGCGCTCTTCCCCCGACTCTCGTCTTCGACTTTCCGAACATAGAGACCCTGACCGGTTATCTCTGCCGTCAATTGGGGATAACGGTAAGCGTCGGGGACGGGGGGGAGGAGTATGCGCCGGCCCGGGCTTCGGATGCGGCCGACGGCATGGCCGGGAGGACGGCCGAGGGAAGGACGCCGGTTCGCATCCTGTCGGAAGCGCAAATCGAGCAGCTTTCCGTAAGCGAGCTTATGGCCGCCATTGCGGCTGAGTACGAAGCGTTGCGGCATTGATGACCTTTGGTGGAACGAGATGATCTGATGATGGACCAGGCCGGGGCCGATAAAGAACTGCTTTCCTCTCTGCGGAAATCGCTTTCCGTAATCCAGAAGCTGAAAGCCCGTATCGAGGAACTCGAAGGCGCAAGGACGGAACCCATAGCCGTCATCGGCATGGCTTGCCGTTTCCCCGGTGGTGCGGATTCCCCCGAATCCTTCCGGCGGCTTTTGCGCGACGGGGGCGACGCCGTCGGGGAAATTCCCCCCGGCCGCTGGGATGTCGAGGCCTTCCACGATCCCAACCCGGACGTTCCGGGGAAGATGTACACCCGCCTGGGCGGTTTCCTTCGCAATGTGGACCTCTTCGACGCCCGGTTCTTCGGCATTTCGGCGCTGGAGGCGGCGAGCATGGACCCGCAGCAGCGTCTCCTTCTCGAAGTGAGCTGGGAAGCCCTGGAGCATGCGGGAGCCATTCCCGAGAGGCTATCGGGCAGTCTCACCGGCGTTTTCGTGGGAATTACCGTAAACGACTACGGAAGGCTGCTGCTGGATGCGGGGGGAAGCGGCGCGGATGAGGGGGCGGACGCCGCCATCGACGCCTACTTCATCACCGGCAACACGCTCAATGCGGCGGCCGGGCGAGTCTCCTACGCCCTGGGGCTCCACGGCCCCTGCATGGCCGTGGATACGGCCTGCTCCTCGTCGCTCGTCGCGGTCCACCTGGCGTGCCGGAGCCTGCGCAACGGCGAGTGCCGCCAGGCGCTGGCGGGAGGCGTGAATGCGATTCTCACGCCCGAAAATTCCATCGCCCTTTCCAGGATAAAGGCCCTCGCGGCGGACGGACGCTGCAAGACCTTCGACGCCGGCGCCGACGGGTACGGACGCGGGGAAGGGTGCGGCATCGTCGTGCTCAAGCGGTTGTCGGACGCCCTCGCGGACGGCGACAACATCATGGCGGTGATCCGGGGTTCCGCCGTGAACCAGGACGGACCGAGCAGCGGCCTCACCGTCCCCAACGGCCCGGCGCAGGAAGCGCTTATCCGGGCGGCCCTGGCGTGCGCGGGCGTCCGACCGCAAGAGGTCGGCTATGTGGAAGCGCACGGCACGGGGACATCCCTTGGAGATCCCATCGAAGTGCGGGCGCTCGGTTCCGTGCTGTGCGAGGGGCGGCCGCATGCGAATCCGCTGGTGGTGGGATCGGTCAAGACGAATATCGGGCACCTGGAATCGGCTTCGGGCATCGCGAGCCTCATCAAGGTGGTGCTTGCGCTATGCCACGGGGAGATCCCGCCGCATCTGCATTTCCACAACCCCAGCCCTCACATTCCATGGGATGAATTGCCGGTGGCGGTGCCCGTGCGCAGCATGCCCTGGCCTCGGGGCGAGGCGAAGCGCATCGCGGGGGTGAGTTCGTTCGGGTTCAGCGGGACCAACGCCCATCTCATCGTGGAGGAGGCTCCGGAAACATCGTCGGTCGCAACGGATGGTGTTGATGATATCGGCGGGATGCCGGGTGGCGATGGGGAAAAGGGGGAAACTCGGAGCGAATCCCGATATCATCGGCGGCGTCGCCGTCAAGACCGTCTGCTGGTCCTCTCCGCCAGGACGGACAGCGCTCTCGTCGAACTGGCCGGGCGCTACGCGGAGCACCTGGAAGCCCATCCGGATCTGGACGTGGATGATGTATGCCACACCGCGGCTGTGGGCCGGGCCCACTTCGAATACCGGCTTGGGATCGTGGGGGACGGCCTGGAGTCGATCCGGGAGAAACTTCTGTCCGTCGTCGCGGGAGAGGAACGGCCCGGCGTTTTTCGGGGGCGGGCGCGGGACGATGGAACACGGGAAGCGGCGGGTCCTCCGGCGAACGGGAGCACCGCTTCCTCTACGGCGGGGAACGGGACGGGGGACGGCGCGGATGAAGCGCAGGCGTTGGACTGTCCGGAGTATCCGGAGCAACAGGCGGAGCTGTACGTGCGGGGAGCTTCCGTGGACTGGCGGAGCTTCCATGGGGGCGGGCGGAGGCGCAAAGTCGCGCTCCCTACCTACCCCTTCCAACGGGAGCGGTTCTGGGTGAGAAGCGTCGCCGGCGACGGCGCCGACGACGCGACGGGGTTGCCGGGCGAGCCGGATGTCCGGGTCCCGTTGCACGCGGAACCGGATGAGCCTTCAGGCGCGGAGATCGGAACGGAAACCGGACCGGATATCCAGGTCCCGCTTAACGCGGCTCCGGATGAACCGCCGGGCGCGGATGCCGGAGCAGAGACCGGTCCGGATGTGCAGGTCCCGTTACAGGCCGCCCCGGATGAGCTTTCGTACGCGGATGCGGAACCGGCACGGGGCCGGTTGTACGAGATCCGGTGGCAGCCCGCGGCGCAGGACGGCGGCGAAAGCTCCCCGGTTCCGCATGGCCGCCATGGGCCTGCCGTCCACGGCGGCGGGAAGGGCGGTCGGGGCGATGCGCAACGTGGAAAGGACTCCCGCCGCTGGCTCATCTTTGCCGATACGGAGGGCATCGGGCGAACGCTTGCGTCGAGGCTGAAGGACCGGGGAGACGGTTCTACCCTGGTTTTTGCGGGTCCGGTCTACGAGAAGCGGGAAGAGGGAATCTACCGCGTCAATCCGGCTGAACGACAGGATTTAGACCGTTTCTTCCGGGAAGGCGCCCGGTACGTCGAAGATGGTCCGTACCACGGAATCGTGTACCTGTGGAGCATCGGGATCGGGAGCGGGGCGGACAGGCCCGCGGAGAAAGTGACGGAAGAGGAGCTTGCCCGCGCTCTCCCGCAAGACGGTCCCGGCCTTTCCGGTTGCGTCGGCATTCTCTACCTGGTCCAGTCGCTCATGCAGGCGGGGTGGGAGCGTTTGCCGCGCCTGTGGCTCGTGACCAGGGGGGCGCAGCAGGCCGGGCCGTCGCAACGAACCGTCAACGCGCACCAGGCCGCCGTATGGGGACTCGGGCGGACCATCGGCATGGAACACCCCGATATCGAATGCACCCTGATCGACCTCGATCCGGCTTCGTGCCCTCCCGCAGGCGCCGGTTTCCATGTCGTCTACGCCGCTGCCCAGGTCAAGGACCTGCTTCCGGAACTGGAAACCTCCGGCGAAAGCGCAAACCGGCTCAGCCAACTGGCTCTTCGCAAAGGCTCCCGGTTCGCGCCCGTGCTGGTTCCCTGTCCTCATGCCCCGTCGAAGGATGGAGACGATCTTTCGACGCCCGTGGGCTTCTACCGGGACGGCAGTTACCTCATTACGGGCGGACTCGGCGGACTCGGCCTCGAGATTGCTTCCTGGATGGCGGAACGGGGCGCCGGGCATCTCATCCTCGTCGGCAGGAATGCGCCTTCCGGCCCGGCGAGGCTGGTGCTGGAAGAACTGGAGCGTAAGGGGACCCGGATAAAGGTAGTTCAGGCGGACGTGTCCAGTCAAGTCGATATGTTCCGCGTGTTCCGGGAGACGTGCGCATCCGCCGCGGGCGGCGCAGGCGGACACGCAACGGGCGAACCCTCCGCAGGCGAAGCCGAGGAAGCAGGTCCCGCCCCGCCGCCGCTCAAAGGCGTCATCCATGCCGCGGGGGTCCTTGAAGACGGTCTCCTCCTGCAGCAGGACCGGGAGCGCTTCCGGCGCGTCATGGCTCCGAAGGTCGAGGGGGCATGGAACCTCCACGTGCTCACCCGCAAGATGCCCCTGGACTTTTTCATCCTCTTTTCATCGACGGCGTCCTTGCTCGGGACTCCGGGGCAGGGCAACTACGCGGCGGCCAACGCCTTCCTGGACGCCCTGGCCCGCTACCGGCGGTCTCTGGGGCTGCCGGGACTCAGCATCAACTGGGGACCATGGGCGGATACGGGAATGGCCCACCGCCTGGGGGACCGGGAGCGCGCCCTGATGGCTTCCCGCGGCGTGGGCTTCATCGCGCCGGAAGAGGGTCTGGCCATGCTGGGAAGCCTTATGGGGCGAGATGTGGCCCACGTTCAGGCGGTGGTGATTTCCATCGACTGGTCCAGGTTCATGGCGCGGATGCCTCGAGGCGTGAACGCGCCGCTTCTGGAGGCTTTCAGAAGCGAAGCCTCGAGGAACGGACCGGCAGCGACCGCGGCCGCGCCCTCCGACGGCCGACCCTCGAATAAGCCCGGGGACGGCCGCTTGCGGCCCGCGCTCGCCCGGCAACTCGAAACGGCCCCGCCGAAGGAGCGCCGTTCCCTGCTGGCGGCTCACGTGCGCTCCCTGGTGACCCTGCTGCTGGGCAGGCGTCCCGGCGAGCAGATAGCCATGCGGCAGAGGTT
>CAYOVG010000342.1:0-7573 GCA_964407285.1 uncultured Syntrophobacteraceae bacterium
GGATACGGGGCGACGGCGTGCGGCTGAGGGCATCCGGATTTTCGGCCTTTCTCACCAAGCCCGTCAAGAAAACGCAACTGCACGACTGCCTGCTTTCCATCCTGGCGCTGGAGAAGTGGGAAGGAAGCCCGGAGATGGAAGAGCCCGCGCCTTCCGTACATGATCCGGGAATGGGGGGCGGACGTGCGATTCAACCGGCATACAGGATGCTGCTGGTCGAGGACAACGCCACGAATCAGAACGTGGCTCTGAAAATGCTGAAGAAGCTGGGATATGGCGCCGACGTCGCGAACAACGGCAAGGAGGCCGTTGATATGCTGAAGGTCGCCCCGTACGATCTGATCTTCATGGACTGTATGATGCCCGTGATGGATGGATACGAGGCCACGCGGGTTATCCGGGACCCGGCTTCGGGCGTCCTTTTCCCCGACATTCCGATCATCGCCATGACCGCCCACGCCATGAAGGGAGACCGTGAGAAATGCCTGGCGGCGGGCATGAACGATTACATATCAAAACCGTTCCAGCCCTCGGAACTGGCTGGAGTCATCGAACGGTGGACGGGCGCCGCGAACGGGGGCCCCGACACCGGGAACCTGCTGCCGGCCGCCCCGGCCGAGGATATGCCGCCTCAAAGCTCCGTGGAAGTGCTGGATTGGGACACCCTGGTGCAGGCGTTGATGGGCGATGAAGGATTTGCCCTGGAGTTGGTTGCCGGTTTCCTCGACGATTTCCACCGGCAGGTATCCATTTTGAAGGACGCCGTCGCCTCGGGAAATGCCGACCAGGTGCGCTCCGTCGCTCACACCATGAAAGGGGCCACATCGAACATCCGGGCGCTCGCGCTGTCCAAAACGGCTTCGGATATCGAAGCCGCCGGCCGGGACCGGGAGCTTGCGGATGTGGATTCCCTGATCCGTGACCTCGAAGACCGGTTCAATCTGTTGAAACAGGAAGTCGACAGAATTTCGCGGGGACATATGGGAGAGTCGGCCCGATGAATTCAGCCGTGGTGGGACCGCGCGGAACGACAGTGAGACTATTGGTCTGCCTGCTGGCATCCGCGCTCGGGTTTCTCGCAAACTGGTTCAAGCTGGAAATCTTCTTCAACGTCGATTTCCTGTCGGGTTCCATCTTCGCGATGCTGGCCGTTATGGTTCTCGGGGCCGGTTACGGCGTTATCGCGGGAGTCGTGGCGGGGACCTGCACTTACTTCCTCTGGAATCATCCATGGGCCATCGTCATAATGTCGTGCGAAACAGCGTTCGTCGCGGTTTTGTATGCAAGGCGAAAGGGCAATCCCGTCATCTGCGATATCGCATACTGGTTGTTCTTCGGTGCGCCCCTGGTCTATTTCTTCTACCACCACGTCATGGGAATCGAGACGCAGAGCACGCTACTGATAATGCTCAAGCAATCGCTCAACGGCGTCTTCAACGCCTCGATGGCGTTTCTGGTCTTTATCGTGCTCCGCCTGGCGCGGGGGGAGGAAAAGGATCGCGTGAGCTACTCCCGGATTCTCTTCGTCGCCATGGTCTCGCTCGTCCTGGCGCCGTCGCTGCTCCTCCTGGTGATCGGGGTGCGTACCCATTTGAGGAACGAGATGGACGCGCTGTCCGCCAGGACTTCGTACACCGCCGAAGTATCCCGAAGCAACCTCGCCAACTGGATCAACGAACGCCGACAGAACGTCCAGACGCTCGCCGCCATAGTCGGCGACCCCGCCACAACCGCCTTTGAAACGATGCAGCACCGGGTGGAGATGGTCAAAGCGGCGACGCCCTCCTGCTACAGGATGGGGGTGCTGAACGCGGATTCCGTTACGGTCGCCTACTCTCCCCTGGTGGACGAGAACGGCAAGTCCACCCTGGGCCTCGATTACTCCGACCGTCCGTTCATTTCCATCCTCAAGGAGAGCAAACGGCCGTATGTCTCCGATGTGGCGCCCGGGAAGATGGGAGATCTCGGTCCGAGGCTCCCTCTCCTGGCCCCCATCGTCATCGATGGAGAGTACAAAGGGTACTGCGCGGGGATCGTGGATCTCTCGCAACTGTCCGCCATCCTGTCCGAAATGGCGCATCGGAACAACATCGACATCACGCTTCTCGACGGGAAAGGAATGGTGATAGCCGGCACGAGGCCGGATGCCGTGGCCATGGGCCGGTTTGAGAAGCCGTATGCGGCGGACGGGTACATTCCGGCATCCGGGACTCTGCATTGGATACCCGACCTGCGGCCGGGGACCAGCATCATGCAGAGGTGGAGAGGGTCGCTCCTGGTGAAGGTGCTGCCCGTCAGTCCCGATTACGGCTGGAAGGTGGTTGTCGAGGCGTCCCTTGTCCCGGTGCTGGAGCGTGTTACGCGGTACAGCATTCACGGGTTGGGACTCCTGGGCGTGTTGACCCTTCTGGCGGTTGCGTTTTCCTGTCTGCTCAGCAAGTGGCTGGTGTCCACCCTGGCGGCGCTTCGCGACATCACGCGGCGCTTTCCCGAATGCATTGCCGACGCCGCTCCGATCGAGTGGCCGCGGAGCAACATCGAAGAGCCGGCGGTTCTTTCGGACAGTTTCCGGGACATGAACGCCGCGCTAAGGGATTCTTTCAACAAGCAGGCGAAGCTCAACGCTACCCTCGATCAGCGCGTGAAGGAGCGGACGGAAGAACTGAGCATCGCCAACCGGAGGCTTCTCAACGCCCAGGAGATCGCGCGGCTCGGCTCGTGGGAACACGATGTCGGAATAGACCTGGTGTACTGCTCGGAAGAGATGTTTCGGATTCTCGAATTCCCGGATTCCGACAGCACCTGCTCCTTCGGCGGATTCTTCCGGTTCGTGCATCCCGAAGACCGGAATACGGTGATGGAAGAGTACAACGACGCCGTTGCCCGCCGCGCTCCGTTCGGCATGACGTTCCGGGTCCTCACCCCGTCCGGAGGGGTGAAGTACGTGAAAGCGCGGGCAGAGTCGCTGTACGACGATGTGGAGGAAGTGACACGGTACTATGGGACGATGCTGGACATAACGGAAAACGTCGTTGCCCGGCGGGACCTCGAGGAGAGCGAGGAGCGCTACCGGATGCTCTTTACCGGGAGCCGTGCGGTGATGCTGCTGATCGATCCGGAGACGGGCCGCATCGCGGACGCGAACCCGGCGGCGTGCTCCTTCTATGGTTACACGCATGACGAGCTTGCCGCGATGAGGATCACCGACATCAACACGATGCCCGTTGACGATATTCTTGAACGGATGCGTAACGTCGAAAATGAGCGGCTCTTCCACTCCCACTTTCAGCATCGCCTGGCGGGCGGGGACATCCGCAATGTCGAAGTGTTCAGCAGCCCCATAACTCTTGAGAAGAGCAGTTTTCTCTATTCCATCGTCTTCGATGTGTCGGACAAGGTGCGGGTCGAAAAGGCGCTGCAGGTGCAAATGGCCTGCTTCCGGCGGCTTTTCGAAAACTGCCCCCTGCCGATCGTGCTCTTCGACAAGGAGTTCAGGGTTACGGACATAAACGACGCCTTCAACCGGCTTTTCGGGTATTCCCCCGAGGAGATCCGGGGGATGTGCCTCCATGAGGCGATATTCCCGGAGTACCTGATGGACAAGGCTGAGCAGTACGCGAAAGTCGTTGCCGGCGGAGATACGATCATCATGGAGGACATCCGGCGGACCAGGGAAGGCGTCCCGGTGGACGTGGCGATCGTGGGGTTCCCGATATCCACCGGGGAAGAAGGCGGATTGGAGGGAGGGTGCGCCATCTATACGGACATTTCGGAGCGCATCCGGATGCAGCGGGACCTCGTCTGCGCAAAGGACGCGGCGGAAGCCGCCAACTGGGCGAAGAGCGAATTCCTGGCTACCATGAGCCACGAGATCAGGACCCCGATGAACGCCATTATGGGCATGACCGGGCTGGTGCTCGAGAGCGATTTGAAACCCGATCAGCGCAAGATGCTGGACGGGGTGAGGGAAGCTTCCGAGTCCCTGTTCGCTCTTGTGAAGGACGTTCTGGATTTTGCGAAGATAGAGGCGGACAAAGTCGAGCTGGTTGAGGAGGCCTTCGAGCTGCGGAGTCTTCTTGCCGGCGTCATGCGGATCTTCGCCCCCATGGGAGCGCGGAAGAATATCGATCTCGACCTGGAGATCGATCCGGTTCTGCCGGTCCATGTGGTCGGCGATGCGGGGAGGCTCAGGCAGGTGATCATCAACCTGGTGGGCAATGCGCTGAAGTTCACGCACGAGGGCCGGGTCGGCTTGAAGGTGGAGCGGGCGGGAAGCGTCGCGCCGGTTGGGGACGAACGGCCGGCGGGCGATGTGTCGCCGGGGGGTGAATTGCCGTCGGTGGTGTCGGCGGCGGCTCCGGTGAGCGTGGCCCCATTGAAGGTGGGACCGGCGGAAGCCCGGCCCGGGCTGGTGGAGCATGGGGCGGCGGTAGATGGGGCGCCGGCGGGGAATGCGCATCCGCTGGGGGAGATGCGGTTGGCGGATGGGCGGCCCGATGGTGAGAGTGGCGAAGCCGGGAGCAGCGAAGAAAACGAACGGGTACAACGGATGGAACGGACAGCCCGGATTCATCTGATGTTTTCCGTAAGCGATACGGGTATCGGGGTGCCGGTTTCGAAGAGATCGAGCATCTTCGAGCGGTTCATGCAGGTGGATTCGTCAACGACCCGGAGGCATGGCGGTACGGGGCTGGGCCTGGCGATCTGCCGGAGGCTGGTGGAGATGATGGGGGGCTCGATCTGGGTCGAGAGCAACGTCGGGGCGGGTTCCATTTTTCGGTTCACGGCGTCTTTCGGAGAAATGCCCGACAGTGTATCGAAAACCGTGCCGGATGCGGCCGGGACCGGCGCGCCGGTCTCCGGGGACGCGGCCCCCTTGGGGACGGCCTTGGGGAATCCGGTTTCCGGCAATTCGGTTTTCGGTGATTCGCCCCTCGAGATTTCGGCCCGTGAAGGCTGGGGCCCTGTGGGGTCGCGCCTTGGGGTATCGTCTCCCGGCGCCGGGGGGGCGGGTGCGAACGATGACCGACGGCCGCCCCTTCCTCCGCTCAGCATTTTGCTGGCTGAGGACAATGAGCTGAATCGCCACTTTGCCGTGGAGTTTCTGAGACTGCGGGGTCATCGGGTGAGGTCCGTCCCCAACGGCAGGGAAGCCGTGGAGGTGCTGGGCGAAGAACCTTTCGATCTGGTGTTGATGGACATCTCCATGCCGGAAATGGACGGGCTGGAAGCCACCAGGCTCATCCGGGCTTCCGCATCGGGCGCTTTCGACAACAAGGTGCCGATCATCGCGCTGACCGCCCACGCGGTGAAGGGAGATCGTGAAAGGTTTCTGGCGGCGGGCATGGACGGCTATGTCCCAAAGCCCATCGACGTGGAGGAGCTTTACAGGGTTATCAGGAACGTCGCCCCTCATCTGGCGGGGTCGGGAGGTGGTCCGGCTTCGGCGCGGGAGGGAATTCCGGGTGCGGCGCCGATTGCGTTGGGAGACGCCGACAATGCGGAGAAGCCCGAGACGGCGGCAGTTTTGACAAGTGACGTCGATCACGCGAACATAGCGGATGCGGCGCCGATTGCGATAGGGGATGCCGACAACGCGAAGACGCCGGATGCGGCGGGTCGGGCGGAGGAAATAGAAGTGGCGGACAAAGCGGGGAAGTCGGGCGAGCATAGCGGAGAAGGTCTCGAGGATATCGGAGAGATTTACGAAGAAGGTGTCGAGGAGAGTGGGGAAGATCACGAGGAAAATGGGGAAGGTAGCGAGGAGAGCGGGGAGGGTGGTGCGAATATGGGAATAGCCGATGAGGCGACTGTTGACGCCTCTACGGTTCCGGTATTCGACAGCGCGTGGCATTCGGAACGTTTCAAGGGCAAAGAAGCATTCCTCAAGAAGTTGCTTGTGTCCTACTGCGGTGATGCGCCCGTGAAGCTCGATGCCATCGGCCGGTCCCTCGACGAGGGAAATCTGGATGTCGCCGCCAGGCCGGCGCATTCGCTCAAGGGAATATCCGCGACCGTCGGAGCGGGAGAGATGAGGGACCTCGCCCTGAAGCTCGAAAAGGCGATAAAGACGACGAACCTGGAGGATGCGAAAGCGCTCTTTGCATTGATGCGTACGGCCATGGAACGGCTGGAAAAAGAGGTTTCGGTCCGGTTCCCTCCGGAAAAATCACTGGATTAATCATCGGTTAAGTCGGCGGATAATGGAACTGAGGAATATACTGCTCATCGGCGGAGATGGGGCAATGAAGGAAGATCCTGAACCGGAGAAACTCAATAGAGCGAAGTATTCCCTGGTAGGGCTGGGCCTGATTCTCACGGGCGCGGTCATCCTGTTCCTGTGCAATTACGACGACTACCACTTCTACTGGCTGCTTTCCGCGGTGCGCGTATCGCTCATCTTCGGTTTCGTCATGCTGAGCATCTCCATCGCTCCATCCGCATTGGCCGGACTTCTCCTGCAAGACCGGAGCGCCGTCACATCTTTGCGTTTGAAGCCTTTTCTTGCCTGTTTGCTGTGGGTCGGTTCGTTTATGGTTATGGGAATAGCCTTTCAGATCGGCCTGGAGACATTCGACGATACCATTTGCGAGTGCACGGCGCGAGTGAACGGGACGGTCGTGGAATTGGATACTACGTTGAGCAGGGGCGGTTCCGTGGAATGGGCCGTTTACGAGTACACGGTGGGGGGCTCCCCCTTCAGAAGCGCCGTACGGAACAAGTCGCTGAGGCTTCAACCCGGACAGCCGGTCGGAGTCTGCTACACCCCATTCTGGCCGCGTCACGGCAGAGTCCGCCCGTTGCCCCATCCGCTACCGTCCGGATAGTCCATCTCCTGTGACCGTATTGTCACGATGGAGAATCGGAGCGTCTGCTTTCGCGGGAACAAGTCCCGGAACCGGCAAAAAGCCAGGAAGGGAAGAGCGCCCCGGCTTTTTGAGCCGCCTCATCAAAACCCAAAGCGATTTCCGAATCTTTTATTGGCGCTCCCAGCAACCATCTGACAGCCGGCCCGGCAGGGAGTCGGCACGCATACCCGGAAGGCACGTAGACCATGTGGCGGTACGTGCTTACGGCATTCTGCCTGATTACGTCTTCGCAGACCAGTGGCCAACCGTCGATCTCCCGATCTTCGAGCCAATAGATCGAACTGGCGATTGCGTTCGGCAACCATGCGGACTTGCCCATGGCGGCAAACTCGTAGCGGCCCCCGGGAATACTCAGTGCAATATCGCAGACTCCTATGGTTGAGAGAAAACGGTCCTTGCCGGAACCGAACTCGCCGATGGGAATCGGCCTGTTGCCCTGGTTATCCCTATAAACGACGACGGTTGCGGGCCCGGCGAACCTCTCCCGAAGGTGCTTCGCCAGATTCTTGTGATGGTCGGGAATGGGCATAACATTAAACTCTCATGCATTACGGATATTCGTACCATATACTATTATGCATTACGGGCAGTCATACCATCTTCACCGGTTGTTGCCAATGAGTAAGGCGTCAGGCAATAGATAATTATTCGGCTTCCTCGCCTGAAAGCGTTGCTGAATGCGTACAGGAACGCTGATAGGTCAA
>CAYOVG010000343.1:0-7532 GCA_964407285.1 uncultured Syntrophobacteraceae bacterium
TTGCCCTTCTCGAGAGGGAATCGAATCATTCACGGGGTGAGAACTTTCACCACCGTGCACCAGGCAATTCATGATACCGGAATTGCAGGGACTTCTTTTTCCCTTGACACTCCACTGTCACTTTGTTAAGATTTTCACTCGAAAAGCAAGCTCTTAGCTCCTTCTCACCTCCCCTATCCTCTCCTCTTCGAGCGCTTCTCCAGTTCAAGACAGGACAGAACATCCGGGCCAAGCCGGATAGTGACCAGGAAGTCCTTGCCTGGACCTTACGGCTTTGCACGGCGTTGTGGTTCCCTCTGCGTTGTTTCGAAAAAGCTCCCGTGGACATGTGAACAAAGAATGCATCCATACCAGACCCATCCGCGCTGAAGGCCTGGTTCTCCGATTCCTTCTCAGGCCCCTGTGTCGGGCCGGCCGCGCGGGAATCGACACCATCGGAAGGTCAATTAGCTTGACATTGTCGGATTTCATCTGAACCACGGAGAACAGAGATTTCATTTGGAGGTCTTTCTCTGTGCCCTCTGTGGCTAATGTGACAATGTCGCATCAGATCACAAGAATTTACCCATAACTGCATCGCCCTGTCAGTCTTCAGGCTCGGGCCGGCCGAAGGGGCGAAACGAATGTGCTCAAGGAGAAAGATATGATATCTGAGGTCCTGGAATACAAGCCCGACACGAACCAGTCCTTCCTCGAGGAGGTCATGGAACGTTCCGGGCAGAACCTCCTGGCCTGTTATCAGTGCCGCCGGTGCGCGGCCGGTTGTCCGGTGGGTGACGAAACCCAAGGGGTCACCCCGGACCGACTCATCAGGATGATCCTGTTGGGAGACCGGGATCAGGCCCTGGAAAACCTGCTCGTCTGGCGGTGTGTATCCTGTTACACCTGCGGAACCCGATGCCCCAACAATATCCAGACGGCCCGGATCAACGAGACGCTCAAACAGATGTCCAAGGAGCGGCATCTCGATCCCCTCAGCACCAAGGTTGCCGCCTTCCACTCGGCCTTTACCACGGCCACCGGTCATTTCGGCCGGCTCAACGAACTCGAGTTCATGGGCATGTACGAACTCCAGATCAATCTGAAGGATTTGAAAAACCGCAATTTCAAAGGCCTGTACCAGGAGATGAAGGAGCAGGCCGAGCTGGGCCTGACCATGAAAAAGAACCGGCGCCTGCACTTCGGCCTGCAGAAAGTCAAAGGTCTGGATGAAATCAGGCGCCTCTACAAGAAGGCAAAATTGAAAAAAGCCGACCGCGTCAAGGTCGCTGAAGAACGTGGTGGGAGATAGATCATGGACATCCTCTACTATCCTGGTTGCTCGTTGCGCTCCTCCAGCGAGCTTTACGACGCCCAGACGAAGATTGTGCTGGGAAAATTGGGAGTAAACCTTCAGGAACTCGAGGACTGGAACTGTTGCGGCGCCACTTCGGCGGCCAAGACCGATGAATGGCTGGCCATTGCCCTGCCGGCCAGGAACCTGGGCCTGGCCGACGCCTCCGGACTCTCGTCCATGGTTATTCCCTGTTCGGCCTGCTACAGCCGCATGCTGGTGGCTCAGAAAAGACTGGAAGGAAACGACAAGCTGCTGGCGGAGATCAATGCGGAGCTGCAAAAGAAAGTCCGGAACAGTGTCCAGATCATGAGCATCCTCGAGGTGCTTCGCCCTTTGGCCGAATCCGGGGATTTGGTTCAGAAGGCATCCAGGAAGCTGACCGGCCTCAAAGCGGCCTGCTACTACGGCTGTCTTCAGACACGGTTCCCACTGGACGTCCCGGTGCCCGATGACGTGGAAAATCCTCAGGGCATGGAGATCATCTGCAAGGCCCTCGGCGCTGAAACGCTGGACTGGAGTTACAAGACCGACTGCTGCGGCGCGTCCGCTTCGGTCAACGACCCCGATGCGGCTCTCAAGCTCATGTCCAAGATCATGAAGGACGCCTTGGCCAGGGGGGCCAACTGTTTTGTCTGCACATGTCCCATGTGCCAGCTCAATTTGGACGCTTACCAGAACCAGGTGGTCGAGAAATACGGGATCGACCGGAAACTGCCGGTCTATTTCATCACCGAACTGGTGGGGGTAGCCATGGGCCTTTCCCCCAGGGACCTCCAGATTGACCGGCATTTTGTTGACTCCATGGGACTCTTGAAGGAGTTGGAACTGATATGAGTGAAAACACGTCTCCCCAGACCCATAAGCGCGGTTCCGTCGTCATCGTCGGCGGCGGCATCGGTGCGATGCAGTCCGCCCTGGACCTGGCCGACAGCGGATTCAAGGTGCACATGGTCGAGAGGAACTCGTCCATCGGCGGGACCATGGTCATGCTCGACAAGACCTTCCCCACCGGCGACTGCGCCATGTGCATGATCTCACCCAAGATGGTCGAAGTGGGCCGCCACATGAACATAGACATCCACACTCTGGCGGAAGTGGTGTCCGTGGAAGGCGAGCCGGGGGATTTCAAGGTCACGGTCAAGGTGCCGCCGCGCTATGTAGACCCCGACAAGTGCACGGGCTGCGGCATCTGTGAACAGAAATGCCCCAAGAAAGTCACCAGTGAATACGAACAGGGCCTGACCACTCGCAAGGCTATCTTTTCCCTGTTCCCCCAGGCGGTACCCAACACCCGTGTCATCGACCGCGAAAACTGCCTCTATTTTCAAAAGGGTAAGTGCCGGGCCTGTGAAAAGTTCTGCCCGTCCCACGCCATCAATTACGAGGATACGGAAAAGATACTCGAACTCAACGTCGGAGCCGTCATCCTGGCTCCGGGTCTGGACCGGTACAACCCCAGGGTCCGGGGCGAACTGGGTTTCGGCCGCTGGCCCAACGTGGTGACCTCGGTCCAGTTCGAGCGCATCCTCTCCGCTTCCGGTCCGTACAAGGGAGAGATCAAGCGACCCAGCGACGGACACCATCCCAGGAAGGTGGCCTGGATCCAGTGCGTAGGTTCCCGGGACCAGCACAACGCCAACCCCTGGTGTTCCTCGGTCTGTTGTATGTATGCGACCAAACAGGCCATCATCGCCAAGGAGCACGACGGCAACATCGAGCCCACCATTTTTTACATGGAAATGCGGGCCTTCGGGAAGGACTTCGATCGCTACGTGGACCGGGCCAAGAACCAGTACGACGTGCGGTACCAGCGGGCCATGATTTCCGCGGTCCGGGAAGATCCGGGCACGGGCAGCCTGGTTTTGCGCTACGCCGATGAAAACGGGGCGCTGGTGGACGAAGTCTTCGACCTGGTGGTGCTCTCCATCGGTTTCCAGCCCCATGCGGACGTGGGCGAGTTCGCCCGCACTTTCGGCATTGAGCTCAATGAGCACCGCTTTGCCAGGACCACCCAGTTCGAACCGGTGAACACCAGTCGTCCCGGCATGTATGTGACCGGTATCTTCCAGGGGCCAAAAGACATCCCCGAGACGGTCATGCAGGGCAGTGCCGTGGCCGGCGCGGCCATGTCCCTCCTGGGTGAGGCACGGGGCACGGAGATCGTCCACAAGGAGCTCCCGCCGGAAAGGGACGTGACCGGCGAAGAGCCCCGCATCGGGGTCTTTGTCTGTCACTGCGGCATCAATATCGCCCAGACCATAGATGTGCAAAAGGTGGTCGAGGCGGTCAAGGATCAGCCGGGCGTGGTGTACGCGAGCAACACTCTCTACGCCTGTGCCCAGGACCAGCAGGAAAAGATCAAGGAGTTGGTCCGGGAACACAACCTGAACCGGGTGGTGGTGGCCTCCTGCACCCCCCGTACGCACAACCCCCTTTTCATGGATACCATTCGCGACGCCGGCCTGAACAAGTACCTCTTCGAACTGGCCGACATCCGCGAACAGTGTTCCTGGTGCCACATGGGCCGGAAGGAAGAGGCAACCAGGAAGGCCATCGAAATCGTCAAGATGAACATCGCCAAGGCCAGGCTGCTCCAGCCCGTGAAAACGGACTCCGTGAGCGTGACTCCGGCGGCCATGGTCATCGGCGGCGGCGTGGCCGGAATGACGGCGGCCCTCTCCCTGGCCGACCAGGGATTTGATGTCCATATCGTGGAGCAGCAGGCAGAGCTGGGCGGGCTGGCCCGGAACGTTTACCGCACCCTGGACGGCAGCGACGTACAGGCCTTCGTCAAGATGACCGTCGAGAAGGTCGGCAAGCATCCCAGGATCCATGTCCATACCGGAACGGAGGTGAAATCCACCGACGGCTTTGTCGGAAACTTCAGCACAAAGCTCGCTGACGGCACAGCTTTCGAACATGGAGCCATCATCCTGGCCACTGGGGGCACCGAGTATCAGCCCACGGAATCCGACTACCGCTGGGGGCAGAGCGACCACATCATCACTCAGCGGACCCTGGAAAAGAGGCTGGCCACAGGCGACGGCCCCAAAGCCGGCGAACGGTACGTCATGATCCAGTGTGTAGGGTCGCGCGAAGAACCGGTCAACTACTGTTCGCGGATCTGCTGCCAGGACGCCATTAAAAACGCCATCGCCATCAAGGAAAAGAACCCACGGGCCCAGGTCGTCATTCTGTACCGCGATATCCGGACGTACGGTCTGCGGGAAGACTACTATTTCAAGGCCCGTGAGCTGGGGGTGGTCTTCGTCCGGTTCGTGCCCGAGCGCAAACCGGAAGTGGAGATGGCGGGCAACAAGCTGAAGGTCCGGGTCTACGACTACATGCTCAACCGGGACCTCGTGCTGGACGCCGACTGGCTGGTCCTCTCCACCGGTCTGCGGCCCCATCCCGACACGCACAAGGTCGGGGAGATGTTCAAAGTCACCCGCAACATTGACGAGTACTTTCTCGAAGCCCATGTCAAACTTCGCCCGGTGGATTTCCCCAGTGAAGGTCTCTTCGTCTGCGGACTGGCCCATGCCCCCAAGAACCTGGACGAAACCATCACCCAGGCCCTGGCCGCTGCCGGCCGTGCGGGCGTGGTTCTGTCCCACGACAAACTGGCCGTTTCCGGCATCATCGCCAAGCACAATCCCGACATCTGCATGTCCTGCCTGACATGCTTCCGGGTCTGCCCGTACGGTTCGCCTTACATAGACGAGGACGGCAAGGTCAGGCACAACGAGGTCAAATGCATGGGGTGCGGCATCTGCGCCGGCGTCTGTCCGGCCAAAGCATTTCAGGTCAACAACTTCCGTGATGAGCAGATTCTGGCCATGATTGACGCTCTGGCCGATGCCAGGGCCTAGAGAGGTCTGTGAGTCCGAGGCAAACTCCGGGTGTATCCCGGTGAGGATATTCAGATTCCAACAAGCCTTAAAAAAGTTATCTAAATCGACAGATGAATAGTTGTTGCCATATCATAAGGAGGATTGAGAATGGCCATGGCTGAACAAGCAGTTGCGGTGGCGCCGGAGGAAGAACTTTCCTCCGTCGAGAAGCCGCAAGAAATTCCGCCGGACTGGGAACCCAATATCCTGGCCTTCGCCTGCCACTACTGCGCCTTCGCGGCGGCAGACCTGGCCGGAGTGATGCGGCTTTCCTACCCGACGAACGTGAAAATCATCCGGCTTCCCTGCACGGGCAAGCTGGATGCCATCTACATTTTACGGGCGTTCGAAAGGGGGGTGGACGGCGTTTTCGTTGCTGGGTGACTGCCCGGACAATGTCATTTCCTGGAAGGAAATACAAATGCCAAGAGAAGAGTCGAGAACCTCAAGACCTTGTTGCCCCAGGTCGGCATAGACCCCCGACGCGTGGAAATGTACAACCTCTCGGCAGCCATGGGCCCGAGATGGGCGGAGATCTGTACGGAGTTCACGGAGAAGATCCAGAAGCTGGGTCCTTCTCCGATTTGGCTGGCAGCGCGAAAAAAACGCCCCGGGAAGGAGTAGGTCAATATGATTGTCGGTCAACAGAAGCCGTTGGAAGAAATATGGGAAATGATCAAGGGCTACAAAAAGGTCCTGGTCTTCGGATGCAATACCTGCGTGGCGGTTTGCCACGAGGGCGGCAATAAGGAAGCGGAAATTCTGGCCTCGATGTTGCGCATGAAGGCCACTCAGGAAGGCGTGGACATCGAGATCAAGAACGGCGGTATCGAGCGGCAGTGCGAGCACGAATATTTCGTTTCCGCGGCCGAACAAATCGACTGGGCCGACGCGGTGCTCTCCATCGCCTGCGGCGCCGGAGTTCAGTTTACCAATGAGAAGTGGCCGGAAAAGGTCGTCCTGCCGGGTTTGAACACCACCTTTATCGGCGTGGTGGATGAACCGGGGATGTTCACGGAGCGCTGCCTCATGTGCGGCGACTGTGTCCTGCATCTCACCGGGGGCATCTGCCCCATTGCCCGCTGTTCCAAGTCCCTCCTCAACGGGCCGTGCGGCGGCAGTGAAAACGGCAAGTGCGAAGTGCGGCCGGATATCGCCTGCGGTTGGCAGCTGATCTATGACCGGCTCAAGGCCCAGGGGCGGCTCGAGTTGCTCGATGAGGTCATTCCGGCCAAGAACTGGGTCAGTGCCCGTGACGGCGGACCACGCAAACTGGTCCAGGATCATCTGTTGAAGAAGGAGGCGGCCGATGTCGGTGCAGAGTAATCTCGAACGAGTCCTGAACGAAGGCACTTTTGCCGTCACCGGTGAACTGGGCCCCAAGCGGGGCGTGGACACCGTGCACCTGCGGGAGATGGCACAGCTCATCAAGCCCTATTGCGACGCCTTCAATATAACGGACAACCAGACGGCGGTAGTGCGCATGTCCTCCATTGCCACGGGAATCATGCTCAAACAAATGGAAATGGACCCGGTCATCCAGATCGTCACCCGGGACCGGAACCGCCTGGCCATCCAGGCCGACGTGCTGGGCGCGGCCGCTTTCGGCGTCATGAACGTCCTGGCCCTCTCCGGCGACCATCAGACCATGGGCAACCATCCCGGGGCAAAGAATGTCTACGATCTCGATTCGATGCAGCTCATCCAATGCCTGGTGGGGTTGCGTGAAGGTCGTTTCATGAACGGTGAGGAACTGGAAACCGATCCACCGCACCTCTTCGTCGGCGCGGCGATCAACCCGTTCGGACACCCCATGGAATTTCGCGTCACCAGGCTGGCCAAGAAGATCAAGGCCGGGGCGCAGTTTGTCCAGAGCCAGCCGGTTTACGCCATGGATATCTTCAAAAAGTACATGGAAGACGTGAGAAACCGCGGTCTCCATGAGAAGTGCCATATCATGGCCGGCATCATCCCCATCAAGAGCATCGGCATGGCCAAGTACATGCGGGACAAGGTCGCCGGCGTGATCGTACCCAATGAGAAGGTCGAGCGGCTGCAAAAGGCGGCCGATACGGTTTCCGACAAGAAAGAGCGGATCATCAAGGTCCGTGAAGAAGCCGTGAACATGGCCGTGGAAGAGATCCACCAGTGCATGGAGATTCCAGGCGTCCACGGCGTTCACATCATGGCCGTCGCCTGGGAAGAAATTATCCCCGAGGTGCTCAAGAAGGCCGGCCTGGACAAAGAACGGCCCAAGTACAAGGGTTAAGCCGCGCGTGGCCTGGCCACGCGCGGCTTAGAGC
>CAYOVG010000344.1:0-7529 GCA_964407285.1 uncultured Syntrophobacteraceae bacterium
CGGCTTCCTCGCCTGAAAGCGTTGCTGAATGCGTACAGGAACGCTGATAGGTCAACGAGAATGGATATTTTATTCTTGCCGAACGCCTGAATCAGTGAGTTGATGGGCTCGCGTTTCCTTGGCGCATCCAGTCGCGCTTGCGTGGAGCATTGATCGATGCGAGCGGCACGGCGACCGCCACCGCGCCGGGGAATCCCAAAGTGAATAGAAGATTCTTGAGAAGGAAAAGCACTATCGTGGGGTATTTCCGGCAAAGTGCTCGCCGGTACCGCGGTCCTTCAGCATCCGCCGTCAATACCGGTTCGGGTTAATCCATTCTCGGAAGACGTCTCACTTCTCTCGACATTCCGGTCGGGTATTCGATTGAGTGTAAGGGGAGCGCGGTTGCATCAGGCTGAGGATTCGATGGTGGACTTGTAGCCTGTGGACCGGGTTGCGGAGTTGAGCGAAGCCGGTCGCTGTGTATGGAAGCCGCCCGGCAGTTGCGTGTCGGGGTGTGGAGCATGGGACGCCTGGTTCGGGTTTTCGGTGCGGGATTCAGCGAATGCTGTTTGCGGTCCTCGATGATTGCCGGCCTCGTCCGAGCCCCTCTGTCCCCCAGCCCCTGACTGCGCCCGTAAGAAAACTTCTTACGACAAAATAATGGTTTTTCCGACAGCAAAATCAAGAAACGTCCGATTCTCAACTGTCTCTTCATTTCATATTATCATATCCGAAGTTCTTGACGTGTCCGGATGCCGTGGCATATCCGGAGTTCATGATGTGTCCAGGGTTCATGACATGCCCAAGGTTCAGTACACGTCCGGGGCGCATGACATCCGAGTATGTCATGATCGCGGAAGTTCATGACCAGCGCTGGAGATGCCCGGCCGGTGCTTCAGACTGCCGGTTCTTCCGGCTGACTTTGAGTAAAGCAAAGGCGACCTGCTCGCCGACCCCATATCGTTTTCCACATTCGGCATGACAGGGATCCTCGACGTAGAAGGCTCAATAGTCAACCATCCATTAATCATAATGTTGAGTAAACGTAATCGCTGAACGAACCAGGCGCAGTCACCAACCGCAACCCGTACGTAATCCGTTCAACCCTTAACCCATTAAACCCATAACTTCCGGCTCGTACTACGCGTTATGAAACATGTAACCGGTAACCGACTACCTGGAACTCGCAACCTGTAACGCTGAACCCGTAACCGGTTACCCGGAACTCAAAACCCGCAACCTGTAATTCACAGCTCGTAACGCGCAACCGGCAACCAACCCGTAGCCCGGAGCAACTCAATCGAAACTCGCAACCCTCAACACCTAACCCGAAGCTAACCCGAAATTCACAACCGTAACCCGTAACGCGCAACTCGAAACCCGTAACTCTCAACACACAACCGGCAAGACATAACCCGTAACGCGCAACCCGCAACCCGCAACCCGTAACCCACATCGACAACAACCACCACAACCGCAACCCGACACAGGAGGCGTTGATGATAGAAATCAGAATCCACGGCCGAGGCGGGCAGGGGAACGTCGCCGCGGCGGAACTCCTCGCCATCGCCGCTTTCAAGGACGGCAGATTCGCCCAGGCCTTTCCCGCCTTCGGGGCCGAGCGCGTGGGGGCCCCCGTTCAGGCCTTCGTCCGCATCGACCGCAAAAAGATCCGCGTGCGCGAGGAAGTCCGAACCCCCGACTACCTGATCGTGCAGGACCAGTACCTG
Source organism: uncultured Syntrophobacteraceae bacterium (assembly GCA_964407285.1). Lineage (GTDB taxonomy): Bacteria > Desulfobacterota > Syntrophobacteria > Syntrophobacterales > Syntrophobacteraceae > CAYOVG01. The sequence continues at coordinate 1,713 of CAYOVG010000344.1, forward strand.
ATCGGGGCGGTCCCCGTGCTGGACGGGCTCAAGCCCGGCGGCATGGTGCTCGTCAACACGAGCATGCGTCCGGAGGACCTCAACATTAAGGCCGATGCGCGCATCGAGACCATCCCGGCTACCGAGATAGCCCTCGAAATCATCGGAAGGCCGATCCCCAACGCCATCATGATGGGAGCCTTTTGCACCATCACGGGCCTGGTGAGCCTCGAGGCCGTCCAGCAGGCCATTATGGAGAAATTTCCGGGCGGCGTGGGTGCGAACAACGTGGCCGCCCTGGAGCGGGCTTGCGAAATCTTACAGGAGAAGAGGGAGCATGCTTAAGCAAATCGAAGGGTCACATGCTGTCGCGGACATGGTGGCCATGTGCCGGCCCAACGTCATATCGGCCTACCCGATAACGCCCCAGACCCACATTGTGGAGGCGCTCGCGCAGATCGTCGGCGAGGGGCGCCTCGACGCCGAATTCGTAAACGTCGAGAGCGAGTTCGCCGCCGCATCGGTCGTGCTCGGGGCGAGCGCCGCCGGCGCGCGCGCCTACACCGCCACGACCTCCCAGGGACTGCTCCTCATGAACGAGGTCATCTACTGCATTGCCGGCATGCGCCTTCCCATCGTGCTCACCTGCGCCAACCGGGCCATATCCGCCCCGCTCAACATCTGGAACGACCAGCAGGACTCGATGACCGTGCGCGACGCGGGCTGGATTCAGCTCCACGCCGAAGACAACCAGGAAGCCGCCGACCTCCACGTCCAGGCCTTCCGGATAGCCGAACAGACCTCCCTCCCCGTCATGGTGTGCATGGACGGCTTCATTCTCACCCACGCCTACGAGCCCGTCGATCTTCCGGGCCAGACGGAAGTGGACGCCTTCCTCCCGCCCTTCAAGCCCATCCACATCGTCGACCCGAGGTGGCCGCGCGGCATCGGACTCTACGCCGACCCCCGTTTCTACATGGAGACGCGCTACATCCTGCACCGCGCCCTGGAAAAGTCCGAGGAGACCATCCGCCGCGTGAGCGGCGATTTCGCCAAGGCATTCGGGCGGGACAGCGGCGGCCTCGTCAAGCCCTACAAGCTCGAAGGAGCCGACATGGCGATCATCTCCATGGGTTCGGTCGTCGGCACCATCAAGGAATTCATCGACCGGCTGGAGGATGAGGGCAAGCGCGTGGGGCTCCTCCAGGTCTGCTCCTACCGTCCGTTCCCCAAGCAGGAGGTCTACAACCATCTCAAGGACAAGATGAACATCATCGTGCTGGAGAAGTCGGTGTCGCTCGGGCGCGGCGGCGTGCTCGCAAGCGACGTGCGCTGGTCGTTCCCCCGCGGGGAAAAGCGGGACCGCTACATCAGTTGCTTCGTGGCGGGCCTGGGCGGGCGCAATATCTCCATGGACGACCTGCGCGCCATGGTGGACAGAGTGGAAAGGGAACCCGTGGAACTGGAGTTCCTCGGCCTCAGGAAAGAAATCATAGCGGAGAGAGATCTATAGCGATGGAAACCAAAAGCGAAGATTTCAAGGTCGAGAAGAAGGACCTGTTTGCCGCGGGCCATCGCGCCTGCGGAGGCTGCGGCCAGGCCCTGGCCGCCCGGCTCGTGGCGGACGCGGCGGGCGAGAACACCATCGCCTGCGTCGCCACGGGGTGCCTGGAAGTTTTCAGTTCCCCCTATCCCGATCCCGCCTGGCGCATTCCCTTTCTGCACAGCCTTTTCGAGAACGCGGCCGCCGTGGCGTCGGGCGTGGAAGCCGCCTACAAGGCCCTGCGCAAGGGGCCGGTCAACATCATCGCCCAGGGCGGAGACGGCAGCACCGCCGATATAGGCTTTCAGTGCATCAGCGGAATGCTCGAGCGCGGACACAATATCCTCTACGTATGCTACGACAACGAAGCCTACATGAATACCGGGGTGCAGCGGTCGAGCTTCACTCCCCTCGGGGCCAAAACGACCACCACCCCCATGGGGAACACGACGCGGAAGAAAAACCTCCCGCTCATCGCGGCCGACCACGGCATCCCGTATGTCGCCACGGCCATGGTGGACGATTTTCGCGATCTGCAGCGAAAGGTCAAAAAGGCGCTCTCCATCGAGGGGCCCAAGTACCTGCACGTCCTGGCTCCTTGCCCGCTCGGCTGGGGACATGCGGGAGACATGACGGTGCAGATGTGCCGCCTCGCCAGGCAGACGTGCATCTTTCCCGTGTACGAGATCGTGGACGGGAAGATCGCCAATGTCCAAAAGATTCCCATCAAGAAGCCGGTGGAGGAGTATCTCAAGCTGCAGGGCCGGTTCAAACACCTGTTCAAGAAGGGTGCTCCGACGGAGGCCGTCGCCAGGATTCAAGAGATCGCCAACCAGAACATAGAGAGGTTTAACCTGTGATGGAAAAGCTGCCTGTAGGACTGGCCCTTGATTTGCGAAATGTGGTCCCCTATAAGACCGGCTCATGGAGGACCCTCAAGCCTTTGTACCTCATGCAAACTCCGCCCTGCAGCCACGGCTGCCCGATAGAAAACGACATCCGGGGGTTCCTGCGGACCCTGGCGGACAGGCAGGACTACGAGGAGGCGTGGCGCATCCTGACGCGCACGAACCCCTTTCCGGCGACCTGCGGGCGCGTCTGCCCCCATCCGTGCGAAAACGCGTGCAACCGCCGGGACCTCGACGCCCCGCTCGCCATCAACTGCTCGGAGCGCGCCGTGGGCGACTACGGGCTCGAACATCGACTGGAGCACAGGAAGGAAGTCCTCTCCACGAGGAAGGAAAAGGTCGCCGTCGTGGGGTCCGGCCCTGCAGGGCTCTCCTGCGCGTACCACCTCGCCCGGCGCGGGTTTCGCGTGAAGGTCTACGAATCGAAGCGCGAACCCGGCGGGATGATGCGCTACGGGATTCCCAGCTACCGGCTTCCCAACGAGGTGCTGAACCGCGAGATCGAAGCGATACTGAAGCTGGGCGTCGAAATCGAGTGCAACGCGAAGGTGGGCGTCAACATCCCGATGGACCAGTTGATCCACTGCAACAGCGCCGTCTTTATCGGCATCGGGGCGCAGAAAGGCGTGCCGCTCGGAATTCCCGGCGAGGACGCCCGGGGCGTGTTCACCGGCATCGAGTTCCTCGAAGAAGTCAACAGCGGGAAGAAGATTGCGGTGGGACGGGAGGTGGTGGTGGTCGGAGGCGGCAACACGGCCATGGACTGCGCTCGGGTGGCGAAGCGGCTGGGGGCCAACGTGAGCGTCGTCTACCGCAGGACCCGCACGGAAATGCCCGCCATCACGGCCGAAATCGACGAAGCGATGGAAGAGCGCATTATGTTCCGCTACCACACCAACCCGGTGAAGATCATCACGGACGAACACCGCGTGGTGGGACTCCTGTGCGTGCAGATGGAACTGAAGGAGGCGGATGCGAGCGGCAGGGCGCGGCCCGTCCCCATTCCCGGGTCGGAATCGGTCATTGCGGCCGATACGGTCATCATGGCCACCGGGCAGGATGTGGACTACGACGGAATCGAAGTCGCCCGGCGGGAGAACAAGTGGATCAGCGCGGACGAGCGGCTTATGACGAGCGTCGATAAAGTGTACGCCGGGGGCGACGCGGTGCTCGGACTCGAAACCGTGTCGGCGGCGATAGGACAGGGCTTCCGGGCTGCGATGTCCATCGAGGACGTCATCGACGGGCATACGGAAAGCAAGCTCTCCAGGCCGCCCGTGGTCTATGCCAAAGACCTCAACCTGTTCTACTACAACGACCGGAAGCGCTTCATCCGCGAGGCCATCCCCGTTCACGAAAGGCTCAAGAGCTTCAGCGAGATTTACACGTCCTTCGACCGGGGCGAAATCGTCGAGGAAGCAGACCGGTGCCTGAGTTGCGGACAGTGCTTCGACTGCGGCAACTGCCTCATGTACTGCCCCGACAATGCGGTCAAGGCTTTGCCCGGTACGAGGAAGTACGAATTCGACTACGATTTCTGCAAGGGCTGCGGGTTGTGTGCGAAGGAATGCCCGTGCCATTACATTCAGATGACGGTCGAGAAGTGATCGCGTGGAGGGTCGCGGACGGATTTTCCACGCATACCCGGCCTTCCATGGGGGCTCTCTCGCGGGAGCGTACACGCGATCTCCGGAAGCTCAATTGGAAAATCGCAGTTCGCGGTTCCCTGGCGGGAGCGTATGCGCGTGTCAACGTAAGGGTTCGCATGCGATAACGGTAGGGCGGGGTTTCGTCCCGGTCTCCGCCCTCGACATGCCTCCGCTGAGGAGCAAGCGACACGGAGACAAACGACGGACTAATGGTAGGGCGGGGTTTCGTCCCCGCCACCCCTGCCGGCGCTCCCGCGCCCCTGCCGGTCTCTTTTGCAGGCAATAGCGAAACCTATGCTTGACGGCCGGGGCTTTTGATTTTATAAGTTATAGACGTTCCTGGATTAGCGGGTAAAGCTGGAGAACCCCCGCTGGATTCGAGAGATTTGCAGTCTCTTTCCTCTCGTGCTCGATCTATTCGGTTCTTGATTCGCTGATTGCGACGACGAACTCTCACGCTGCTCCACATCTACGTGTTCCCGACAGGCTTTTCATTTGTACACGTGTATCAGTTCATCGGTACGCGGTTTGGGGAGGCGATGCGGGTCTCGCCTCTCGAAGGGAGGGATCGCCGCCCGCCGTCCCGCATCGCCGGATGGTCCGGGTGGGGTCTGTTTTCGTGAAGCAATGCTGGAGAAACAACTCTTTAACCTGATGAATCGACGTGGAGGAGTTTTACCATGGCAACTACCGGAAACGGCAAGTACAACGAAGCATTCAAGGAGTCTGTGGAGAATCCCGATTCTTTCTGGGGAAAAGCGGCAGAGACGGTTGCGTGGGACAAGAAGTTCGATAAAGTCCTGGAGGGCTCCAATCCTCCTTTCTACAAATGGTTTATCGGCGGGGAACTCAACACCTGCTACAACGCCGTGGATGTGCACATCGAAAACGGGAGAGGCGAGCAGGCGGCCGTCATCTACGACAGCCCCGTCACCGGTACGGTGAAGAAGTTTACCTACCTCGAAATCAAGGATCGGGTGTCCAGGATCGCGGGGATGCTCAAAGGGCTCGGGGTCGAGAAGGGCGACAGGGTGATTGTCTACATGCCCATGATCCCGGAAGCGCTCATGGCGATGCTGGCTTGCGCGCGCCTGGGGGCCGTGCATTCGGTAGTGTTCGGAGGCTTTGCGGCGAAAGAGCTGGCGGTCCGCATCGATGACGCCAAACCGAAGGTGATGCTGTCCGCGTCGTGCGGAATCGAGGTGAAGAAGGTCGTCCAGTACAAGCCTTTGCTGGACGAAGCCATCGACATCGCCGACCACAAACCGGAGAAGTGTGTGATCTTCCAGCGTCCGCAGGCGACCGCCTCGATGGTCCCCGGCCGCGACCTGGACTGGGGGGAACTGGAAGCCGCGGCGCAACCCGCGGACTGCGTCGCCGTCAAGGCCACCGACCCGCTCTACATCCTCTACACTTCGGGGACGACCGGCATTCCCAAAGGGGTCGTCCGTGACAACGGCGGCCATGCGGTGGCGCTCAAGTGGAGCATGAAGCACATCTACGGCATCGAGCCGGGAGACGTGTACTGGGCGGCGTCGGACGTGGGCTGGGTCGTGGGACACTCCTACATCGTCTACGCGCCGCTCCTGATGGGCGCCACGACCATCCTCTACGAAGGCAAACCCGTAGGGACCCCGGACCCCGGCGCTTTCTGGCGCGTGATTTCCCAGCACGGCGTCAAGACCCTCTTCACCGCCCCCACGGCGTTCAGGGCCATCAAGCGCGAGGACCCCAAGGG
>CAYOVG010000345.1:0-7521 GCA_964407285.1 uncultured Syntrophobacteraceae bacterium
CGGCCAGTTGTTCGTGGTTGAGGGAGAAGTCATAAATGCCGGGGAAAAACCGGTCAACTTCGTATTGCTGGAAGGCAAACTCCTTATGACCGACAACAAAATCGCTCAGTCTCAAAAGTGCTTTGCGGGTAATCCCATGAATAAGGAAGAACTCGCGACGTTGGCTATAAACGACATACAGAACAGGATGATGAATCGCGAATGCAAGGACATGGCGAACGTGAACGTGGTACCCCAGGGCCGCGTTCGATTTACGGTGGTTTTCCACAACCTGCCTGAAGTAGAGCTTTTGAGCGACTACAGCGTCGAGGTGCTCACTCCTCGAGCTCAGTAGCATCCGCCTGTCGCGCATCCATTTTTTTTCCGGTACTCTGTATCCACCATTATCCGCCCGTGGGCATCCAACCAGATTGGGGGTAACCGCGCATGTTAGATATCAAATTCGTTCGTGATCATTTTGATGAAGTAGTCGAAATGTTGCGTAACCGAAGGTCGGATCTGGAACTGAAATCATTCACGGAATTGGACGAAAAGCGAAGGAACATCCTCCGGGAAGTGGAGGAACTCAAGCACAAGCGCAATGTTGCGTCCGACGCGATTTCGCGGATCAAGCGCGAGAAGAAGGATGCCGGCGGACTCATCGAGGAGATGCGGGACGTTTCGCAGCAGATAAAAGTGTTGGACCAGGAACTGGTCGATATCGAGCATAGATTCAAAGACATACTGCTGCTGGTTCCCAATATGCCGCATGCGTCGGTTCCCGTCGGAGCGGATGAAAAAGACAATCCGGAAGTGAGGAAGTGGGGCGCTCCTCCTGTATTCGATTTTGAGCCCAAACCTCATTGGGAGGTGGGGGAGGAACTGGGGGTGCTGGATTTCGAGCGCGCGGCGAGGATGACCGGCGCTCGTTTCGCCCTCTACTGGGGCATGGGCGCCGCCCTCGAGCGGGCGCTCATCAGCTTCATGCTGGATACGCATACGCGTGAGAACGGCTATACCGAGGTTCTGCCGCCTTTCATGGTCAACAGCGCGAGTCTCACCGGCACGGGGCAGTTGCCCAAGTTCAAGAGCGACCTCTTCAAACTCGAGGACTGGGACTATTACCTGGTTCCCACGGCCGAAGTGCCCGTGACGAATATCCATATGGGAGAGGTTCTCGAGGAGGAGGATTTACCCCGGTACTACACCGCCTACACCCCTTGCTTCCGCTCCGAGGCCGGTTCCTATGGGAAGGATACCCGTGGTCTGATCCGCCAGCACCAGTTCAACAAGGTGGAGTTGGTCAAATTCGTACGTCCCGAGGATTCTTTCGACGAACTGGAAAAACTCCTGTCCAACGCGGAAAGCATTCTGCGGAAGCTGGGGCTCCACTACCGGGTGATTACGCTTTGCACCGGAGACCTGGGCTTTTCCGCGGCCAAGACATACGACATCGAAGTATGGCTTCCCGGTCAGAATACCTACCGGGAGATCTCTTCGTGCAGCAATTTTGTGGACTTCCAGGCCAGGCGCGCCAATGTTCGATTCCGGCGCAAGGGGCAGACGAAGACGGAACTGGTCCATACGCTGAACGGGTCGGGGCTCGCCGTGGGGAGGACCCTGGTGGCCATTCTCGAGAATTACCTGCAGGCCGACGGTTCGGTGCTCATTCCACCGGTGCTGCGCCCCTATATGGGCAATGCGGAGAAGATCGAAAAGCGGTAGGTAGTCGGCATTTCTATTTCGCCCCTCTTCATTCCAACCCTCTCCCTCCTTCAAGCTCTCGAGGGTGGGAGAGGGAAGACAACCCTCTCATCAACCACATCCATACTGTACCCATACCGCGGCCATTGGAAGTGCGCCTGGAGTAAGCTTCTGAAGAAAGCTCCCCCGGCTTGAGCCGACTCCGGCCGCCGCTCCCGGATTGCCGTTCCCGGAAGACCGGAAAACAGCGTGTATTTCCGGCTGCGTTTTACCATTGACAATCCATGCAACTTAATTACATTATGTTGGCGTTCGCTCCCGAGGCTGGAGCAGCAATATCCTTAGTATAGCAGGGATCGAGAAAATGGCGGCTGTAGATCCGAAGATTGCCTCAATCTTCCATCTATTGGAAATACCCCTGTTCTCCGGCAACTATGCAGGCGTAAGGGTAACTGATTTGCATTGATTATGTGCGATCCGAGTGTAACTCTTTAAGTAAATTTCCCGGCAGCGGATAGTGCGAGTATCCGGTTCTGGATTTCGAACCGGGGGACATTCTGCTCTGCGCTCGGTTGCAGTTGGGAGCAAAACGCTGCTCGTCTTGGACCCTTCCGGATGGTGCTCTTAAGTATGGCGTACCGCAATTCCCTCAACAAGCCGGCGATGTATCTTGCGCTGTTGGGCCTGTTTTTTGCCCTGCCGGCGGCCCCGTTGCTCCATCCGGCCATGCACTGCCAGGGGCGTGACCATTGCGGCGAACGCAACTTCCGCACCGATGACGCGCCGCGCTCCCACGTCCGAACCGATTCATATCTGCAATCTCCCCCCAAGGTCACGGCGCATTGCGCTGTTTGCTCCTTCCTGTCGAACTATCATGCATACAGAGGTCCAGTTTTGTCTGCTGATGCGGGATGGTTCTCTCCCGAGGGCTTTCTTCGCGGGGCCGTCGAAAGAGTTTCGCAACGTCGTGTCGTCGATTCCCTGAAGTGCCGCGCGCCGCCGTTCTTATCCTCCTGAAGAACAAACCACATACAGAAGAAACAACAGCACTGCAGCTTCGCCAATCCCGGTTTCCGAGGTCGATGCGCTGTAACCGCTCGGCGGTGGTGATGCGCCGGGCGGTTCAGGCCACTTTCGGAAGGACCCGAAGGGAGAGGTGTATTTCGCGCACAAAGGAGGCGTCATGCAAGGGAGCAGAGTTATCTCATTAATTATAATTGGTTGCCTGGCTTTATTTTTCCCGGATAGCGCTCATGCCCGGAAAGAACCGTCCGTCGAGCAGTTGAAGGCGCAAATGGATGAGCTTCGCAAGCAGATGGATATGCAGCGACAGGTCTACGAGTCGCAGATGAAAGACCTGCAAGGCAAAATCGATGCTCTCTCGGAAGAGGTGGCCGGGACCGGGGCGCGGACAACGGGCAGAGAAACCGAGGCCCCGATCGGAAGGGCAGGGACCGAAGGCGCGGGAACGGACGGTGGATGGTCGAGCATCGGGAAAGCAGTGCAAAGCCTGAATCCGGAAATTGCAGTAATTATCGATACCTTCTATCACAACAGCGATGCGGACCGCAGAATCCGGGAAGTGTTTGAGGGTGTACAGGGATTCGGCCATGCGCAAGAAGGCGGCTCGGAACACGGGCATGAGCATGCGCAACTGGATGAAGGGTTCAACTTGCGGGAAGTGGAGCTCTATCTGGCCGGGTCCGTGGACCCCTATTTCAAAGCGTACACGACGCTATCCTTCTCGGAAGACGGTGCGGAGGTGGAAGAAGCCGTCGCACAAACGACCAGCCTCCCGTTCGGTTTTCAGGTTCAGGCCGGTAAGTTCCTCAGCGACTTCAGCCGCATCAACTCACAACATCCCCACGAGTGGGATTTCGTGGACAGGCCTCTCATGTACGAGTTGACCCTGGGGGACCACGGCCTGCTCGAAAAGGGGATACAGATCTCATGGCTGACCCCGGCGCCGTTTTATCTTCTCGCCGGCGCGGAGGTGCTCCAGGGTGAGAACGAACTCATGTTCAACCACCTGGACGATGAGCGCCTTCCCTTTGAAAACGGCCCAAGGCTGTATGTCGGATGGTTGAAATTCTCTCCGGCGCTTCCTTTCCGGCATGAATTGCTGGCAGGCGTCTCGGGCGGATACGGGAATCACCAGGAAGCGCACGACGGAGACGCGGACGGGGCCGAGGACCACTGGCTCGACGGCCATACTTACTTCATGGGGGCCAACGCCGTCTACAAATACGACTCCGGCCGCGAGCACGGCCACGGCGATTTCACCCTGCAGGGTGAGTACTTCCATCGAACCAAAGACCTGGAACTTAAGGAGCATGAACTGGCGCCCCAGTTCGTTGGAAACGATCGCATCGACCGGCAGGATGGATACTACATCCAGGGCGTGTACGGATTTCTGCCGCGTTGGCGCGCCGGACTCAGGTGGGAGCAGATCGGGATTTTCAATGAAAGCGAACTCCCGAGCGGCCTGACGGAGTACCTCCACAATAGTCGGCGTGTGAGCGCCATGGTGGACTTCAATCCGACGGAATTCTCACGTATCCGCCTCCAGGGCAACCACGGCCATTACCTTCTCGATGATGGCGGCGATGAGGACGTGTGGCAGGTCTTCCTGCAGCTCACTATCGCGTTGGGATCCCATGGGGCGCATAGTTTCTGATTCGGAGGGAGTGAAAATGATGAGCGCAATTCGTTATCGGGGTCGGCGTTTTCTGCCGGCCGCGGCCCTGGCGGCTGCCGTGGCGACAGTGGTATTCGTGCCCGGCATTGCCCGCGCCGGAAAGCTCGATGTCATCACGACGACATCGGATCTGGCTTCTATTGCTCGATCCGTGGCGGGTGAGCATGCCGATGTCCGGAGCATCGGCACAGGGCAGGAAGACCCCCACTTTCTGCAGGCAAAACCCAGTTTCATTCTAATGGCGCGCGACGCCGATTTGTGGATTCGAGTCGGAATGGATTTGGAGGTCGGATGGGAGCCCCCGGTCCTCGAAGGAGCCAGGAACCCGAACATCCTCGGGGGCAGGCAGGGGAACCTGGATGCTTCGGAAAACGTTTTGAAGCTCGAGGTCCCGGCAATGCGCGTCACTCGCGCAATGGGCGACGTTCACCCCGGCGGGAATCCTCACTACTGGCTGGACCCTTACAATGGAAGGCTCATTGCCGTTGCCGTCGCAGACCGGCTCTCCGGGCTTTCGCCTGAATACGCCGCTGATTTCCGAAGAAACCGCGACAAGTTCCTTGAGGAACTCGATAGAAGGATGTTCGGGAAAGTCCTGGTGGATGAAGTGGGTGGAGACCGGTTGTGGAGTCTCGAAATCAGGGGTGAACTGGAAGAACATCTCAAGAAACACGGCCTTGAAGACCGGATTGGCGGATGGTGGGGTCGGTTACGCCCGTTTCGAGGCGGGAAGATCGTGACGCACCACAAGAGCTGGATCTACTTCACCAACCGTTTCGGGCTCCAGGCTGCGGCAGAACTGGAGCCGAAACCCGGCATTCCGCCGAGTCCTTCCCATCTTGCCTCGGTAGTCGATTTGATGACGGCGGAGGACATCAAGGTCATCCTGATGGAGCCTTTCCATAGCCGCAAGGCTGCCGATTTCGTTGCATCGAAGACGGGAGCGCATGTTGTGGTTTGCGCCGGCATGGTGGGGGGACAACCCGAGGCGACGGACTATCTCGCCCTAATAGACATGGTTGTCGAGAAGCTGAAAGTCCCATTGCAGAAATCGAGATGACCGGTGGAAGAGTCACACATTCGTATTGGACGTGAACGAGGCGGGAGATCGTGACGGATATTCGGAAGCATCATGGCGACCCGATTATTGTTGTCGAGAAGGTGAGCGTTTCCTACGGGCGGGAAGAGGTCCTTCATGACGTGAGCCTGGAGATCGGGAGGGGGGAGTTCCTGCCGTTCGTAGGACCGAACGGTTCCGGCAAGACAACGTTGTTGCGGACGGTCCTGGGACTGGTCAAGCCTCGAACGGGAAGAATCGTCACCCCCTTTACCCGCACACCGCCCGGGTATGTGCCTCAGCACAAGTCCATCGATCCTCTCTATCCGGTGTCCGTGCGCCGGATTGTCGGCATGGGGCTTTACCCCCATGTCGGCATCTGGGGGAGGCTGAACGGCGCCCACAAAGCAGTCGTGCAGCAGGCGCTCGATCGGTTCGGGCTCGCCGGGCATGCGTCGAAAACCTTCGGTCTGCTTTCGGGAGGTATGAAGCAGAAGGTGCTCATTGCGAGGGCACTCGTGAGCGGGGCCGAAGTGTTCGTGATGGACGAACCTTCATCGGAACTGGATGAGGAGTCGGAAAGGGATTTGCTGCTGCTCCTGTTCAAGCTGTGCGAGGAGGAAGGGAAAACTGTTCTCGTAGCGCACCACGGCCTCAATATGGTGGCCGGATTGGCCGAACGGGTTTGCCTTGTCGGGCGGCGAGGCGTGCGGCTCATGCCCTTCAAGGATGCCGTGGCGCGGTACTCCGGCATCAAATATTGGTGCGGGCAATGACGGAGCCCCGGGTGAAAGGAGATCGTGAATCGTGCTGAATAACGTCGAGGCGATATTGCTCCAATTTCCGGAAGCGACGGCAGCCTCCCTGATCATTGCCGCGGTTTGCTCCCTCCTGGGGGTCTTTACCGTCTTGAAGAGAGTGGTTTTCATCGGCATAACCCTTTCCGAAGTGGCGGCCTGCGGCATTGCCGCGGCCATGCTGTACGGCTTCCCCCCATTCCTGGGCGCGGGCGCGCTCACTCTTATCACCGTCGCCGTACTCGCTTATCCGTTCGAAACGGATCGCATCCCGAGGGATGCCGTACTGGGCGTGATCTTCATATTCGCCTCGTCGCTCAGCATCTTGCTTGTGTCCCGAAGCGGCTTCGGTCTCCATGAAGTCAAAGCCCTCCTCTACGGCGACATCATCCTGACATCGGCGGAAGACCTGAAAGTCATCGCAGGTGTTCTGCTGCCGGCTCTGGCCTGCCTGCTGCTTTTCATCCGTCCGCTGCTTTACACTTTTCTCGACCGTGAGGCGGCCGGACTCCTGGGGGTACGCGTCGGATTGTGGGAAATGCTGTATTTCCTGGCGCTTTGTCTTGCCGTTTCAGCGGCTTCCAAGGTGGCGGGAGCGCTTCTTATCTTCTGCTACCTTGTGGTTGCGCCGTCTGCCGCGCTTCTGCTGGTCAACGGGTTTTGGCGGGTGATGGGAACTGCTCTCATCGGGGCGATAGTTCCCACCCTGGTCGGTCTGTACTGGTCCTTCAGCCGGGACCTGCCGGCAAACCAGGTCATTGCGCTGGCGAGTTGCGTCTGGTTCGGGATCTGTGGGGTCAGTCGTGGTATACGAAAGCGAAATAGGCATTAAGGAGAATCAGGCACGCGATGCCGGTGATGAGCAACAGCATATTCTCCGCTGGGAGCGTGCCCGTGCTACCCTGGGGAACGGCCGTCTTTTGCACCAGGATGACAAGCAGGACCAGGGATATCAGAAAGACCGTAGTCCGGACCATCTTCCTGAAAATGAGAATTGCCGCGAGCGGAACGCTCACTATCCAAAAGATGGGATTGGACACCAGTTCACGCCATTCGAATACTTGAATCGCTTCCAGTGACTTCTGGAAAGTGTATTCCTTGAGAAAACCGACAAACTTCTCCCACAGTTCCTTCACTTTGCTCATCTCCCGTAGCGGATTTCGAACCGGTCGAACTCGTTCTGGAAAGATTCCTCGACAACATCCACCCGGTCCACATGGCTGTGCGGACTACCCTGGCGGCACCACTGCGCCATGCGGTCCACGGCTTCCTCGTCTCCTTCGAAA
>CAYOVG010000346.1:0-7452 GCA_964407285.1 uncultured Syntrophobacteraceae bacterium
TCCCCTCCAGGATTTGCCGCCCGCAAATCCGCATTCTTCGGTGTGCACATAGTGTGCATGGCTGCATAAAAACAGGGTAAAAATCATTCCAAGCCGTCAAAAGCAGAATGCTCGAAAGTGCTGTATTTGTCAAGGTTTATATTAAAAGAGGAAAAATTAGGAAGAAGATTTGAAACGGATTCGTAATCAGCAGGCCGCGGGTTCGAATCCCATCGCCGGCTCCAGAAAATTCAAGTAGCTGCGGCTGCTTATGTGGGGAGTTGTTGAGTGCTGTCAGCAACTCCCCTTTTCTTTTGAGTGTGAATTTCGCTTGAAGAGTTGGCCAAAGCCTTGGGAGCCGTTGAAGCCGATCATGAGCTTCGTGCCGTGCGTGTGCTCGGCTTGCTTCTATTCGGTCGTGAGGAATCACTCCGAAGACTCCTGCCCACCCATGAAGTAGCCTTTCAGGTACTCACTGGTACTCAGGTTGAGGTAAACGACTTCTTCCGCTGGCCTCTCCTGCGGTCCATGGAAGAGCAGCTCTCACGGTTTCGGGCTCGAAACCGTGAACGGGAACTCATGGTAGGGCTCCTTCGAGTTGGTGTGCCCGACTACTCTGCGCGGGCTTTCCGGGAAGCATTGGCCAAATCTCTGATCCATCGTGACTATTCCCAACTGGGCGCCGTTCATGTCCAGTGGCATGATGACCGAATCGAGATTTCCAATCCCGGTGGTTTCCCCGAAGGAGTACGGCTGGATAACCTGCTTGTCACTCCACCGCGACCTCGCAATCTTCATCCGGCGGATGCCTTCAAGCGGGCCGGTATCGTCGAGCGAACTGCATGAGGCATAGACACGATCTTCTATGAGCAGTCGCGTAGTGGTCGGCCTGCGCCAAACTACGAACGGAGCACGCCAATCAGTGTGGTTTTGGTCGTGTATGGCGGGAAAGCGAATCTGGAATTCGTCCGGCTCGTAGTTGAAGAAAACCGGTCGGACCGGCTGCTGGTGCTGGATGATGTGCTGCTCCTGAATGCTCTCCGGCAGGAGAGATCTCTCCAAACCAACCGGGCAGCTCAATTGATCCAGAAGCCGGAATCAGAGGCTCGGGCGGTGTTGCATCGACTGGTGGAAACCGGCCTCGTGGAGGCGAGAGGAGAGCGTAAGTCAAGAACCTATCATCTTTCATCAGCTACCTATCGCCGGTTGGGGCAAAAGGCCGAATACGTTCGCCGGAGAGGTTTCGAACCTCTGCAGCAGGAGCAAATGATCCTCCAATTCATTGAGAAACATGGTCGGATCACACGGCGGGAAGTGGCTGAACTTTGCCGGATCGGCTCACATCAAGCAAGTCGTCTGCCGGCCAAATTGGTTCGGCGACAGAAGCTTGACAAGCGAGGCGTTCACAAGAACACGTGGTATGACTGCGCTCGTATTTATGAGCGGTTTGAGGGCCGCAAATGTGCGGCCATCGTCATCGGCCGTCGGTATTACGGGGACACAAACCGGATGTCGCCATCATGCCGTGTTGTCCCTGGTCTTTTTGTTTCTTACCGGAAGCGTCACGATGAATGTAGCGCCGTGCCCGGAAGCGCTCTCGGCAGTGATGCTTCCCCCGTGTCGCTCGACAATTTTCCGGCAGATGGCAAGCCCCATTCCCATCCCCTCATAGTTCGAGCTCTTGCCGTGCAGTCTCTGGAATGGCCTGAATATTCTATCGACATATTCCTGCTCAAAGCCTATCCCATTGTCCCGGATGAGGATACGGCATACTTCCCCATCCACGTTTCCATGGATTCTGACGAGGGGCTTTTCGGATTCCTTGCAGTACTTGATTGCATTGCCGATGAGGTTCTGGAATAGCTGCCGAAGCTGGGGAGCATCCCCATCGATGGTGGGAAGGTCTCCTGCTTCCACTCTCCCGCCGTTTCCCGTCACAGCCATTTCCAGGTCCGAGAGGGCCTCTTCGACAACCCTTCCAAGTTGAACGGGCTCAAAGGGGTTCGGCCGAGTCGCTATACGGGAGTAGGCAAGCAGGGAGTGCAGCAATTCAGACATACGGCTTGCGGCCCTCGTCATCCGCATGAGGTAGTCTCGCCCCTCCTCGTCGAGCAATTCCCGGTATTTACCGGCAAGCAGATTTCCGAAGGTTTGAATCTTCCGAAGAGGCTCCTGCAGATCGTGGGAGGCGACGAAGGCGAACTCCTGAAGCTCCTCATTGAGCCTCTCGAGCCTGGCGGCATGGTCCACCAGGGCCATGTTGGACACCTGCAGCTCAGCCGTTCTCTCCCGAACCCGGATTTCGAGACCCTCCTTTGTTCTCCTTAGCTCCTCTTCCGCCCGCTTCCGCTCCGTTATATCAGCGGCCGCGCCGAACCACTCCACGATTTCCCCGCTGCCGTTCATCACCGGAATCGCCCGCGAGAAAGTCCAGCCCAGGGCGCCGTCCACACGCAGAACCCGATGCTCCAGTTCGAAGACGCTCCTGGTGCGGACAGCTTCGTTTATGGCCGCAAGCACAAGCGGTTGGTCATCCGGGTGAATGTACTTCGCAAGCCATGTACTGCTCGGGCTGGTTGTATCGGGGATGAAATCTCGACCCTGCAACTGGAGCATCTCATTCCAGTCCGGGCTCATGCGATACATCACATCTGAACTGGCGGTCACAAAGGCGCGGAAACGCTCTTCGCTCCGGCGAATTTCTTCGGCGGCATCTTTGCGCATTCGCGCCATTTCCAGGTGAGCCGCCACGCGCGCCAGCAGTTCACGGGCGCTGAAGGGCTTGATGAGATAATCGTCCGCGCCGTGCTGCAACCCTTCGACGCGGCATTCTTCGCCGGCCCGAGCCGAGAGTAGGATGATCGGCAGGGTGGCGAGCTCCGGGTCGGCTCGCAGCTCGCGAACCAGGCCGAGGCCGTCAAGGCGCGGCATCATCACGTCGCTGAGCACCAGGTCGGGAACCTGGTCGCGAGCCGCATCCAGAGCCGCCCTGCCGTCGGGCGCGGTTTGCACCCGGTAACGCTCGGCAAGCAGTCGTGACAAGTATTGGCGCATGTCTGCGTTGTCGTCAGCCACGAGCACGAGGGGCCGTGTTTCATCGCACGCATCCGCTGGGCAGGGTACGGCCAACAGCTCCTGGCGAGGGAGCCTTTCGGGTTCGTCAAGTGTCACCTCATCCGGCAGCCAGCGCAGGGCCTCCTCGACGAAGGGCGCCGGTCCGATGGCGCTGGAGGCCGGGGTGCGGCCGCCGCCGAGGTATTCGGCCGGGAGGTGGTCTTTGCCGAATGGGATAGCGACGATGAATGTTGAGCCCTCACCGAGCCGGCTTTCGGCGCGAACCGAGCCTCCATGCAGTTTGACCAACTCCTGCACGAGCGCCAGCCCGATGCCGCTCCCTTCGTGGGTGCGGCTTCGCGCATTCGGGATGCGGTGGAACCGCTCGAACAGGCGCGGCATGGCTTCGGCCGGAATACCCACTCCAGTGTCGGCCACGCGAAGCTCGACCCCCGAGTCCACCGCCCGCAGTGTGACGGCAATCCCACCTTCGAAGGTGAACTTGAAGGCGTTGGAGAGAAGGTTCAAAATGATCTTCTCCCACATATCGCGGTCCACATAGACTGGTTCGGGGAGGGTGGGACAATCCACGGAGAGGCGCAATCCGGCCCGTTCTGTGGCCGCGCGAAAGACGGATGCGAGTTCCGCCGTGAATGCGGCCAGATCGGTCGGCTCATAGATTGCCTGAACCCGGCCCGCTTCGATGCGGGTGAAGTCGAGCAGCGAGTTTACCAGCCTGAGGAGGCGCAGGCTGTTGCGGTGGCTGATTTCGAGTTGGCCTTTGGCAAAAGGCGGCAGTTCTGTGTGGCTGCGTGAGAGCAACTCCTCGATCGGCCCCAGCATGAGAGTGAGAGGAGTTCTGAACTCATGGCTGACGTTGCTGAAAAAGGCGGTCTTGGCCCGGTCGATTTCAGCCAGTGCTTCGGCGCGCCTCTTTTCCTCCTCGTATTCGCGGGCGCTTGCGATGGCCGTTGCGATCTGGGAAGCGACAAGGTTCAGGAAATCGCGGTAGGCATCATCCAGATGCAACCGGGCGCTGATGCCGGCCACGAGAAATCCTGCGAGATGGTGCGCCTTGTTGGATCGAATGGGCACGATCACGGCCGTATGCGGCGGGTCGGTCCATGGACCGGGAGGCACACGCCCTTGCAAGCGTTCGGTGAGGTCCGGCAATGTTATCGAAGCCTCGCTGCGTAGCACCCGCGCCAGCGGCCAGACGGCATTTTCCGCCTCATCGCCTTCCAGCGCCAGGACAGCTGGACTGGCCGCTCCGCCCGGTTCGACACCGGCCGCGCCTGCCGGCCGCGCATGTTTGCGGTCGGCGTCGATGAGGTAGAGCAGCGCAAACGGGATGTCTTGAGAGTATGCGGCGAGAGTGAGCGCTGCCATGTCGCAGGCATCTTCAGCGGTTCGCGCTTCGGCGGAGCGCACACCGAGATCTCTCAGCCCCAGCACGCGCCGGTCGCCGACGATCTTGCCGGTAATTTCATGGACCGTGGCCAGCACGCCGCCGATGCCGCCCGGCACCGTCTCATCCGGCACGGGGCTGTAGGCGATGGTAAAATGACTTTCCTCGACAAATCCGTGCCGGTTGATTTCCAGGAGAATGTCATCGTCCCAAGTGGCGGCCCCGCCGTTGAACGGCCGGTCAATCAGGGGACCGATGATGTGCCGGATTTCGGACCAACACTCGCTCGCCGGTTGCCCCAGGGCCTTTTCGGGGTGCTTGGCGCCGGGGATCGGCCGATATGGATCATTGTAGAACTGGATGTAATGTGGTCCCCACCAGAGGATGTGCGGAAAGCGGTTGGCGAGCATAATCCGCAACATGGTCTTCAGTGCGGGCGACCACGACTCCATCGGACCCAAGGGAGTCTTCGCCCAATCGAAGCGGCGAATCCGCTCTCCCATATCGCCGGAGGCGGCGAGGAAATCAAGCCTGGTCAGCTCGCTCATACGGTTTCCCCCGAGAGAGAAGCGGTTTTTCAACCAAGGGCCGGTAGGGGCGATCATTGCAGCGGAGAAAGCACATAGAACAATAGCCCGCACCGGCCACGCACTTCGGGTTTCCTTCAGCAGAGAAAATTACCACAACCGGGTTCATAACTCAAAATAACAGTTTTCAACCCTCCTTGCCAATACGGCAAATTCGGCTATTTTGAAGATATGGTTTCTCTATGGAACCTCTTTCCAGTTCCGTTGATTTCCTCCAATCCCATAAAATATAAGCCTGGACCCCGCTCTGAAAATGAGCAAAGAGTGAAATAAGAACTCGAACAACCCTGGTCTTCAGCAGAGCACGGTAATCAGAATGTGAGAGGCTTCATCCTATCATACTGAAGGTCTTTTGCCCGCTACTCCTCGTGCAGGCGGGCCAGGAGCAGGAACTCCCTGTTCCCCTTGGGGCCGAGGATGGGAGAGGGGGTAACGCCCGCCACATGCAACCCGAGCGATTCGACGAATTCGACGATGGAGCCGCACACCTGCTCGTGGATCCGCGGGTCACGTACGACCCCTCCCTTGCCCACATGCTCCCGGCCCGCTTCGAACTGGGGTTTGATGAGGGCGATGATCATCGCTCCGGGAACCGGGGGTGCGATAACGGGGGGTTCGATAGCCGGGGCATCGGGAATTGCGGGATCGGGAACCATGGGATCGGGAGCCGAGGGTGCGGTAGCCGGGGGGGCCGGGACCACGGGGGCGGGAATCACCGGTTCGGAAGTGGGGCCGGCGCCTTCGGAGACGGCGCCGGAGCCGGCAGTCCTATCCAGAAACGGCATCACTGCCGGGATGACGAGCTTGAGGGAGATGAAAGATGCATCGATGGTGGCGAGGCGAATGGGTTCGGGGACCAGTTCGCGGGGCATGGTCCGGATGTTTTGCCGTTCGATGACCACCACCCGCGGGTCGTTTCGAAGCTTCCAGTCGAGCTGCCCGTAGCCGACATCGACCGCATAGACCCGCTTTGCGTCCCGCTGCAGCAGGCAGTCGGCGAAGCCCCCGGTGGATGCGCCAACATCCATGGCGACCAGCCCGGCCACGTCCACGGCGAACGCGTCGAGGGCGTGTTCGAGCTTGAGACCTCCGCGACTCACGTACGGGATGTCCTCCCCCCGCAACTCCACCAGCGCATCCTGGGGAACCTGCCGGCCCGCCTTGCTCTCGGGGGAGCCGTCCACCGTCACCTTGCCCGCCAGGATCAGCGCCTGGGCGCGCTCGCGGCTCGGAGCGAGCCCCCTGTCCACCAGCAGTTTGTCCAGTCGCACGGAAGGGCGCTTCATCGGCTGCTCCCGCTACCCTTCTTCGACAGGATCAACAGGATTTGCAGGATCGACAGGGAGACTTCGCATCCGGTCGATTCTCGATCCTGTCGATCCCGATCCCAATCATATCGATTCCAATCCTGTCGATCCCGATCGTCCTGCAAATCCCGTCCAAAAAGAAAGGGGAGTGGATAGATAAATATGCGCCGTATCGCGGCGCCGCTCGTCACATGCCGCATGCCATGCCGATGCTGCGCCCGGCTATGCCGCGGCCTCCGCTCTTCCTACCCTACAACGCGCAAGACCGGGCTCTGATGGGCGTTGAACAGGTCGAGAGCCGCCTTTGTCATGCCTTCGGCGTCGATCCCGTAGTCGTTCCGGAGGATGGCCTGGCTGCCGTGCGGAATGAACGCATCGGGGAGGCCCAGCCGCTTGAAGGCGCGCGGGAAGTACGATTCCTCCTCGTACATTTCCATCACGGCGCTTCCGAACCCTCCCTGGAGCGCGTTTTCCTCGATAGTGATCACGCGCCCCACCTTCCTGGACCACTCCATGATCAGTTCCCGGTCCAGGGGCTTCACGAAACGGGCGTTGATCACGGCCGCGCTCACGTTCCGCGCCTCCAGCTTCTTAGCCGCCTCCATGGCCGGGTAGACGGTTGCGCCGATGGCGACGAGCAGCACGTCCTCACCTTCGCGCAGCAGTTCGCCCTTCCCGATGGGCAGCACCCGCGGATCGGCGTCGATCGAAACTCCCTCGCCCGCGCCGCGCGGATACTGCAGGGCGATGGGTCCCGTATGCTGCACGGCGGTCTTGAGCATGCGGCGCAGTTCGTTTTCGTCCTTGGGGGCCATGAGCACGAGGTTGGGAACATGGCGGAGGAACGAATACCCGAACACGCCGTGGTGGGTCGGGCCGTCTGCCCCCACCAGGCCTCCTCGATCCAGAACAAATCGGACGGGAAGGTGCTGCAATGCCACGTCGTGGATGACCTGGTCGTAGGCACGCTGGAGGAACGTCGAGTAAATTGCACAAACAGGGATCAGCCCATCGCAGGCCATCCCCGCGGCCATCGTCACGGCGCATTCCTCAGCGATTCCCACGTCGGAGAACCGATCGGGAAAGGCCTCCTGAAAGGCATCAGTGCCGGTGCCCC
>CAYOVG010000347.1:0-7450 GCA_964407285.1 uncultured Syntrophobacteraceae bacterium
ACCCGCAACCCGCAACCCGCAACCCGCAACCCGCAACCCGCAACCCGCAACCCCTCACGCGCCCCGTTCGTCCAACACCTTCCGGACGACCTTCGCCAGGCTCTCGAGCGCAAGAGGCTTGGCGATGAACTCCTTTATGCCGACCGCCCTGACGCTCTCGGAATTCACGATCTCGGTAAAGCCGGTACACAGAATAACCGGCATATCGGATCGAATTCTCAGGAGTTCACGGGCAAGCTCCGTACCCGGCATCTTGGGCATGGTAAGATCGGTTATCACCAGGTCGAACCGGTCCGGCTGCGCGCGAAAAGTCTCCAGGGCCTCCGTGCCGCTCTTTCTCGCGGTCACCGTGTACCCGAGATACTCGAGCATCAGGGAGCCGGCCCGGATGAGTCCTTCCTCATCATCGACCAGGAGAACATGCTCGGTCCCTCCGGTCAGTACCGACCTGGGGCTCTTGACTTCGTCGGCCGCCGCGCTCCGCAACACCGGAAGATAGATGTCGAAGGTCGTCCCCAGTCCCGGCTTACTGGTAACCCCGATAGCGCCGCCATGGCTCTCCACGATCCCGTGCACCACGGCAAGCCCCAGTCCGGTCCCCTCTCCTTGCTTCTTTGTCGTGAAATAGGGCTCGAAGATGTGCTCCATGGTCTCGCTGTCGATCCCATGCCCCGTGTCGCTCACCGCAAGTTTGACATAAGAGCCGGGCTTCAGATCGACAGGCAGGTTGCCGGCGCCCTCCGGGATATGGACATGGGACAGCGCTACACTCAGCGAGCCTCCCCTCTCCCGCATCGCATGGGCGGCGTTTGAGGACAGATTCATGAGCACCTGGTGGATTTGAGTGGGATCGGCCAGGACATTGTCGAACCCCTCATTCAATCCCTTCTGCTCGAATTGAATCACGATCGACGAGGGCAATGCGGCTTTGAGTAGCTTGAGGACCTCCTTTACGATCAGGGAGATCCGGAACGGCCGGCGCTTCTGCTCCGCCACGCGTGAAAAGGAAAGGATCTGGGTAATGAGGTCCCTGGCGCGCAGGCTCGCCTCCCGCACTTCATAGAGGTTGGCGTATTCGGGACTGTCCTTCGGAAGCGTGAGCATGGTAAGGTCCGTGAACCCGAGGATAATTCCCAAAATGTTGTTGAAATCGTGCGCGATCCCTCCGGCCAGCGTTCCAATGGCTTGCATCTTCTGCGCCTGGCGCAGTTGCCCCTCTATCCTCCGCCTCTCCTGATCCATTCTCACGCGTTCGATCTCGGCGGAAGCCCTGGCCGCGATTATGCCTATGACCTGCTCGGTCCTTCGCGGCAGATCCAGCCTCTTGCGCGAGACGGCGCAGAGAATGCCGATAGTCTCGCCGGCTCTGTTCCTCAGAGGCGTCCCCACGTAGCCGACCGCCCCGATCTTCCCGAGAACGCCATGATCCGGAAACAGCGCGCACACACCTTCGGGATAGTTGATGTAGCCCGTTTTCACCACTGCTTCACATGGTCCGCCCGCAAGGGAGTAGAACGACTTCTGAACGGGCAGGCAGTCGAAATGCATCGACAGAGGCTTTACGTAGGTTTCGTCAACGATCTCACCGACCATGGCGTACTCGCACCCTAGCCACCCGCACAGCACCTCCACGATGGTATCGAGGAATTCCTGCCCGATGCTTCTCACCGTACTCTCGAAGAGCGCCTGGATGGCCTGCCCGTCCTGCACCCGTCCGGTAACATCCTCCACGGACCCATCATACCGGGTGATCGCTCCTTCCGGATCTCGAACCGCCCTGGCGTTGATTTTGACGTAAATCCTGCGGCCATCCTTGCGGCAAAGGATAGTCTCGAAGCCTTGCACCGCCCCACGGCTCTCGAGCAGGCGCCGCAACCTCCTGCTCTCCTCCGGGTCGAAATGGAGTTGCTCGCATAGCCTGCCGCCGCTGTCGAGAAGCCGGCGGGGGGAGCTGAACCCGAATATCCTTGCAAACGCGGGATTGACATCGAGGAAGACCCCATCCGGAGTAGCATTGAAGATACCCTCCGTGGCGGATTCGAAAAAGTTCCGGTACTTTTGTTCCGATTCCCGAAGCTCCCTCTCCCTGTCGTCCCTCTCGATGTGAGCCTGCACGAGCGTCCGGTTCAGCTCGAGCAGCTTCAGCTCCGCACTCTTGCGCGCAAGGGCATAGCGGATGGCGCGCTCCAGGAGAGCGGCGTTGATCCGGGATTTGTCCAGGTAATCCGAAGCCCCGGCATTCATGGCCTCGATATCGATTCTGCGGTCCCCCTGGCCCGTCAGGAGAACCACGGGAGCATTCAGCACGAGTCCGTTCGCTTTGTGCGGGAGCAGCAGATCCAGCCCGTTGTGCTTGCCCAGCCGGTAATCGAGGAGGTAGAGATCGTGACGGCATCGGCTCAGCTCCTCCCTGGCGGCGTCGAAGGTCCGGACCCATTCGACATCGCAGCCGTAATATTCGATTTCCGAGAGGATATCGCGAATGAAAACGTAATCGTCCTCATCGTCTTCTATGATCAGGACTTTGAGCCTCGAAAAATCCATTTGGGAGCTCCGGCCTTATCGAATCTGGTATTCCTACTCATCCGTCTTATCGGTCTTGCCGGGGACTATGATCGTGACATCCTTGAACTGCGGCATCACATGCTTCTCCTGGCACTCGGGACAAATCCCATGACTAAACTGCACGTCGGCGTATTCACGGAGGTAGCTGTCCAGTTGCTGCCAATAGCTCCGGTCGTTGCGGACTCTTTTACAATACGAGCAGATAGGCAAAATGCTCTGCAATGTCTTGATATGGGACAGAGCTTCCTTCAACTCCCTGATCTGCGTCGCCAGCGCCGACTGAAGGTCGAGGACGCGCTCTCCGACCTGCAGGCGAACACGCAACTCCTCGTAGTTGAAAGGCTTGGTGATATAATCATCGGCTCCGGCCTTGAGTCCCATAATTATATCCTCCTTGCGGTCCTTCCCGGTGAGCAGTAGAATATACGCAATATTGAGCCCCGGAATATGTCTAACTCTTCGACAGATATCTATACCATCCATTCCGGGCATAATCCAGTCGAGGATCATCAGGGAGGGCGGGTCCGGCGATTCCAGCACTTCCCATGCCTCGCTCCCACCGGCAGCCGCAACCACTTCATATCCCCAGTCCCGCAGCCTGTCTTCCAGGGCAAGACGGGAGATCGTATTGTCTTCCGCAATGAGTACTCTCATGATATGCGCTCTCGCTTGTAGGATACCAGTGCGGCGCAGAGCCGCCCGGTCTTTGCCGTCAGTTGAGCAAGACAGGAACGGGCGCCGGAAAAATCCCCCTCACGGCCGAAGTTCTCCATTGCAAGGGCCGTGTCGAAGGCTTCCCGAGCCCCGAAATTTCCGACCATTCCCTTGAGAGAATGCGCGCTTCGCTTCAGGGTCCGCGCATCACCTTGCTCGATGGATTCTCGAATCCGGTAGAGGAGTTCGCCTGACTCCTCCACGAAGAAAGTGATCATCTCTCCCAGGAGTCCGGCTTTTCCATTTGCAAAATCCATGGCAACTTCAGGATCGAATACGGCGAGCGAAACTCCAAAAGATCGGCCGCCTTCCCCCCTTCCCGACTCTTCACGGTCCGCGGAAGCAGGCCCGTCCGGGTCCGAAAAGTCCCCCGCCTGCCTTTCGATTATCTCGATGAGCCGGTCGGGGCGGATGGGCTTTGAGATGTAGTCGTTCATCCCGGCGGCAAGGCATTTCTCGCGGTCTCCCTTGAGGGCGTAGGCCGTTACGGCAATGATCGTCACAGCTTCGCCGCCCGCCTTTTCCTCCATTTCACGGATCGCCCTCGTCGCCTCATAGCCGTCCATCTCGGGCATCTGCACATCCATCAGGACGACATCGAAGGTTTCCCGCTTGAGCAGAATCAGCGCATCGCTTCCATTGGAGGACAGCGCAACGTAATGGCCGCGGCAGTGCAGAATTTCATACATCAATTTCTGGAGAAGAGAATTGTCCTCGACAACGAGCACTCGAAGCGGACGCGCGGTCCCGGACGGCGAGACGACGGACGCTACGGGTAAGGGGGCATCCCCGGCGGAAGTCTCTACCCCGCCCGCTCGAAGGACCGCATCCAGCAGTTCCGAATGAGCGATGGGCTTTCTCAACCGGCCGGCGCTGCCAAGGCCTCCGGATACGGGTATCTCTACCGGCATATCGACGGCCGACTGCATCAGCATCGCCGTCCCCCGGCGACTCAGCTTTCCGGCAAGGGCTTCGGCGAGAGCGGAATCCTCCATGTCCGCAATGGCGGGGTCGAGCAGTACGAGAGAGTAAGGTCTCCCCGCCCCGAATGCCCTTTCAAGTTCCGCAACGGCATCCCTGCCGCATTCGGCCTCGACCGGCGCGATTCCCCACGGGGCGAGCATCTCCGAAATGGCCTCACGACTCCTCGCATGAGCGTCCACAACGAGCACCGCAAGCTTTTCGAGCGTTTCCCGTACATCCGGAGGAAGCGCCGGTTCCTCGGATTCGCATTTGCCCAACGAGACTTCGAAGTGAAACGCGCTCCCCTTGCCGACCTCGCTCTCCACCCGGATACTTCCTCCCATCAGCTCGATCAGTTGGGCCGATATGGCAAGCCCGAGTCCCGTGCCTCCGAACTGCCGGGTCGTGGAACTGTCCGCCTGGGTGAACGACTGGAAGATGATCCGTTGCTTCTCGAAAGGAATTCCAATCCCCGTATCCTCCACGGCGAAATGCAGGCGGCATGTATCGGCCGTTTCGGATTCCTTCCGCACGAGGACGGCCACATCCCCCTTTTCGGTAAATTTGACGGCGTTGCCCGCCAGGTTGGTCAGGACCTGCCTGAGGCGCCCGGGATCGCCCCTCAAGGTGTCGGGCACATCCGAGCGAACGATCTCGATGAGCTCCAACCCTTTCCCATGAGCCTGCGGGGCAAGAGCCTTCAGCGTATCGCCCACGACCTCCCGCAGACTGAACGTGGTGAGGTCGAGATCGAGTCTTCCGGCCTCGATCTTGGAAAAATCCAATATATCGTTAAGCAGCCTCAGGAGAGACTCCGCGGCGGCGCGAGCGCCGGAGAGAAACTCCCGCTGCAGCCCGCCCGGTTCGCTTTGCAGCGCCAGGTCAAGCATGCCGATGACCCCGCTGATCGGCGTGCGAATCTCATGGCTCATATTGGCGAGGAACTCCCCCTTTGCCCGCCCGGCCTCCTCGACCGCCAGCACGGCGGCCCTGAGCCTTTCCTCCATCTGCTTTTGATCCGTCACATCGATCATGATCCCCTGGAGGAAGAGGTTGCGCCCCGCGTCGTCCTTGACGAACGCGACTTCATCCCGAACCCAGACGGTGCGCCCGTCGCGGGCGACCATGCGGTATTCGGCGCGATGGGGCTCGCCGCGCAGGCGGCAATTGCGAAACCCCTCGAACACCCGCTCGCGGTCCTGGGGGTGGACCAGTTTTTCCCAGATTCCGGGATTACGGTGTATGTCCTCCTGGGGGTACCCGATTATGGACTCGATTTGAGGGCTGATATAGAGGCTGTTCACCTCGTTCGGATCGGCGATGTACGTAACCGCGGGAATCTGCTCCACCAGTGTGCGGTACTTCATCTCCGACTCCCGGAGGGCCGTCTCCATCTGTTCGCGCCCGGCGATTTCCATTTGGAGTTGCCCGTTGATCTGTTCGAGGCTTGCGGTCCGCTCCTTGACGAGCTCCTCGAGCCGGTCGCTGTACTTCATGAGAACCGCTTCCGCCTCTTTGCGCTCGAGTTCTCTTTTCTCCAGGAGAGAGGCCATCTCGTCGAAGGCCCGGGCCAGTTGGCCCAGTTCGCCGGCCGAATGGGGGATGCCGGTCCGGGTGTCCATCTCCCCCGCGCCGAAACGCCGCGCGGCGGCGACCAGGCGGTTGATCGGCTCCACAAGGGTATACTTACTGAAGATCCAGGCCAACGACATCGAAAACAGGGCCGCGGTCGCCAGGGCCGACAGGTAGCTCAGCACCCTCTCGTTTGCATCGTGAAGGAATTTGTCCTTGGGCATGCCGACGATAATGTACAGGTAAGGGGGCAGGTCCTCCCTGAGGCGCAACTGCTTGAAAGCATAGATGCGGCTGATTCCGTCCTGGCCGACCCTGTGGAAGATGCCTTCCTCGAGATTGCCCGATATTATTTGGTAAGCGTCCGCGGGTATGGGTTTGCCCGCGGATGCCGCATCGTTCGCCGGCAGACGATAGAGGCGCACCCCGGCATGGTCCGTAACCGCCAGGGAACAGTGCTCCGGCAAACCGGCCTTCGCCATGAACCGGTCGTATTCGTCCAGTCTGAAGCCGGCGATGACGATGGCTATGATGCTTCCGTCCGTACCGAGGACGGGATGGGTGTAATTGATCGATTTGACCCCGGTCTGCCTGCCGACGATATATTCGCCGGCCGAGAAATCGAGCGTCCGTATAGCGTCTTTGATGTGCTTGCGGTCTGAAAGATTGATGGTCCCGGGCGTGAAGGGGCCGGAAGCGGCCAGCAGGTTCCCGTCGGACGTCGCCATCGCGATGGTGGAGTAGAAAGGGTGGCGCCGGTTCAATTCGGTAAAGAGGGTGGTGCAGGCCTCGGCATCCAGCTTTCGCACCTCGGGCAAATTGGCCAGCGTGCCGAGCATCAGCTTTGTGGCGATGGCGATATGATCCTGTTGCGCCGCAAGGCTTCGCACCAGCAGCAGGGCATCGGCTTCCGCCTCCCCGATTTCATGCTTGCGGTGTCCCAAGCCCGACAGGAGAATGACTCCGCAAGCGGGCAGCAACACCACCAGCACCAGGAGAAGAAGCCTGCTTCGGATGGTCCATGAGCCGGAGATTGTTTGATGGCGCATTGAATTTCACCTTACACTCGCTCAAGGCTTCCCGCGGCATGGCGGCCGCCGGGACTCCACCAGGGTTTTGCCGGCGTGCGGAAGGTTTCGCGTCTCGGCGATCAAACATGATAATGGCTGGACGCTGTTTTGAAAAGAAGAATCTCTCTCCACCCCAGGGCAATCCCACCGGAAAGGACTGTTACAGTAGATCTCAATTGATGCTGTCGTTTGGCATGAGAACACAACGTACAGGCGAGAAAGCCTGAACTGGGAGAGAGCGGCGGGCGAAGCGAGAAGAGTTTTGCCGGTGGTTGAACGCGAAGGGTTTTTTTACTCGTTCCGGATCAAGGAGAACGCCGGCAACATTTTTACATGAGTCCTGGACCGGGCGCAGGATGCGGTGCTGCGCCCTATCTCGCTCAATCCCGTCGAGCAGGAAAAGACCTGCAAGGTGGGCGTCAAAAACAGAAGACTCAGAGCCGGCTGGGACTGCCGCTACCTCGAGAAGATCCCTGGCGTCAAGCGAAATTAGATGCGATTGCCCTGGTTTCCACCGGAGAAGACTGTTGCTGCCTATCCACCCCCTAAAGGGTTGTATTCGGGGT
>CAYOVG010000348.1:0-7431 GCA_964407285.1 uncultured Syntrophobacteraceae bacterium
GTGGTCCGTGGTGAAGGGGAATTGACCCTTCTGGAAGTTTGTCGGGCGCTACGGCAGGGGGCGGCCGATTTCAGCGCCGTACAGGGGATATCGTACAGGGCTGATGGAGGAGAGGTTTCCCATAATCCGAATCGTCCAATGATAGAAAATTTGGATGAGATACCCTTTCCGGCCCGCCACCGGCTGCTCTTCTATGATAAGTTCGACCATAAAGGCCTCGGCACCATGATCATCACACGTGGCTGCCCGTGGCGTTGCGGATTTTGTTCTTCCCGCAATTTCTGGGAGCGGAAGGTCAGGTTTCGTTCCGAACAGAACTTGGTGGCCGAGTTACGGCATCTTCAGGAATCCTACGGCATGAGTTTCGTCATGTTTTGGGACGATTCCTTCAGCTTCAATCGTGACGTTGTCTTGCGCTATTGCCGGGCGATCATTGACAGCGGAATCAAAGTGTTATGGCGAACAGCCACCCGGGCCGATCTGGTGACGGAGGAAATCGTCTACTGGATGAAGAGAGCGGGTTGCATCAAACTGGAAATCGGTGTCGAGACTGGAAGCGCGCGAATGCAGAAAGTCATTCACAAAGACATCGACAATAATGTTGTTCACAGTGCTTTCAATCTGCTGAAAAAAATGCATGTTCCCTCGGGCGCTTTTTTCATGGCGGGATTTCCCGAAGAGACATTGGACGATATGCGGCAAACGTTCGAACTGATGAAGTCGATTCCATGCCAGGATATCGCTTTCAACATCTTCGATCCAATGCCGGGAAGCGAGTTGTTGAAAACCTGCGTTGATCTGGGTCTTGTGGCCGCCGACCCCGATTGGAGCAATTTCCGTTTCTGGCCTGACAACCATTTCGTGAGAGATGTCAGTCCGGAAGCATTTAAACGCCAGGCATATGACATGGCCGAATGGGTCTATAGTCATAACAATCAATTGGCGAACCTCTGGAAGAAGCAGGCCTACCTGGCGTGGTCGCTCTTCAGGAGAGATCCACGATACCTTCTACAAAAGGTATTCAATCGATTCAGCAGGCGCCTTCAGGTGCATGCCTTGAAACGTGGAGCAGCACCCAAAACGTCGGATGGTCCAGGTACGCCGTTCCAATAGCAGATGTGGAGGACGGCGATAATTTTTCAACATCCTTTCGGGTATGTGATAGATGAAAGTAGCAGTTATCGGGGCCGGTCCGGCCGGTCTTAGCGCGGCGTATGCTCTTGCCGGCAGTGGCGTCTCGGTGGATATCCATGAGGCGGAGAGTACGGTCGGAGGCATGGCCAAGACGATCTCCCTGTGGGACCACAAAGTCGACCTGGGACCGCATCGCTTTTTCAGCAGCGATCCTTTTGTAAACGGGCTCTGGCTGGATGTGGCGGGAGAGGATTATTCGGTTATCGACCGGCTGACCCGAATCTACTACAACAACAAGCTGTTCTATTATCCGCTCAAGCCTGCGAATGCTCTCCTGAACCTGGGCATCAAAGAGGCCGCGGCATGCTCCCTCAGCTACGCCCGCGAGCTCTTTGCCCCTACCGCTCAGGACGGATCTTTCGAGAATTGGGTTGTCTCCCGTTTTGGAAACCGCCTCTTCGAGATCTTTTTCAAGACCTATACCGAGAAGCTCTGGGGTATTCCGTGCACCCAACTCGATGCCGATTTCGCCGCTCAGCGCATAAAACGCCTCAACCTTCTGGAAGCCGTAAAGAATGCCGTTTTCTCGGGCAAGGATAACCGGCACCGTACTCTCCTGGACCAGTTTGCGTATCCCAATGACGGAACGGGGATGATTTACGAGCGCATGGCGCAGTACGTCAGGGAGCGCGGCGGAAACGTCTATCTGAACAATCCGGTGCATACCGCCGTGGTGGAAGACGGCAGAGTATGGGGTATCATTACCGAAGGGGGTGATACCGTTCCTTATGATCATGTAGTTTCCAGCATGCCGCTCACGCTTCTCGTAAACCGCATGTCGGAAACCACCCCGGAAATCAGGCAAGTTTGCGAAAGCCTCTACTACCGGAACACGATTCTCGTTTATCTGCTCGTAGATTCCGACCGTCTTTTTCCGGATAACTGGATCTATGTGCATTCCACCGGCTTGAAGATGGGGCGGATTTCCAACTTCCGAAACTGGGCGCCCGGATTGTACGGCAGTTCCAGGTACACCGTTATTGCTTGCGAGTACTGGTCCAACCATGGTGACGACCTGGATGGAATGAGCGACAAGGACCTGATCGATTTGTGCGTTAAAGAGATCAGGCGGACCAGCCTCGTGGGCTCATCGAGAATACTGGACGCTCACGTGCATCGTGTCGATAAATCCTATCCGGTCTATTATAGGGGCTACAAGGAGCGGCTTTCGCGGATTTACAGGTTTTTGAGCGGTTACGAAAACCTGAGCATTATCGGCAGGTATGGATCTTACAAATACAACAACCAGGATCATAGTATTCTGATGGGACTTCTTTGTGCGGAGAATATCCTCAGGGGAAGCGCCCAACACAGCCTGCTGGAAATCAATACCGATTATGAGTCTTACCAGGAGTCGGGATTGATGGCGAAGACCGGCCTCGTCAAGGCGAGCGATTCAATGTAGGGGTTGCGTTCCGGTGGCGGGGCGCGGGTTACGAGTTGCGTGCGGGGCGCGGGATTTGAGATACGAATTTCGGTCCTCGTTAGCCGTGGGAGATAAAGCAAGTTGCGGGTTTGGGCGCCTTTCGCGGGATTCGGTCCTCGTTAGCCGTGGGCGAAACCTTCACGGCTCCGGCGTAAGGCTGCGGGAACACGGGAAACCGGCTGTTCCTTCGTTCCCCGAAGAGGCGCCGTGAACCAGACCCTTTAGCGCCGGCGCTTCCCCATACAAAGCCGCGCGGCCGGAAGAAATGAGCGATGCGGCGGAGCGGGGGGCCGTTCCGCCCTCCTGGAGAGTGTGACGGTGAACCTCACCTGGCTCCGGCCGGTTTCCATTTTTGCGCCGCATCCCTGGCCTGCCGCATCTCTTCGGGCGTCAGTTCCGCCGAGAACAACCGCAGCCTTTTCATGGCGTTCGCATTCTGCCGGGAGGCGGCAAGGATTACCCACATGCAGCCTTGAACCCTATCCCGCGGCACACCTTCTCCATTGAAGTGCAGTACCCCGAGCGCGCACTGGGCGTCCGCATAACCCCGGTCGGCGGCCTTTCGAAACCATTTCACGGCTTCCGTTGGATTCTGGGTGACGCATTTTCCTTCGAGGAACATGCGTCCGACGTGGTAGATCGCGGGCGTGAACCCCTGGTCGGCCGGTTCGCGGAACAGATCGTAAGCTTCACAAAGGCTTCTGCTCACCCCCCGGCCTTGCTCGTACAGAATGGCAAGATTTACCTGTGCGTTTGGGTCGCCTTCGCTCGCCAGCCTCTTATACTCCTCGACCGCGGTCCCGGATTCGCTATCCCTTCCGTCGTCGTCCGCGGCAGCCTGTTTGACCGCCATTCGCCGCGGTGCGCGACTTAGCTTCTCGATACGGTCGACGGGCACGGCGAAATTCATGTCGGGCATTCCCGGTATTCCGGCGCTGACCACTCCTGTAACTTCCCCCCTGGCATTCACGACCGGGCTGCCGCTCGAACCATGGTATGAGTGCGCACTGTACACCATCATCATCCCACGACCGGGAATCTCCCGGAAATCCCGAATGTTGCCTTCGCTTACCGTATTCTCCACCCCCAGGGGGCTACCGACGACTATCACCCTGTCGCCCGGCGCGGGCGCCGCGCCCGCGGGAGACAAGTACTTCGCCTTGTTGTAAGGAATGTCGACTTCCGCTTCGAGCAGGTCGCAGGTCTTGTCTTCCGCTTCCACCGACCTCACGTTGTATTCCTTGCCGTCGCTGGTCTTGATCCTCGCCATCGCCACATCGCCGCCGAGGACATGATAATTGGTGATCAACCTGCGCTCCGATTTATACAGGAAGCCGCTCCCTTGATGCGTCGGTTTGCCCGATTTGTCGTAGCATATAATCGTTACGACCGCGGGTCTGAGTCTTTCGACAAACTCCTTGGTGGCTTCTTGAGCCCGGGATGGATACGGCGCACTCAGGAGGGGCAGGAACACAACGCAGAACAGGTACGAGGCCAATCTCTTCATGTTATCACTCCATGGTGGAGTCCGGCGGACTGAACATCCAGCCAGAAGCAATTCCAATGACGGCCGGGACCGGGATCAGCAACAAGAAGAGGGAGGTATTGAGCGAAATCTCCGATTCGTGCAAAGCCCCGAATAGATCTCGAACAGGAATGCCGTCGGAAAACCACTGATCACGGCGACGACCGTGAATCGTAACCGTCTCTTTCTTAGCACGAGCGAATCTTTTGTGCAAGTACCGGTTGTTATCTTCCCGGCTGGCTGCTTCTCTTGTTGATTCAGAGTTCAATAATGACGTTCAGGTCGCCTTCGATTTTGATTATGCGAGCGCCGGCGCCTTCCGCGCTTCGGTCGAACCGCAGATCGACCCGCGCCGAACCGACCCGAAGTCCCGTAATGGTCATACGATCCACGTAGTCGGGAAGGAGCGGGCGAACTATCCTGAGACGATGGTCGAAAGATTCCGGCTTGATGCCCAGCAGAATTTCAATAATGTACGGAATGGTTCCTGCTCCCCACGCCTGAGGATGGCACGCAACGGGATACCTGACGGGCACGTGATAGTCTTTTGCGGCAAAGCCGGTGAAGAGTTCCGGAATCCTGTAGTGTTTGAAGTAGGTTGCAGCCTGTATGATGGAGCCGCATAATCTGTGAGCCTCGGCATCGAAACCATAGGCGCGGAATCCGGCCGCTATAATGGCGTTATCGTGAGGCCATACGCTGCCCAGGTGGTAGGAGACCGGATTGAAGGTCCGCTCGTTGCTCGACAGGGTCCTCACGCCCCATCCGCTGTACATATCTTCGGCCATGAGCCTTTCCATGGTGCGAAAGGCTTTGTCGGCATCGGCGATGCCGGTCCAAAGCGCATGCCCGGGATTGGATGAAACAACGGCAACAGGTTTGCCTCCGGCCTGGAGCGCCATGGCGTAGATACCTTTCTCCTCCAACCAGTAGTCACGATTCACCCGCCCGCGCAGGTCATCGGCCTCCTTCCTCAAGCGGCCTGCTCTGTCGTTGTCCCCGGAGCGCTGGAAGAGATCGGCGATCAACAACTTGGCCAGGTATACATAACTCTGTACTTCGATCAGGGCTATCGGAGGCGTGGCCAGGCTTCCATCGGTGTTCACCATGGCATTGCCGGAGTCTTTCCACCCCTGGTTGATCAGGCCCTTCTCCGATGAACTCTTGTAGTCCACGTATCCGTCTCCGTTGGAATCCCCGTACTCATCCATCCATTTGAGAGCGAGTTCGACATGTTCTCCAAGCTCATGGAAGAGGTCCAGGTTACCGATCCAGTGAGTGTAACGGGCAAGCAGAATGAGAAAAAGAGGTGTAGCGTCGTTGGTTCCATAGTATGGGGTATAGGGTATCTCCCCGGCCCGGGCCATTTCTCCGACCCGCAGCTCATGGAGAATCTTGCCCGGCTGCTCATCCCTCCATTGATTGACCTCCCGGCCCTGAAAGTGAGCCAGCACGCGAAGAGTTCCTTCCGCGATCCGCGGATCGAACATGAGAGTCTGAAGAGCGGTTATTGCGCTGTCGCGACCGAAGAGCGTGACGAACCAGGGAACTCCGGCCGCATAGAAAGATTCGTTTTTGATGCTGCTTCTCAGAAGACGCACATCGTCGAGCGAGCGTTTCAGCATACGGTTCAGCATCATGCTGTCCGTGGCGATGCTCGTGGTTTCCCGCTGCCACTCTTCATGAGAATGATGCAACTGCTCAAATATGCCGGCGATGTCGGGAGTATAGAATTCCTTCGGTCGTGTTTCGTCCAAATTGCTCGACTCGCATATGGTCAGGGTGACTACGAACGTCTTGACCTCATAGGGCGCCAACACCAGTTTGAAAGTGGCCGTTGTGCCCTCCATTCCGAGGGGCTTCGGTGAGATATGGACGGAGAGGCTGCGATAAACTCCATCCGCCCCTGCATACATGAATCGCAGGATGTCATCATCCCATGCCGGTTCGTGCGCCATTTTGCCGAACTTCTCGGGCAGCATTCCTCGAACTGCAAAGATATCTTCGAACAAGGCCCGGAATGCAAAAGATATTGGAAATTCGACCTCATTGGTTTCAAAATTCTGAAATGAAACCGTATCGAAGACAGAAAGCCTGGCTTCGTCTATGATACGGGTCCATTTTACCCCGACTTCCTCCTTGGGAATCAGGCGGCCGTCGTCCAGCCAGATGTCGTAGTTGGTCAACTGGAATACGGCTTGGAAACCGCGCTCGGCTGAGGATACCAGGACGTTCGGCTTCGTATCGGCAAGTTTTAGCTCATACCCGTTGAGATACCGGCAATCATTGTAATAGAGCCCCAACCCGTGGCCGTCATCCAACGGAACGCTTCCATCGGGGTCGGAAAGAAAGAATATATTCCCGTCTTTTATGACGATTGCATCGGCTATCCCACGCGTCGTCGACGATGTTCCCTGAGTCAGAATGCGTTGTTTGCGCTCATGCTTCTGCCTCGGTGACAGATGGTTCCTTTCGCCCGCCGCCCGATCGGCGCTCAGCTTTTTTTGATCTGCGGTCGCTTGTTTTTCATGAGACATTGCAGGTCCTCCCATCCGACTATCGCTTGTCATTCCACGTACAATAGAAGGTGCTGCTTCAGCGCTTCTCATACTCCCGTTCAGGGTAGTCCCCCGGAGGACCGTCGTCGCCATGGTGAATCGCCATGCATATGACCTGAGCCAGATGCAGCGCCCGGCGATCCGTGCTCTGAGCGATTTGCTCCCGGCAACTGAATCCATTGGCTATGATCAGGGTGTCTTTGGCGGCTTCCCGCACGGCAGGCAGCAGCACTCGCTCCCCGATCGCCATGGATAGATCGTAGTTGGCTTTTCTGAATCCAAAGGCGCCGGATATGCCGCAGCATCCGGAATCCAGTACGTTATAATCCAGCCCCAGGTTCGCAAGCACCTTCTCTTCGGCTTTCAATTTCGTCGCGGCCTTATGGGTGCAATGGCCATGGACGATGGCTTTACGCTTTATCCGAGGGTAGTCCTTGACCTCCCGGTCGAGAAACTCACTCAGGTGGAAAGCCTGCTTGCTGAGTCGCCGCGCCTTGTAGTTGTGCGGGAAGAAGTCGATCAGTTCCTCCCGGAACGTCTCCAGGCACGCCGGTTCCAATCCGACAACGGGTGTGCCCTCTACGATGAACGGTCCCAATGCCTCCAGTACCTGGCGCAGAAGATGCCGGGCCAGGTCGAGCATACCGTAATCGTAGAGAGGACGCCCGCAGCACAGGGATTGCCGCGGCGCTATCACCTGGAAGCCGTTTGCTTCGAGCACCTCGACC
>CAYOVG010000349.1:0-7417 GCA_964407285.1 uncultured Syntrophobacteraceae bacterium
ATGATGTTAGGATTGGGTGGCAAGGACCACGTAATTCCCGCCGTGGTGAACGACCTTGTATCCTCGGGAAAGAGCGAATCCCGTGAGTCCGTCGCCGTTGCCTGGGCATCCGGGCATAGCGGTCAAGGTGTCGTAATCAATGATTTCATCCTGTCTCGCGCGAATGTTTGCCGTGAGCACCACTCCGTTCGAGCCAACGTGGTTTTGCGCGTACGTGGGGTCTATAGTCAGGTACGCGCCGCTGCCGTAAGCGCAGCCGTTTCCGATCAGCCAGCCGTTCTGGAAAATGCTCACCGCGTTGTCGTAACTTCCCGTTCCGTGATAAAGCGGGCCGATGATGATTTCGTCGGTCTGGAACATAGAACTTGGACCCAAGCCCATGGCAAAGGGGTCCTGGGCAGTGCTGCCGAAAAACGGGCTCGCCGAGGATGCGCCCTGCCCAAAGCCCGGGAACGAAGCGGCCTGCCTGGTAGCCGACTGTGCCGGGTTGGCCCAGGCGTTGGACACCGGATTGACCCGGGCACTGGGTGCAGGGGGGGCCAGTCCGAAGCCGGGCAAGTGCTTCTTGGCCCATCGCGCGGCTGTGACGATGAAGTACGCGACCGCAAGCACGGACAGTAAGGCGGCTATCTTATGCTCCATGTCTCACCTGCTTTTAATGAACGAGTTCTCGTATCTCAGCCGGGAAGTCTTCCGCAGACGGCCTGAATGAGGACGAAGTAGTGCGCGCCCTGATCATGTAGGCTCGTGCTGTGGGCACGTCGCCTTCGTAGTAAAAACTGGCCGCCATGAATGTGTAGGCTTCCGCTTGCTGATGGCCGGATAACTCGCCGGCCAGTGCTTGAGACAAATATTCGAGTGCCCGGCCGAACCTGCAGGACTTGTACGCCGCTTTACCGAGGCTCAGATAGTGCTCGGTGACCGGTTTGGGCGCGATGTTTTCCACTCGGGTCACATAGGTTTTGGAACAACTTGTGACGAGCAGGAACACCGCAAGCAAGCCCAGGATGCGATGCGCGGATTTCATGTCAGCCTCCTGTGGATTCGTGGAACGCGGTTGACTTGTACATGTTCACGTCGAGAACATTCATCGAGTGCGGCCTGATCCGAACAGCCTTCTCGAACCTTGCGGCGCGGTAAGAGAATTCAAAAATGTATTCTCCGGACAGGATTTTCTGGTTTCCGGCATAATGCGTCTCAAAACTCGACAGGAGTTGGCCCTGGGCGTTCCTGATGCGCACCCGTGCATAGGGGTTGAGTTTGAGGGTTATGTAGGCCAACGCAGGCCTCGGTTCTTCGGGTTGCGGTATCCGCTCCAGGGCCCGGTTTTCGAAGCCTGCTGCAAGACGCTCCACAGCTCCCCGGATTTTTGGATACTGAATCACTCCGTAGGCGAGCAGGAGCGATGCGAGCACAATGCCGCCTATCTTTGCCGCAGTACCGAATTTGCCTGATCCTCGAACACTTCCCCCGGGAAGCAGTAGCTGTGTGCTTGTGCCCGGGCCTGATGATCCACTCATCGTGCGCCTCCTTGTTTAGGGTTGTCCTATTTCCGGCCTCCTAACCGAAATATGTTGCTCCGCTTCGTTTTGGGGCATTTGCTGAACTGAAAAAGATTCCAGCCGGGAGCTGCCGTCCCATGCCCCCCTCGCTGTACTGTGAGTCTCCCTGAAACGGGCAATGTGTCGCTGTTTGCGGCTCTTTTTCACTGCCAAGAGACAAACCGCCGAAAGCTTTATAAATACGGAGAGATTCTCGTTACTTATGAGTGGCGAATATCCTGATTTTGAAAAAGAGCGGTATGTGCACAGCCTGCTAACCGCTCCAAACTACGCTGCCGGCGGGAGCTATCTATTCTCTCCCCTTGCCTATACGGGTGCAGCCGAGAGCGCCGGTTCGCGTGGTTCAGCGATAGACGGCTTTCTTTCCGCCAAGACTTCCAGGTCCGAGGATCGGATCGAGGCCATCATCGAGGCCATCGAGAAGCGAAGACTCATTAAGGAGGAGAATTTCTATGGCATTGAAAGGGACCTTTGCGCCTGCCAAAACCTGCTCTTCGAGATGGGCTACAAAGTCTATCGAAGGGACCGGGACTGGCTTGCGCTCGAAACCCGGAAGATCGACCTGGAACGGGACCGGAGGATGGAGCTTGCCGCGTATTTCAGAGACGTTCTGCTGTTGGGAAAAGAGCTGCGGGATACCTTGGAGTACCGGCAATCGGTCCTTGATAAAGCGAAAATGCTTGGAGGAAACACTACACAAGATGAAATACAGCTATAAAGACATCACCATGCAGGACGTGGAAAAGCTCTACCAGGTCCCGGGAGCCTTCGCTCTTTCGATGGAAACACATCAACTGGAGAAAGTGGTCGTTTATTTTGTGAAGGAAATGCAGGTCAGGAGCCGCTATCAATGTTCAACATGAATCATAAACGAATCTTAAGCCCGTCGGCCATTTTGTCCTACAAGCGGGACCATGAATTTCGGTGGGGTTGTCCTCGAAAGTATTACCTTAGATACATCAAGAAGCTGAAACCCAAATCCAAGCTGTGCTTCGTTGTCGGCCAGGTGGTTCACCAGGTGGCGGAAGACTTGGTGCGGGAGTACACAGCCGATGTTCTTGAGATGCCGTACTCGGAATTTCGGGCTGTTGCTCTGGACAGGCTGGGTTTCCTATGGAACTCGAGAATTCTCGAGATTCAGAAGCTCTGCGGCCATCGGGACGAGGTCGGGACCCAGTTTCAAGAAGCGCAAAAAATGGTCTTGAACTGGTTACACCAATTTATCCGGGAAATGGCTGCCGGAATAAGTCCGCCGGAGCCGGAAAAACGCCTTATGAGCGCCAAACATGGCGCCCAGGGAATCGTGGATGCCCGTTATTCTCGAGAATTCGTCGAGATTAGGGATTATAAGACTTCCAAGTATGCGGACATTTCACCGGACATCAAACTCCAGCTTGCCATCTA
This sequence comes from uncultured Syntrophobacteraceae bacterium, assembly GCA_964407285.1. Lineage (GTDB taxonomy): Bacteria > Desulfobacterota > Syntrophobacteria > Syntrophobacterales > Syntrophobacteraceae > CAYOVG01. Next base: position 2,967 of record CAYOVG010000349.1, read on the forward strand.
TTCCCTGCTCGAACAGGAAGCGCACGGAAAACTTCCGGACCGGGTGTCGGTTCATTTCCTGAAATTCCCATCCTCTAAAGACAATCCCAAGATATTCAAGCCTACCCAGGCTCTGGTGGATTATGCTGCGGAAGAAATCCGACGTATGCACCAAATCATCGAGTCCGAGCGGGAAGAAGATTACCCCTGCCTTTGCGGCGGGTGGTGTGCGAGGGAGTTTCAATGATCGTGACTGTTGCGGAAAAACTGAGACGGCTCGAGCCTTTTGTCGCCGGCCATGAGCTTCGGAGCTTGTGGTCGTTGTATCAGATAGAGGAGAATCCCAGAGCCAAGCGCGAGATTGAATCCATGATCGATTCCATGCTGTTGGAGCGCACCGGGGTTGCGTTTGAAAACGCCATCATATTACCGCCGCCGGGAAAAGCGGAAGCTGAAGGCGAAGTGCGGCTCGGCGAGGTCACCTATTGCGGCAAGAAGCTATTCCCCTTCGGCCTTCGAAAGGATGAACTCCTGCGGCACGTGGGACTCTTTGGCCAGACCGGTTCAGGCAAGACCACGGCCTGCATGAACCTGCTGCGGGAGTTCGTGAAAGCCAAGACGCCGTTTTTGGTTTTTGACTGGAAACGAAACTACCGGGACCTTCTGAGTCACCCGGATTTCGAGAAGGAAGAAATGCTGATCTTTACCGTGGGGCGGGAAGTAAGCCCGTTCCGCTTCAACCCCAAGATTCCTCCGCCTGGAGTGGAGCCCCATATCTGGAACAAAAAGCTCATCGAGATCATCGAGAAAGCGTATTTGTTAGGGCCCGGGGCGTCGGACGTATTGATGGACGCCATGAGCCTGCCCACTTTTGCGGACATGAAACGCTACATCGATAAGCAGAACCGCCGGGGCAGGGAGATGCTTTGGCTCAGTTCCGCTAAACGAACGCTCAACAGTCTCACCTTCCCCGGCCTGAACGAGGTGGTCAATTCTCATTCCTATATTCCCAGTCTCAGTCTCAGTCCCAGTCTCAGTCGCATTTCAATCCCAGAACTGTTCCAGAAAAACGTGATTCTGGAACTCGACGGGCTTTCGGATACAGACAAGACCTTCATCATCGGAAGCCTGCTGCTCTGGATTTACTTTTACCGTATGCAGCAGCCGGAAAGAGAGGTGCTCAAGCACATCATCGTCATCGAGGAAGCGCATCACCTGCTCCTTCGAACCAGCAAGGAAGAGGACATCACGGACGTTATCATGAGAGAGATCCGGGAGCTTGGGGAAGGCATCGTGATCCTGGATCAGCATCCCCACAAAGTCTCAGTCTCAGCCCTTGGGAATGTCTACACCCGTATCGGCTTCCAAACCTCTCTATCTCAAGATTTCTCGAGTTTGAGCCGTTCCCAGCTCATTCCCAGTGGGAATGAGACCTTCTACGGCATGCTCCGGGTAGGGGAAGCCATTGTGAAGACCGGCAGGGTACCGTTTCCTTTCCTGATTTCGGTTCCCGAATTCCCTATAAAGAAGGGAATAACCCAGGATAAAGTCATAGAAAGAAGAATAAAGTCGCTTACAGCAAATAACGCAGATAATGAGGGTTTTCCGCCCATAATAAACGATTATAAACTGATTTCAAATCCGGAAACTCTCTCCCCCATGGAGCGGATCTTGCTCGAAGACATCGCGCTGCATCCTTTCGAAGGCGTGCAGAAACGCTACAGGAAGCTTGGAATGAACCCTCGGGATGGGACGTTGTGCCTGGATTCCCTGGTGGCGAAGGCCATGCTGAGGCAGGTTTTTGTGGAGCGAAACCGGCTCTTTGAACTGACGCCGCAGGCTGTGGAAGAGCTGGGGGAAAAAGGCGTAAAACTCGAGAATTCTCGAGTTCGGGGCGGTATCGAGCATAACTACTGGGTGGAAAAAATCCGGAAAGCTTTGGCAAGTCATGGAAAGGTTACCCTGGAAAAGGACAGTCTGGATCTCGTGGCTGAGTGGGAGGGCGCCCAGGTCGCGGTGCAGGTCGAAACCGGAAAGTCTGATATCGCGAAAAACATCGAGACCCTTTTCAATCATTCCTCCAACCGCAAATTCATGATTGCAACATGGCCTGAAGCCCTCGTAAAAATCCAATCCCTCCTGAACATCCCCCAAATCCAGTCCTATCTCGCGAAAGACTTCATCGAAAAAATCATTCCCATCCTGCTCACCGAAAAAACGGAAGCTTAAGCAGACCACCAACGCAGTGACAGGAGCTTAAGCGCCGGTATCAACGAACGAGTTTGCCCGGATTACTGGAAGCGACTTTGTCGGGCAACACGTGAACCCGCCTTATCAGCGTGTCGTCGGGAAGACGGCCCGCAAGCCTTTTTTCTCCAGCGAGAGCTTTCAAGCGCCATATCCGCCGGGTTTCTCACATTTAAGAAAGTGAAAGGAGGTGAAACGTGGATGCGTCGCATGGGTTTTGAGTCCGTCCTCAAAGGATTGCGGGACGAGTGGCGGGAAGCTGCGCAGAGGGTTCAGCCGTCGAAGCAGTTCGGCGCGGAGCTGCTGCTTGGAATCATCGCGCTGCATCTCGAAGCAAGAGAGGTAACCCAAGCACAAAACATCCAGCAAAGAAAGGAGCGGATGCATGAGTTTAAAAGACACAGGGAAACCGTCACGAAAGCAATCCAAGTTCTCCGAAGCCGGGAAACCGTACCTACACAAGATCTTGAGAGTCGAGCGTTGCCCTGACTGCGGAGCCATCCTGTACAGGGAAGGCCGGTGTCCGGTCTGCATTTCCTGCGGCTGGGCAGGGTGTTAAAGGAGACGACAATGGACTTAGCATGCTTCGACAACACTTACAAACGATTCAATTCCATAACAAGAGAGCTTAGAAAGAGCGGGTACAAGGTGTTGTACGATAACAAGGGCTACCATCAAGGCTTAGAACAACATACAAGGTATTTAAAACAGTCTAAGTCAGGCTTTCGGTCAATCATGCTGTCCTATTTTCCGGAGTCGAAAATAATAAGCCTTCACTTTATCAACTCTATTGATAGCACCATATTATTTGATGAGTTCCTTCTTGACATATAGAAAGGGCATTGTGATGGACTACAATTTGGAAGACCTAACAGGAAGTTCAGTATCATATAAGACATTCCTTGATTTAGGGAAAGCCATTAAGCGGTCAGGCTTTACGTTTTGCGGTAAGTATGAGCACATCAGCAGGGACCGACTATGCTTTATAAGGCTTTACCGATTACATAACAATCATCTTGTCTTAGGCTATTTCCCTGATAAGAAGACATTGCATATCTATTCAATACCGGGCGACGCTGATATCACGTATTTAACATCTGTCATAAACACTGTAACTCTTTGGTCAGAGGAAGGTCATTCAAATTCAATAATATTTGGCAAAGGAGGGTTTTGAAATGAGCGAGAACAAGAAGCCGGTAAGTAAGTATCGCGCCAACGGAATCATCGTCAGTGTCTGGGAAAACGAAGGAGGCAAGGGAACGTATCATACCTTCGGTTTGCAGCGTTCCTACAAAGACCCTGACGGCCAATGGAAGACTTCGCCTTCGCTTCGTGCAGGAGATCTTGTCATTGCAGCGGAACTTCTCAGGCAGGCGTTCCTGGATTTCGGCATGAAAACCGTGAACCCGGCAGGAGATGAGTTTCCGTTTTAGCGGCGGTTTTGTTTGAAAGGGCTGTGCCTGTTGTGGACAGCCCTTTTATACTTTCTGGAGGTGCAAGCATGAAAGAAACGATTGATATTGTCAGCGTCAAAATGGTGCGGGACGGCTCTATTCCATACGGAAAAAGGCAGATTGCAGGCCCCAAGGATTTGGCGGAACTCGGCCTGAAATTCCTCCAGAACGCGGACCGGGAGATGTTTCTCCTGGTGTGCCTGAACATTCGTAACTACGTGAACTGCATTCATCTCGTGAGCATCGGGACACTGAGCCAATCCATCGTCTCGGGACGTGAAGTGCTTAAGGCAGCGATTCTTTCCAATTCAGCGGCCATCGCGTTCATCCATAATCATCCGAGCGGCTGCTGCGCGCCAAGCCCTGAAGACATCGAGGTCACAGAGAAGCTTGCGGCCTGCGCGGCGATCTTCGATATCAGGGTTCTGGATCATGTAATTGTCGCTGATGAGGGCAAGTTCGAAAGCCTGGCTCAGCTGGGCGTTCTCAAAGGCCGGGGATAACCTCGAACAGTCCGCATCATAGCGAACAGCACAATTCCATAAGGCGGGGACAAGGGTTCCAGGCCTTTTTTGTTTTCAGGAGGATGCAATGGAGCATGAAAGGAATGCAGCGGAAACCGGAGACAGGCGATGCCCTGAGTGCAACGGTTTCCTTGAGACCATGGACGCCTGGGAGATCTGCGAGAGCTGCGGCAAGGCTTGTTACCATGGAAAGAACAGCAGTGTGAAACAGAGCAACGAGAAACGCGGGGGTGTGGCGTCTCAGAAC
>CAYOVG010000350.1:0-7371 GCA_964407285.1 uncultured Syntrophobacteraceae bacterium
CCAGGATAAGACGCGTGCACGCAAGGGCGTAAAGAGCATCGAGGCGAAGGTCCTCGTCCCCGGCGCTCTTGACGATACACTGGAATGCGGTTTCGGCATCGTGGTAATCCCCTCTTTCGAAAGCGCTTATCCCCTTCCGCCACAATTCCGAGTCGCCCGCGCCTCCCGGAAGCTCACTGGATCGGCTGGAGGACGATGAGGAACCGGAGGACGGATGCGCGACCATACATACGCCGCCATCATGAATCCCGGCGCACCCCGACGCGCCGATTCCCGCCAACAGAACCGCCACGCTGCCCAAAAAGGACAAAACGACGCTGCAAATATGTGCCCTATTCATCCGGCAATGCCTGTTCCTTCGGGGCGACGGGAACGGTAAACCCGAATGCGCTTCCCCCGCCCTCTCGATTCTCCACCCAAATGCTCCCTCCGTGCGCCTCGACAATGTACTTGGAGATGCTGAGCCCCAACCCGACTCCATCCACCTGGTCCCTTATTCCCGATGCCCTGTAATATTTGTGAAAGATCATCGCCCGCTCCTCGTCGGGTATCCCTGGCCCGCTGTCGGAAACGGTGAATCTGACGAAATCGACGGCATCGTCCGGTTCCACCCGCACCACCACTTCTCCTTCCGGGGGAGTGAACTTAATGGCGTTGCCCAGAAGGTTGAGCAGAACCTGCTGAAGGTTCTCCCTGTCTCCCATTACCATGGGAAGGTCACCGGGAACCAGGGCGTCCACCTTGATCCTTCTGGCTTCCGCCGCGGGAGCGAGCCGATATACGCTGTTCATCGCAAGGATGGAGGGGTCCATGGGACAGGGGTGTATGTGGAGCGCGCCGACCTCCATGCGGGATACCTGCATGAGATGGTTCAGGATATTCGATATGCGGTCGAGTTCCAGGCTGGCGATCTCCAGGAAGCGCCTCTGCCGCTCATTAATGGGTCCCATGACCTCCTCGGCGATGAGATTCACAGACTCCCGGATCGAGGTCAGAGGAGTTCTGATTTCATGACTCAACATGGAAACGAAATCAGAGCGCATATGCTCTTCTTCCCGCAAACGTGCCGTCATTTCATTAAAGGTAAGCGCCAGTTCCCCGAACTCATCCCTCGCAAGAATCCGGATGGGCTCGGTCGGTCCCTCCCTGGAAAAGGACCTGATCCCCTTGCGCAACTCCCGCAACGGGCGGCTCATGGAATAGGTGAGGAACAAAACCCCCACCAGACCGATCGATCCCGCCAGTCCTAAACCGATCAGTCCCCAGTGGACGGCCTTCTGCCCGTGGTTGTGAATATCCACCATCGCAGCTTCCACTCCGCGTTCGTTTTCAGCCCTCGCGGCGGAAATGCGGCGAATCCAATAATTTATAACCTCTTCGGGAATCCAGGGCACTTGCATTGCCTCTTCGCTCTGGGAGTAGTCGATTTCGGCGTTCGCCAGGTCCCCGGGCAGTTGCACCTGGTAGTTACGGTACAGCTCCTCCCAGAATGCGCACCCGTCAGTCCCCGATTCCAACTGCATGAGCGCCAGGAGGTTTCCTTCATACTCCTTCTGCGCCGCGACAAAATACTCTATGTATTGCATCTTCTTCAGAACATCGTATTTCTTTTCGTTTTCCTCCATATTCAGCAAACTATCAATCATTTTTTTGGCATGGGCGGATATTTTATACTTCCGGTTCACAATATCGTCGGACACCTTCATGATCTGCTGCATGTAGATGTAAAAGAAAAGGATCGTCCCATATGATATAGTCATTATAACGAAATACCACACGGAAAGCTTCATCATGATGCCAAAACGTATTTTCATTTCACTAACTCACAAAACAAGCTCTGCGTATTCCCAAAAGGTTCGAACGGGCTGTCCGGCGGGCGCACGGGCGCACATCGCCCCGCGCTTGCACTATAACGTATGATCCCGGTGATCCGTTCATATGATAGTAGAAGTCCTGCAAGGAATCAATCCCGCGTTGCGAGCTTCGGGTTGCGAGCTTCGGGTTGCGCGTTGCGGGTCGCGAGTTCGGCAACGCAGGGTGCGGGCGTGAACCGCGTTGCGGCTTCGGAACACGTACGCCGTGGGCGTGAGCCGGGTGATCGCATGGACTCGCATGAACAGGAGGGTTTGCAGGGGCGGCTTCAGCCGCGACAGCGCGCCCGATCCCGCGCCTGCCCCCCCTACCGGGCATCCAATCTCCTCCCTTCGCATCGGACGAAGTGCAAAAACTGAACTCACGGCCTGCGCCTTTGTCCGGCTGTTTGCGCCATGTTGGGGGTTCCCCCGGAACAGGCGCCTTTCCGAGTGCAAATATCGTAATCGGCAAGTGCAAGGATCGTAACCGGGACAGATCCTCCATACCCAGAACAAGCAGCAATTCCTTTCATCTCCAATGTTTATCTCCATGGCATACATCTTGCCCTAAGGGGGCAGATTGATGGTGATATGAGAGTTGTAGCTGGAAACAGGCGGCATGGAATATAGACGAGCGTTCGTAATGTTGGTTCTGATATCGTGAGAGGATGAAGATGGCGGGAAACGTATTGAAGAAGAAGGCCGTACCGGACGTAGAGACCGTGGAACGCGTACCGGACGGCATCGGAGCGGAGGAAGCCGGTGTCGAGAAACTAACGAAGTCTGCCGGCAAGGAAGCGCGCATCCTGCGTCCCGTGTTCAACAAAAGCCTCAATCCGGCGGCCTGTTGCGCGTCATCGGCGGCTGAAGAGACGCGGGAGTGCGATGCTCCGTGCATTCCCTGCGAAATCGGGATTCCCGCGGACGCCGCGCAGGTTTTTAGGCCGGTCACGAACAAAAAGCCTCCAAAGACGGGTATTGCCCAATTCTATCTCGATCCCCCCAGGTCGATCCCGATTCGCGAAGGCATTCGGCCGCGGGTCGTCGGCAAGTTCATATACGTGGGAGATGAAAAGCTCTACATTCGCGGAGTTACCTACGGGCCGTTTCGCCCCGAGGAGGACGGCTGCGAGTACCACACCCCGGAGGTAATGGAAAAAGACTTCTCCCTCATGGCCGAAGCGGGCATCAACGCCGTGCGCACCTACACGGTGCCGCCGCGCCGGCTGCTCGACATAGCCCAAAAGTACGGGCTGCGCGTCATGGTGGGGCTGCCGTGGGAGGAGCACATCACTTTCCTGGACAGCCGGAAGCGGGTGCAGGATATCGAGAATCGCGTGCGCGAAGGGGTGCGTGCTTTCGCCGGCCACCCTGCCCTTCTTTGCATTACCATAGGCAACGAGATCCCCGCATCCATCGTGCGCTGGTACGGTCACAAGCGCATCGAGAATTTCCTGGAGCGGCTCTTCAACGCCGTCAAGGACGAAGACCCGGAAGCCCTGGTGACCTACGTGAATTTCCCGACCACGGAATACCTGCAGCTTCCCTTCGTCGATTTCGTTTCGTTCAACGTCTACCTGGAGACGAAAGAGAAGCTCGAGGGCTACCTGTCCCGGCTGCAGAACCTCGCGGGCGACCGTCCCCTGGTCATGGCCGAAATCGGCCTCGACAGCATGAGAAACGGTGAGGAAGCGCAGGCCTCGACCCTCGACTGGCAGATCCGTTCCACGTTCGGCGTGGGGTGCGCCGGCATGTTCGTCTTCTCATGGACGGACGAGTGGTTCCGGGGCGGTTTCGATATCGATGACTGGGGGTTCGGGCTTACGGACCGCAACCGCAACCCCAAACCGTCTCTCGAGGCGGTGCAGAAGGCTTACCGGGATGTCCCCTTTCGCCCGGACATGAACTGGCCGAGCGTATCGGTGGTGGTCTGCTCCTATAATGGAAGCCGCACCATCAGGGATTGCCTCGAAGGGCTCCAGAGGCTGGAGTATCCCAACTACGAAGTGATAGTGGTCAACGACGGCTCGAAGGACAACACCGCCGCCATCGCCATGGAGTACGGCTTCCGGGTGATCACGACCGAAAACCGTGGTCTCAGCAACGCCCGCAATACGGGCATGGAAGAAGCCAAGGGCGAGATCGTGGCCTACATCGACGACGATGCCCGTCCCGACCCGCACTGGCTGACGTACCTTGCGGCCACTTTCCTCAACACGGACCATGTCGGTGTCGGCGGCCCGAACCTGCCGCCTCCGGGTGACGGAAGCGTGGCCGATTGCGTGGCCAACTCCCCCGGCGGCCCCATCCATGTGCTCCTGACCGACGTGGAAGCCGAGCACATTCCGGGCTGCAACATGGCTTTCCGGAAGGAAGCCCTGCGGGCCGTGGGCGGGTTCGACGGTCAGTTCCGCATCGCCGGCGACGATGTGGATCTGTGCTGGAGACTGCAGCAGAAGGGCTGGACTCTGGGTTTCAACCCCGCGGCCGTCGTGTGGCACCATCGCCGCAATTCCGTCAAGGCCTACCTGAAACAGCAGCTCAACTACGGCAAGGCCGAAGCGGACCTGGAAAAGAAATGGCCCGAGAAGTACAACGCAGTCGGCCACGTACCGTGGTCCGGTCGCCTGTATCTCAAAGGGTGCGAGCAATTCATGAGCTGGTTCCGGGGCAGAATCTACCAGGGGACGTGGGGCAGCGCGCTGTTCCAGTCCATCTATCAGCCGGCGCCGGACTTCTTCTGGTCCCTTCCCCTGATGCCGGAGTGGTACCTGATCGTGGCCGCCCTTGCCGGCCTGTCGGTCCTGGGGCTCCAGTGGACCCCGCTGCTGCCCGCTCTGCCGCTCTTTGTCATCGCCGCCCTGCTGCCGGTGCTTCAGGCGGTGGTCGCCGCGACGCGGGTGAGCTTCACAACCCCCGTGAAGTCCCGAACCGAAATGCTGAAGCTGCGCGCGCTAACGGCGTGCCTGCACCTCCTGCAGCCCCTTGCGCGCCTTCTCGGCCGCATCAAACTGGGCCTCACCCCGTGCCGGCGTTGCGGCGTAACGGGCATTGCGATGCCGTGGCCGTACCCCAGGTCCTTCGCGATCTGGAGCGAGAAATGGCGGGACGGGCTCGACTGGATCGCCTCGTTCGAGGAAAGCCTCAAGGGCCTCAAGGCCGTGGTGATGCGCGGCGGGGACTACGACGGCTGGGACCTCGAGCTTCGCGGCGGTCTTCTCGGCTGCGCCCGGGTGCTGATGGCCGTCGAAGAACACGGAGGCGGCAAGCAACTCGTGCGCTTCCGCGCATGGCCCAAGTGCTCCACGCCGGGGCTGCTGGTCACCTTGCTGCTCGTCGGCATCGCCTCCGCGGCGGCCCTCGACGGCGCATGGACCGCCTGCATGGTCCTGGACGTGGTGGCCCTCTTCATCGCGGTCGAAATGTTCAGGGATTGCTCCACCGCCATGGCCGTCGTCAACAAGGTGCTCGGTCCCGCGCAGAATGTGAAGAATAAGTAGTTCCGTACTGCCGACCCGGATTCCCACTTCCTCAAAGCGAGGGAGTGGGAATCCGGAACTCCAACGTTGGAATGCCGCCCCCCGAGCGCCAACGGCGACACTCACCGCCAGTTCCCGTTCCCCGGCAACACGCCCGCCCGTTCGCTCACGCATCGCGCTCCCCGGCAGGGACCGACTTCACGTAGCGCCCGCCGGAATAATCCGCGGTTCGCCCATGTTCCGGCTCGAGCAGCAACGGCCCGACAGCAACGGCTGTCCTCGAAGACACGGTTTCTTCCTTGAAGCCGATTCCAACCCGCCGCACCGGCCGTCTGCTTCACAAATCCCGCTACGCTCATTATCCAGCGGGATTTCATCATCCGGACTATGCTATCATCACTTACATAAACCTGCACGGAACCTACAAAACCGTCGGTATTCCTCGAAACTGACGGCTCTCCTGAATAGCTGCCGGCTGAAGCCGGTACAATTCAAGAAGAATCTCACACGCCGGCGCGAACAGAAGACAGATCGATCATATCATTGCGTCTTTTCCGGGTTTTTATATGATAGATGAACGAAAAATCCATAATCTCCAGCCGGGAGGGTCTTTCCGTTCAGTACTCCTCCACAACCTTCGGTTCGTCATGAAAATGAAGCCCGGGCTTCCCTGATATAATACCTTTGATTCGCTTATTACGTCAAAAAAGCTCCTGCAAAGAGAAAATACGGTAGACTTTTCCTCGACGAAGTAATAAAAGTATGTTGATTACATATGTATGGCCTGTAACCGTCCATGTGAAATAGAATTAATTGCACGAAGGCGATAGGGAACCAGGATTTCGGATTTATGCATTTCTAACTGATAGAATGGAGATCAACCAATGAACCGTAAACTTTTGGAAATTGCCGCGGAGATTGTACATTCACAGTCATCTGCAAACAGGATGTCGCCGGATGAAATTGAAATCGCCCTGACAAGAACGTTTGCAACTCTGCAAAAGATGCAAAGAGCGGAAGAGGAAGGTGTCCTGTTGACGGACGCAGATGAAGCCGTCGTTGAAGAAAAGGCCCCTGAAAAAATAGATCCCAAGCAGTCCATCAAGGAGGACAAGGTGATATGCCTTGAATGTGGGGCGGAGATGAAGCAACTTACCGTCAAGCATTTAAGTTCTCATAACCTGGACCCCCGAGAGTATAAAAAGAAATGGGGATTTCCCCTGAAGCAGTCCCTCTCGGCCAAAGTCCTCTCCAAAGCGCGCAGCAAAGCGGCCAAGCGTCGCGGCTTGCCGGAGAATCTGAAGAAATATATCGAGGAAAGGCGGCATTCGAAAGCGGAAATGATGGATACGTCCGAAGCGCCTTCGTCGTTCGACGGCGGCAACGAAAGCCAGGAAGCCGCAAGCTCGTCGAATCGCTCCAGGAAGAAGGCGGAGTAGGATCGAAAGTGGTCCCGGAATGAAGGTCCTCATTTCCATTTGTTCCGTTGTCCTGCTTTTCGCCCTGGTTCTTCCGGCCCGGAGCGCTTCCGCCGAGAGCCAGTGGGGGCATTACCGCTGCCGGGATGGCGTCATCAGCATCGGGGATGCCGAGCCGGATGTTCTGCGCAGATGCGGAGAGCCGGCATCAACGGAGTTTCTCGGCGAGGAGGACCGGCTGGTAAGGGACGTCGAGCGTCCTTACGGGACGGGATACGGCGGACGCGGCCACGTCCCCCGGTGGATCGTGGAACACGTGGTCTCAACTCGCTGGGAGTACAGTTCGGATTCACAGCGAACGAGCATCGACATCAAGTTCGAAAACGGCAGGGTCGTGAGCATAACGACGAGAAGAAAGTGATGGAATTCCGATCTTCCTCGTCCGCGCCGGGGTCCGGGTGATTCATTGCCCGGACCGCCTTCCGGGCGCTTTTTCCAGCCGCCACGGGAGATTTTGCTTAACACGCGATCCCTGGCTCGGGCGCATTTTTCCGGCCCTCGGGCACGATTTTACTTGACACGGCATGGCGGCCCGTGCGATTTTCCGCAACCCGCAACCCG
>CAYOVG010000351.1:0-7338 GCA_964407285.1 uncultured Syntrophobacteraceae bacterium
CACTCATATTCTCAAGTAGATACCTTTGCTAACAGGTTTTTACGAACTCATCATCTTTGGTTTTCTTTGCAGACGAGAGGCCTTTATCGCAATAAGCCTTTGCATTCTTAAAATCTCCACAAAGTCCCGTAATGAGTCCATAAAGTGCGCACAGTGTAGGGTACTCGGCGGTTGGGAATCCAAACAATGTCGATTCGTGTTTTGATCTTTCCAGAAGGTTAATGACCCTTGGAACGAGTTCAAGAATTTCTTGGTGTTGCCCTATGTGATAATAGGCGTAACAGAGAATCAGTGCCGAAGTGGCGATTAATCCGACATCTTGAATCGTCTCCGCCTTATAAAACGCCATCTCCCCATATTCTCTTGCCAGCGCGTTGGAGCCTCTTTGGAAATAATACACACTCAAGATACCGGCAATCCGCACAAGACCCCTTTCATCTCGCATCTCCCTGGCGTGTTGCTCTCCTTGTCTGAGGATTTGAAGGGAATCTTCAGGAAAACCCAAGAATATCATCGGAGTGCTCATCGAAAGGCAGATCTTTATGATTTCCTTCCTGTTCTTCTCACAGTCGGGAAGCCGGTGAAGCATACTCAACGCTTCTCTATGGAAACGGAAAGCCTCCCTGGGGGAATGCTTGCCGACGGTCTTGTCGCCGGAGAGTCTTAGATAATGATAGGCTTTTTCGAGGTTCTCGCTCTTGGAATAGTGGTAAGCCAGCATTTCGTAGAACTCGTCCAACCGTTCCGCGTACAGCGACTCGATGGTCTTTCCGATCTTCTCGTGGATTTCTTTTCTTCTTTTGAGCAGCAGACTATTGTAGGCCACCTCCTGGGTCAGGGCGTGTCGGAAGATGTATTCCAATTCGGGAAACAGGCTCTTCTCGTAGATAAACTCCAGCCCCTGTAAATTCAACAGATCGGACTTGAGATTTTCCTTCATCTCGGTAATGGCCTGCAGGATGCGAAAAGCGAACTCCCTCCCGATAACGGAGGCCACCTGCATAATCCTTTTGAGACCCTCTTCCAGACGGTCCATGCGGGCGGCTATGACTCCCTGCACCGTATCCGGGACACGAATATCCGAGGGGTTGGCGCTCAGCACGTATCGGTCCTCTTGCTTGAGAATGGACCCATTTTCCAGCAGACTGTGGGTCAGCTCTTCCATGAAGAAGGGGTTTCCCGCCGCCCGGTTCAGGATCAGGTCGTTCAGCTCGGGAATGACTTCGCCTCCCTCGAGGATGGCCCGGACGAGTTCGGCGCTCGCCTGGGAGGAAAGCTGATCCACACCGATTTGGCCGTAGTAGGATTTACTTCCCCAGATGTGGGTATATTCCGGCCGATAGAGAAGAAGCAGCAGGATTCGGGTCGTGGGAAGCCACCCGATCATGTAGCCTATGAATTCCTCCGAGGTCTTGTCGATCCAGTGGAGGTCCTCGATCGCAAGCACGATGGGCCGTTCCTGACTTCCACGAATCAACAGGTCTCGGATGGCCTCGAAGGTCTTCTCTCTTTTCTCTGCGGGTTTAAGCTTGGCGTATTCCTCATCATCCGCTTTCAAAGACAGCAGCTCCTGAAGAGGCGGGATCGTGGACTTCAGCTTCTCATCCAACCCGAATACACGCTCTCTCATCTTCTTTTTGATGATCGGCTCCGGATCTCCTTCTTTAACACCGATAGAAGACCGGAAAACGTCCAGCAGGGGCAGGTAAGGCATGGAACCACCGTAATGGAGGCAGCGCCCCTCGAAATAACTGTAAGAACCCCGGGGCAACACGTTCCGCAGTTCGACAAGCAGCCTGGATTTACCTACGCCGGCCTCGCCAATAATGCCCACCACTTGGCCCCGGCCCGATTCGGCCTTGTGGAACACCTCCCTGAGGGTTTCGAGTTCGCGTTTGCGGCCCACGAACCGGGTCAGGCCTTTGGCCGCTGAGGCGGCGATGCGGGTCTCCACTTCACCGGGTCTAAGCAGGACATGAGCCTCCTGCGCCTCCTCCACGCCTTTCACTCGAATTGGGCCTTTGGACTCGAACTCGAAGAAGTCCCGGACCAGCCTGTGCGTGTTTTGGGACACCAATACAGTGCCCGGGTCGGCGTTGCTTTCCATTCTGGAGGCGAGATGGGAGGTGTCCCCCTGGGCCGTATAATCCATCCGGAGATCATCCCCGATGGAGCCCACAACCACGGGACCGGTGTTGAGGCCGATGCGCATCTTGAACTCGATCCCGTAGTCTCTTTTGAGCCCCTCCGCGTAAGGGATCAAAGCTTTCTGTATGGCCAGAGATGCATGGCAGGCACGCCGGGCGTGATCCTCGTGAGCGATGGGCGCTCCGAACAACGCCATGACACCGTCGCCGGTGAACTGGTTGATCGTTCCTTCGTACTTGTGGATCTCGTCCATGAGAATACGAAAGCAGCCGTCCATGATTTCGTGGACCTGCTCCGGGTCAAGCTTCCCGAACGTCGCTGTGGAATCGGCCACATCCGCAAAAAGCACGGTCACCAGCTTGCGCTCCCCCTCGATGGAGCTGCGATTGGTCAGGATTTTGTCCGCGAGATGTTTGGGAGTGTAGGATTGAGGTTGGTTGTGATCGATGGGCGGCAAGTCCCCGGGTTTCCGCAGGTCATGCCCGCATTCATTACAGAATTTGCTGCCGACCGGATTTACTTTTCTGCATTCAGGACATGTCTTCTCCAGCTTGCTTCCACACTCGTTGCAGAACTTAGCTTCTTCCAGATTTTCAAATTGACATTTGGGGCAATGCATGTTTGACAATCCCCCTGTCCTTAAAGAACGGGCTTTCTCAAATCCATTTTCTCCCTGTGACGAATTTCAACGAAACGATTTTCGGATGAGTCCTCAGCATCCTCTTCGTTGCCGGCGGCGCCATCCGTTAGGGACTAAGATTCCAGGGAACACCTGATCAGCTACGAAATCTATACCCGTTCTTTTCCGATATACTCAGCCTCATGGAGAGGCGCCACAACGTCGGCCGTTTCTTTAACTTTCATTACACTATCGTAAAGCTCCAAACAGTTTATATGCATTCCGGGATTCAAAACAGGCATCATTTGGGCAAGCATCTCAGGAGGTTCGAAGGTTTGGCGCACACAGCAAAAGCCCGTAATTACAGCCGTTCCCGCGTCCGTGTCCACGGCAACCGATTGCCCGCCCGCTGTATGTCCCGGGGTTAGCAGCACTCGTACCCCATCCGTGATCTCTTGGTCACCATCTACGATGTCGAAATTCAATCCTTCGAAACACTCTTTTGCGTAAAAGAAGGCGGCGGCGGGGTGAGGGTTAAGTGCAAAATCCAGTTCCTTTTTCTGAACAATGAATTTTGCATTGGAAAACCTACTTGCCAATTCCACATGATCGGGATGAAGTTGTGTAAGGATGACCGTATCGATTTCCTCAGGTTTGACCCCGACTTTCGCAAGCCCTTGGTCCAGTGACTGGATGTTTGAGCCTGAAGCGCCGGCCGCGACAAACTGAAACCAGAGAGCCAGGCTTTCGAGCTTGCCGCCGGCATCTACGAGCATTTTCTTTTTCGGTCCTTCTATGTACCAGACATAGAAGCCCATGTCGTGCGGCGGCAAGAATCCGAGAAGATATGTCATGAGGAAGGGAGGTACGTTCTCTGCCTTGAAAAGCGGTATGGGTCTGATAATGTGCCCTGACATGTGTTCTCTCCTTTCTACCCTTGAATTGGTTGCACGTACTCAGCATAAAGCTGCTAAAAACCCTCCAATGTGACCTCTACAGCTGTTTTAAACGCTATTTCTGTTTTCGAAACTACTGTTGCACAATTATGCTCCTGAACCTGTAATCCTTTAGCAATGTAGCGGAGCTATAGTCAACAGTTGTGTACGGAGTTTAGGCGGCGATCCGATTTTCTTGCGTTCCATGTACGAATTTCACCCCTTCAATAGCCTGTCCTAAACGTTCCGGATGGTGCAATTTGATCCATCTCTGCTGAGCGGATAGAAAGGGAGCAGTTGCTCCTTCTATCATGAAACCAAAGGTAATCTTAGCATGGTCATCTGAGAGTGTTATCTTCCCGACCTTTCAAAAAAGAACTATCACTTCACTCGTATCGCCGCGGTTACTTATGGATACATTCTCACCTTTCTGTATCAAGCGATGCATTCTTTCATTTCTTATAAGAATATCCGCCTTGAATCCCCGAAGGCCTTTTGATTTGGCATACTCCGTTATGCGGTGCTGGAGGGCGGCCCCGACGCCCATTCCTTGCCATTCCGGCCGAATCATATACGCCACTTCCGCGAGATTGTCCGTCTGATCCACAAAGTAGCATGAACTGCCGATTACTTTTTGATTTTCTCGCTGACCGGTAACGGCGATGAATGCCATTTCGTTTTCATAATCCACATTACACAGGTGCTGGGCTTTTGATTCGGTGAACGACTTGAGATGGATGAAAAAACGGGTGTACACGTCCTCGGGTCGGAGGTTGTAAAATATATCCTGAAGGCCCTCCACATCACTGGCTTTGGATGGTCGGACCAGAATCTTCTCCCCGTTTTTCAGTAGATATTCACATTCCTCCGCCTCAGGATAAGCCACTTTGCTTTTCAAGGTCTGGTTCTTGCGGAGATAGCCGAGCCGGATTCCTTCTTCCAGCAGCCAAGGCCTAAACGAGGGGTGCGCGATTTCAATCAATGCCAGCGCCCGTTCCTGGATGGACTTACAAAACAGGTAGGCTATGCCGTATTCAGTAATCACATAATGAACATCCGAACGGGGGATGGTTACACCTTCTCCTTCCCGGAGCAAGGGACGGATTCGCGACTCCTTTTCATCATCCGTCGTCGATGAAAGGCAGATAATGGGTTTACCCCCTGGGGAATTGGCGGCGCCCCTCAAGAAATCGGGCTGAGCGGATACGCCACTGTAAAACTCGCCGCCGAATTGGTCCGCGCAAACCTGTCCCATCAGGTCAACGGCAAAAGCTTGGCTGATAGAAACCATCTTATTGTTTGCGGCCAGTATTTCTGGACGGCATATGTAGTCGATGGGTTGGAACGAGAAGGATGGATTATTGTTGACGAGTTTATACAGACGCCTGGTCCCCATGCAGAAACTGGTTACAACCTGTCCCCTGTGATTGGATTTCTTATCCCCAGTGATTACTCCTTTCTGAATCAGGTCGACCAGCGGCTCGGTGATGACGTCCGAATGAATGCCTAAATTTTTGCGGTTGTAAAGATACTTAAGCATTTCATTAGGTATTTTGCCAAGTCCTATGTGCAGTGTCGAATCATCGCTGATGATTCTTGCTACATACCGTGCAATTTGTTGTGCGACCTTGTCGGCCGGGTCATGAACGTATTCCGCGATCGGTGTGTCAACGTGGACTAAATAATCTATTTTATCCAGCGAAATACTCGAAGAACCATGGGTAAACGGCATGTTTGGGTTTAATTCCGCAATGACTGTTTTGGCTCTTAATGTGGCGGCAAGCGTTATATCAACGGAGACGCCTAGACTGACGAACCCATGCTCGTTGGGTGCTGAGACCTGGATCAAGGCGACGTCAATCGGTATCCTTCCCTGTTCGATCAGACCAGGCAGATGGGCGATCGAAATAGGAATATACTGCGCCTTGCCCTGCCTTACCGCCTCACGATCATTGCTCCCGACGAAAAACACCTTGTGCTGGAACTTGGTCTTGGGCTTTCCGTCAACCAGGGGTATGGCGCCGGTGGTTAGAAAATGGATCAATTTCACGTCATCCAGCGGCTTGTTCATTTTCTCCAAGGTTTGAACCAGTAGTTGTGGGGTCGCGCACACACTCCCGATAAACACCCGATCCCCGGACTTGATATGCGAGAGCGCTTCCTCGGCATTGGTTGTCTTGGCCGCGATAAGTTCAGCGACGGCCGTATCAATATCCGGATATCTTTTATCTTCCATGGAGTCGCCTCCCTTATTATCTTTGCTGTAGGAGATAATTATCTTTGTTGAGAATGAAATAACTCGGAAACGAGGCAATAGAAAGGCCTCAGTGAAATGGTCATATCCGATGAGCCGGTACCATGGATCTGGAGCAGCTGTGCCGGGATGTTCTCGGCTGCGTCTTGCAGAGGATACCACCGGATCTCGGACGGTTCCCTTTTAATGGTGACTTTTCTAACCGGAGGTTTGCCGTCGGGGAGTATCAGAGTATGGCCGCGTTCTTTACAGAATCCGGCTTCCTGTGGATCCTGCAATTCGGACTTGGCACACTTCATAGAGGATGCCTCCAGAATTGAGGAAAGATCGATTCTGGAAAGAAGAGGTAGGCTTCTGTCTACGGATAACTGAAGTATAAATTAAGGATGGAGCTCGTGTCAATTTCGAACGTCCGTAACCTGTGTCTTTAAGTCTCCCTTCAAGCTACGATATTGTCCTATTTTCAGGATAGGGACAGGTAGGGAACGCGCTTCGTACCAGATTTAACCCAACTTAATCTGCCGCCAGGTTTCGTGGGCTGCAAAAGCGACAACAAAACGCTCGGATTCCGACCCTTTTCGTCGAGAAAAGGTCTCGCAAAGCCTGAGACGATACCATACAGAATTGTAAAGCCTTTTACCCTCCTAAAATGCGGGACCCTGCCGGAATCCCTTCTCGTCGGGAAGCCCAGTTTGTGCGGCCGAGTTACCCAAGAATCCACCTTCATGAGCACAGTTCCCACGGAATCGCACGGTTTTTGGGAAAGAGTCATTTGCCTGTTGAAGCTGTTGATTCATGAAAACCATTTTAACATGCATTGGCATTACGAGCACGCTGTCTTTGGCAGGATTTGGAGCGAAAAGGACGCATTGCAAGATAAAGGATCGGCTAATGGCAGGCCAGAAGCCAGGACAGGACTTCATTGAGCCGCTCCCGCTCCCCTTTTCTTATGGAGACCTTCTCCGAAATAACCCGGTCGCATCCAGCCTGCTTCAGTGCGTCCACCTGGGCTTCGAGGTTCTGCTCCCCTGTGGACACAGTCGCATAGCCAATACTCATAGAATCACTGGATCTCTGAAACGATCACTCTTGCGAAAATCCGACGCAGGACCGGTGAACTTGCAGTTTGATTTTTTCATGCGTTTTCGCATAAGAATTCATTAGTGTCTGTCCATGAAGCTAACTTATTATTATAAAAAGATAATCGCGCAGATTGGGGTGGAAAGTTCTTGCCTTGCATGATATTTAATAGGTGGCAACCAATTGATATCATTGCATTAACAAGAAAGAGGCCACGCCCAACATGCGCGATAAAAGACAAAAACAAATGCTGCTGTCGCCGCCTTTCCGTCAGGATTTCGATCAAGCCAAGGAGTTGGAGG
>CAYOVG010000352.1:0-7288 GCA_964407285.1 uncultured Syntrophobacteraceae bacterium
CTGGATCGCCACGGCCCTTTCATGCTTGCCTGGCTGGAAGCTCTACTGCGAGCCGCAGACCAGCGGGCTTCACGCATACATATTGAAGATGAACTGCTTACCCTGGAGGTGAAGCCATGAACGTTCACAACCTCGATGGTTGCGCCCCCGTTCCCCTCGCTCACTATTTGAAAGCGCTCGGCATCCTGCGGCTTGTGTCGGAGCAGGCGGACGCTCAAGCCCGGGGGTGGTGGGAGGGAGAACGGTTTCGACTGATGACCAAGCTTACCGGTTCGGAATTGGAGACATTCTTTGTCAAACATTACAAACCGACGCCGATCTTCAATCCTTGGGGAGGCCGTTCAGGTTATTTCGATGGAAGTTCCGAGAAATCCGCTCGTTCCGTGCTGGAGAAGATCGAGCAATCCGATGATCCACGTTTTCAGCTTTTCAGAGAATCGATCAGAGTGGTTAGAGAAACTCTCAGCGAGACAACCGGAGAGAACAAGCCTGAAACAAAAGAAGGCGCGGAGCGGCTGATCCTTGCTTTGCGCAATCGCATTCGCGGAAAATCAGAATTATGGATGGCTTCTGTGAGTGCCGTAGTTGGTTCAGGGAGCGGGAATGACATTATCTTTCCAGCCCTATTTGGTACTGGAGGAAATGAAGGAAGTGGCAGCTATACGTTTGCTTACATGTCAGCAATCGATCAGTGTCTTATCCAAAGGAAGTGGGACCATACTATCTCGGTTGTACTTTTCCATTCCGGTGCTGTGGCAAATTCCCAATGGGAACAATCCATGGGGCAGTTCATGCCGGCTGGTGCTGCAACTCCTTGGGACCTGCTGTTCGCTTTCGAAGGAGCTTGTCTGCTGCATTCTGCGGTTTCTTCCCGCACTAATTCAACAAGCTCTCGTTGGGTATCATCGCCCTTCTTCGTGGCGCCGGCTTCTTACGGATACTCGAGCGGTGCGGAGTTGGACGAATATGCTCTAAAAAACGGGAAACGAATGGCTGGGCGTGGTGAACAATGGTTTCCACTGTGGAATTATCCCATGCTCAGTGGTGAGATGGCGCGTATGCTCATCGAAGGCCGAGCCACGACAAATCGAGAGCGTGCAACCGACGGATGGTCGATGATCCGAGCCATCAGTTCAATGGGAGTTCAGAGAGGCATACGCGAATTTGTGCGGTTCGGATACCAGCAACGAAACAACCTTGCAACTCATTTTGCCGTTCCACTGGGCCGTTTCCGTGTTCCAGACCACGTCCATTCTAATTTAGCATGCCTTGACGATCTCGATGCTTGGCTGTCTCGCCTGCGGCAACAGGCACGAAGCAAAGAAGCGCCCACTCGCCTCAAGTTGGTGGAACGGAGACTGGCGGATGCCCTGTTCGCTGTGACGCAACACCCGACGGAACCGGGGCGCTGGCAGACCGTCTTGATGTGTATGGGCGACGTGGAAGCGGTGCTGCGAACCGGTAGCGGTTTCAAGGCGCAACCGGTTCCTCCTCTGCGGCCCGAATGGGCCGCCGCCGCTAACGATGGCGCTCCCGAATTCCGGCTTGCCGTTGCCTGTGCTCTTCAGTCGCCGGATGATCCCGTTCGACGGCATTGGTTGGCGCTCGCAGGGGAACGTTTCGCCGTGAGCGGCACGGGCGGTCAGGCTCGAATTCAGACCGGGCCTGAAGTTGTGCTCCATGGACGAAACGGCGTCGACGATGCCGTCGCTCTGATCGAACGTCGATTGATCGAGGCGGGGCAGCGAGGAGAGCGACGGCTTCCTCTAATTGCCGTCAGAGGCGCTTCTGCACACTCATCAGATCTCACCCGCTTTATCGCCGGGGGGGTGGATGTAGACCGCACGATGCGACTCGCGCGCGCCTTAATGGCGATGGGAAAGAGATGGAGGTCCGATGCACACCGGCTAACCGTCCCTGATGATGACGCGTATCCTGATGATGCATGGCTGGTCATCCGATTGGCTATGCTGCCCTGGCGCTTACGGAATGATTTATTGATAGGAGCCGATCCCGCTGTCTTTCGCCGTCTCATGGGCGGTGACGCCGCCACGGCCGTAGAGCTTGCTTTACGCCGTCTGCAGGCGGCCGGCGTCTGTACCGCTGTGCGCATTGCAAACACCTCACCCGAAACCGCGCGGTTGTGGGCCGCGGCTTTGGCATTTCCGATTTCCAAAAGTACCGCGGTCAGGTTTCTTCGCCGCATTGATCCCAACTATCATTAAGGAGAAATCACCATGAAAATCACTACTACATCGTTGAACGACGCACATCGCCTTCTGTTTGAAATCCCCCTGAAACCGTTGCAGGGACATCGTTTTCAACCCACCGGGTTCCCTGCACTGGGGGCAGCTACCTTTCAAACTAAAGACGGTGCCTGCCTACTGGTCGAAAGCGCTCAAAGCATGGCGAACCATCTGGAGTTGACGGTATGGGACGAGGCCCAACAGGACGTTAAGCCGGATCTGAAGGGACTTTCCCATGTGAGGATCTTACGAAACGGAAATTTTCTCACCGATACCATTCTGGAGTCCCATCGGCTCAATAGTCCATATCTTCTCGAAGGATCGGATAAGAGTTTTCTTAATAAATTGAAGAATGAGCTTGGCGTTCTTGAAACCGGCCCCATCGACAGGCGAAAACTGGCCGGCGTTCTTCTAAAGTATGATATCGGTTCTCTTTTGCACGGCATCTTCCTGGCCAGGAAGGAACTGGCGGGAGGTCGTCTGCGGGTCGCCCGTACTCTCTCAGCCTTCATAGAGGCAGATGGGGTTCGTATTGCTCCTTCGGGCGGTGTCAAGAACGATCATGTGAATCCGTCCGGTGATACGAAAGCGGGCTTCGGAAATGTGCCTTTCGCCCGTGACGAGTATACTGCCGAGAGAATCATTCTCTATGTCAATCTCGACCTTGCCCAGATTCGCGGCTACAATCTCGGGGACAAGGGAAGGGACCTCCTGGTGCTGCTGGCGCTCTATAAAATCCGTGCGCTGGTCGACGGGAATCTCCGGTTGCGAACCGCCTGCGATCTCCAGGTAATCGATAAGGACATCAAAGCCGTATCGCCTGCCGGCTTCAAGCTGCCGATTCTTAAGGATCTCGTTTCAGACCTTAAAGACGCCGTTTCAGCCTGCAAGAATCTGATGGCGCAGGAGACGGTAACCTTCGATGATGAACTTAAAAAGGGAAAAGATCAGGACCAGAGTCAAATGGACGCCGCAACTCCTGACGACGACAAATAGCGGAGTGTGAAATGGCAACTCTAGTCATGCGTTTTCCCGGGAGGCGCTATCATGCCACGCCTTGGGGACATCATGTTAATGAGGGGTTGATCGAGTGGCCCCCATCTCCCTGGCGACTGCTTCGCGCCTTGCTCTCCACCGGGTACACGACCGGGCTGTGGAGTGGTGACGAGCCTCCCCCGATAGCCCGATCATTGATCGAAAAACTGGCCGACGTTTTGCCGCGCTACTGCCTGCCGACCACCGTCGGAGCGCACAGCAGGCACTATATGCCTCTTGGCCGCTTCAAGAATTGTAGAGAAGATACGACTCTCGTATTCGACACCTGGGCTCGGATTGACAGCGGCGAGTTGGTCGTTTCCTGGGATGTGGATCTGACGGAAGAGGAATTACTGCTTCTTCAAGACCTGGCTGTAAGGATGGGGTATGTCGGTCGTTCGGAAAGTTGGGTGATGACGCGGGTGGCCGAGCCGGATGAAATATTTCCGGAAGGGGATCAGTGCCTCCCATGCGAAGAAGCATCTGCTCCGGGGCCGGGATGGGAACAGACTCCACTCCTCGCTGCCCAACCTTCGTCGACGTATTCCCGGTGGCGTGAATCCGCCGTTGCTTCCGAATTGGCCGGCTTGCCGGTTGTTGATCCCAATAAGCAGAGACTTAGCAAGGAGGACAAGAAGGCGCTTGAACAGCGCCTGGCCGCTGAGGCTCCGTATCCGCGGGATCTCATAGCATGCCTCCAGTCCACCACGAATTGGTTGCATAAGTTTGGTTGGAGCCAACCACCGGGCAGTCGTCGCGTCTTGTATTGGCGACGAACCGACATTTTTGAAACCGGTGCGTCCCGGCCTCGGACTGCAGGGTTTTCAGGTCCTTCGGTCGAAGCCATGTTGCTGTCGATGGCAACGGCCAATCGTAATGATAGCGTCCTCCCCTCTATAGTTCGCACCTTGCCTCAGGCCGAATTGCTGCATCGGGCGCTGGTCGGCGCCGCCGGCAAGCAATACTCTGCGCATTCTGAGGTACTGAGCGGTTGTGACGAGAACCGAAAGCCTTTGGCCGGACGTCACCAGCATGCCCACATCCTGCCTTTGGACCTGGACGGTGATGGTCACCTCGATCATTTCCTGATCTGGGCGTCCATGGGACTTGACCCGATTGCCCAGGCAGCAGTGCGCTCCACCCGACGAACATTTGCCAAGCGTGGCCCTGAACCGATTAGACTTGCTCTGACGGGGACGGGAACACTCGAAGGGTTTCGCTCCCTTCCAGGTGTCTATGGTGATGGCTTGCGCTCCATATTAGGACCTCCGAACGGTAGCACCGAGTGGATAAGCCTCACCCCATTCGTGCCGCCTCGGTTTGTAAAGCGAAGGGGACGAAACACCATTGAGGGACAGGTAGTTGCAGAACTTTCTTCGCGAGGTCTGCCCGCACCCGTGGAGGTTTGCCGTGTCGACATCCGGGACGATTCCCGTTTGATTCGGCAGAGGCATTTCATTCGTTCGCGTCGGTACGGTCCAGCGCCTCCAATAGATTGCGGATTCCAGCTTAGGCTCAGCTTTGCCGCACCGCTGCATGGACCGGTTTGTCTTGGTTATGGTTCACACTTCGGGTTGGGTATCTTTGCGGCAATCGCATGATCACTCTTATGAACTCATCCTCATGGTAGGGCGGGGTTTCGTCTCGCAGCTAAAACCGGGAGGGGACTAATCCCGCGCTACCGTGACTGACAGAATCAATCCGGCTTAATCGCAGAACATAGCATATAAGACATCGTTGTTGTTGAATCGGCCGCAAACTATATGGATATCGGGATCCGGGATGACCGTTCCTGATGTTTGTCGGTTGATTTTTGCTCGGGCCGCAGATGGGAGAGGGGCATATCCATGACGGTGAATGATGAAACGTCTAAAGACGCATCGGTAGATGATGCAAGGAAATACGATAGCCTGATGGCGCCGGCGCGCATGCTCAACGAGTATGTTTACTGTCCGAGGCTGGCTTACATGATGTGGGTGCAGAGCGAGTTCGCTCACAGTGCCGACACGGTGGAGGGAGTCATACGGCACAGGCGGGTGGACCGGGAATCCGGAGTTCTGCCGGAGGGCGGGGAGGAAGAGGAGAAGATCCACGCCCGCTCGGTGCACCTGAGTTCGGAGCGATTGGGGTTGACCGCGAGGATCGACCTGGTCGAAGGGGGACCGGACGGGGTGCAGCCGGTGGATTACAAGAAGGGCAAGCGGCCTCATGTGGCGGCCGGAGCGTACGATCCCGAGCGCGTCCAGGTTTGCGCCCAGGGATTGCTGCTCAGGGAATGCGGCTTTAATGCCGAATATGGATATCTGTACTTCGTCGGGTCGAAAGAGCGGGTGAAGGTAGATTTCGACGAAGGCCTCGTTTCCCTTACGATGTCTTCCATCGAGGGGCTTCGGGCGTTGGCTTCGGCGGATAAACCCCCCGCTCCGCTCGAGGACAGTCCCAGGTGTCCGCGCTGTTCGCTGGCGGGCATTTGCCTGCCGGATGAGATCGGCTTCATCAACCACGCGACTTCGAATGTGCGGCCGATCTTCGCCGGGGCGACGGACGGACTGCCTCTGTACGTTCAATCGCCGGGGAGCTACCTCAAAAAGGACGGCGATCGGATCGTCGTGGAGGAAAAGAAGGTGCGTGTGGCCGAAGCCCGCTACATGGATACATCGCAGGTGGTGCTCTTCGGCCATGCCGGGATCAGCACTCCCGCGCTGCACGAGTGTTTTCGCCGCGATATCCCCGTGACTTTCATGTCCTATGGGGGGTGGTTCATCGGACATACGGTCGGCACGGGGCACAAGAACGTCATGACGCGCACGCTGCAGTACAAGGCGAGTTTCGATCCCGAAACCTGCCTCAAGCTGGCCCGCAAGTTCGTGGCGGGCAAGATTCACAACTGCCGGACGATACTGCGGAGAAACTGGAAAGCCGCCGGAACCGGAGGAGCGGACACGGATGCCGGACAAACGGATGCGGACCGCGGGGGGGCCTCCGTCGCGGCCGTGCTGCAGTCCCTCAAAGGCGATCTCGTCCGGGCCGGCAAGAGCAAGGATTTGGACGAATTGCTGGGTGTCGAGGGGGCTGCCGCGAGGCGCTATTTCGAGCATCTTACCTGCATGATAGCGCAGGACAGGCAGGGTGGGAACATGGCCTTCGATTTTCAAAGGCGCAACCGGCGGCCGCCCAAGGACCCGGTAAATGCTCTTCTCTCCTTCGGTTATTCGATGCTCGCGCGGGAGTGGACCGTTGCGCTCTCGGCGGTCGGCCTGGACCCTTACAGGGGATTTTACCACCAACTGCGCCACGGACGACCGTCCCTGGCGCTGGACATGATGGAGCCGTTCCGGCCGCTGGTGGCGGATTCGACCGTCCTGACGGCGATCAACAACGGCGAGGTGAAGCCGGCGGATTTCGTCGTAAGCGCCGCCGGATGCAACCTCAAGGCCGAGGGGCGAAAGCGCTTCATCGCCGCCTTCGAACGGCGGTTGTCGCAAGAAGTCACTCACCCCATTTTCGGGTACCGGCTCAGCTACCGGCGGTTGTTCGAGGTGCAGGCGCGATTGCTCGTGCGCTACCTGTCCGGAGAGATCCCGAGGTATCCCAATTTCCTGACGCGATAGGCCGGCCGGTTCGGTTTGACGATTTTGATGGTAGTGATGGTGAATATTTTATGGAACATGTATATCTGGTCTGCTATGATATCAGGGATCCAAAGCGGTGGCGCAAGGTTTACAAAGCCATGAAAGGCTTTGGAGAGTGGCTCCAGTTGTCGGTGTTTCATTGTCGCCTGAACAGGGAGAAGCATCTTCGGATGCAGGACTGCCTTGAGAGAATGATCGACCGCAAGGAGGACCACCTGCTCATTATCGATCTGGGGCCTGCCGAGAATGTCAAGCTGCGGGTGGAAAGCATCGGTAAGCCATTCGAACCGATTGAGAAGGAGCCGGTCATCGTTTGATGCTGCTCGCCGGGGTTTTGCGAGCGCTCTTGTGATGCGAAAAACCCCGGCAGCGCTC
>CAYOVG010000353.1:0-7275 GCA_964407285.1 uncultured Syntrophobacteraceae bacterium
GCAAGCGGGCCAACCTGGTAGAGAGAGCCTTCGCACACCTGCTCGAAACCGCGGGCTCCGATCGCATGTATCTCGGAGGACTCGTCAATGTTCGGAAAGGCTCCCCGGCGCACGCATTGGCCGATAACCGGGGCGTGCTCATGAAGGCGTTATTTGGAGTTGGGACCCCGTGCAGCACCCAGGATTGGAGGCTATGGGCCCTATTTTTACGTCTATTGCCTGGCCATTTTGGGTCATTTAAAACGGCCTCGAAGACGATACGACCTGAATCGAGGGCTATCGGCTCAATATGTATCTCCATTCGCGCTCTCAGCAAGCCTCTTGCAAAACAGCGTGCCTGAAATGCTGTTTTGCAAGTCTACCGTATCGCTTCGTGGAAACGGAAACAGGACCGAACCCTGTCAGCACCATATCATGAAAGTTTTTTTGATTTTCTTTTGAAAAGGATAGAGCCTGCAAAGCGTTTTTGTCAAGATCAAAGGCCACGGTCGGTTTCGGATTCCTGGGTTCAAGCGGTCTCTAATACAGCCTTCTCAGGGAGTGGATGCGGCAGATAACCCATACACATCCTTATCCACAAGTCGTAGAATTTGAGCACATGAATCCCTGTGGCATAAGTCCGATCCAATTACGGCAAAGCGCGCGACAAGGTCGGAAACAGTGTATTTCGAGTATCCTAATCGTATAGAGTAGATGCGGTCCTAGTGTAATGGCCGCTCTCCAATTCCGAGTATAGGAGAAGCTGAAAGGATGGTTGACCGCGTTCAGAACACTCTGTCGGTCCCAAAATTGCGCTATTTTATTCAGGAATTCCTCGATTTGTGCGACAGGATCATGGATGTGTCGGTGGATGATGATGAAAGTTCGCTGAGATGCCTATTGCGGCGTCTCAAAGACCGCACCGAAGAATTTCTCGCTCAAATGCGCGGTACAGACCCGGCTCGAAAAGTGATCAACTCTTGGGAGGAACGAGAGATGGCTCTGCTGCAGGCGACCCTGTACTCGGATGAGCGTAAACGACGGCATGTGGCGAGCCGTTTGCAAGACGAGGTCTCCCAGAACCTCTCCTTCATCAGGATGTTGGCGGAAAACGCATCCGAACTCGTGAAACCCGAAAGGGGCGAGTTGTCAGACCTGCTTGAACGGATATCCGAGGCGACCCTGCTTGCCCTCTCCGAAGTGGAAAACATCATTGACAAGACGAGACCGCCCATCCTGGATATTCTGGGGGTTACCGCCGCCTTGTCCTATGCACTCCGGAAATTTCGAGAGGCGAACCCCGGGATCCATGTCGTCCAGCGCCTGGAAGTAGATGACTCAAAGATACCCGACCCGCTCAAAACGGACATTTTCCGCGTGGCTCAATCGTTGATGAAAAATGTGTCCCAACACAGTCGGGCAGACGGCATGGAGGTTTCTCTCACCCTTGAGGATGGCTGTCTGGAACTGCGAATCGAGGACAACGGAACCGATCATGTGGAAGGCGGGGCGGTGACGGATGGGTTGGATAGGAGAGGCGCAGGTTCAGATTACGCAATTCTCGTGACGCAAGCACGGCTGCGTGTCATGGGAGGATACCTCGAGATCCGTATGCGGGAAGGGCGCGGCATGTGCGCCGTTGCAGTCTGGCCACTCGCGGTTTGATCCTGCCGCCTTAGCTGGACGTTTTCCTCTCAACAGCCTGCCCGAAATGCTGTTTTTCAACGGGCTGCCAAGGGATATCGGGAGATTTGGTTTTTTCCGGAATTCATTTAAACGGAACGCTGTCCTGAGAATGCCTGGTCAGTCTACGATGAGCCCTTTTTTCGCTGCGAAAGCCGTCAGTTCGGCCGCGCTGTGCAGATCCAGTTTTCGCATCAGATTGGCGCGATGGGTTTCGACGGTCTTGACGCTGATAAAGAGGTCTTCTGCAATTTCCTTGTTGGTATGTCCCTCCGCGATCAGTTTTAGGACCTGACGTTCACGGGAGGTCAGGGTACTCCACGATGTAACCTCCTTGAGAGTTTTTGCTCCTTCCAGAAACCCCTCCAGGACTTTCTGGCTGATCATTGGGCTGATGAAACGCTTGCCTGCGAGAACCGTGGCCAATCCCATGAGCAATTCGGCCTGGGATTCATGCTTCAATAGGTAACCGGCGGCGCCCGCTCGAAACGCTTCCAGCACGAATTCCTCCTCTTTGTGCACCGTTAGAATAACGACCGGCGTGGATGGAAGCATGGTTTTGATCTCACGAATGGCCTCTAGCCCGTTCATTTTGGGCATGGAAATGTCCATGAGCACCAGGTCGGGTTCCAGTTCACCAACAATGCGGATCGCTTCCAGTCCGTTGGCCGCTTCTCCGACGATTTGGTAGCCGGTCTCCACGGAAATCAACGTCTTGAGACTCTGCCGGATGACCTCGTGATCCTCGGCAATGACTATGCGTTTGGGCTCTTCCACGATGTGGCTCTCTTTCTGATTCAGGAGCTTTCAGAAACAATTCCTTGGAGCGATTCCGATAGATAAACCGCTGCCCCCTGCAGCGGCATAAATCTATGATACAGGCTCAACGAACGGATGTCATGTTTTTCTCCGTTCGTCTCACATGCATTACAGCGGGCTGAGCCCTGCCTGTTTTGAGCAAAGCCCTACTTCCCAGATCTCGCTTAATCAAGCCTTCGTCCGGAAACATAATTTTGTGCAAATGTGCAATTTTCAGAGGTGTAAGGCTTTGCTTGATCACGCCCCTTTCGGGGCCGTGTTTTGTGCTGAAACCCGTTCCATCCGTCCGACTATCCTATTGAAATGGGCCGTGCGTTCTCCCACAACCCATGAATATTGCAGAGGGATGTCGCGTAGATGATACCGTTCTTTTTGATTTTCATTTTGGTCGCCGCGCAGTGGTGGATGTATACCGGACCCTCATTCGGACCTTCCGTGGATTCCCCATGAGCTGAAAACTCGAACGCCGCGACCTGGTAGGCGATTTGGACGCCTTCAGGCTGAAAATAAAGTTGAATCCAACGGATATGATGCTCGGTCGTGTTGGGGTGATCTACCTCCTTTCCAATCGACACTTTGACTTCGAACATTTCGTCCGCTTCGACCTTGTCCGGACACTCGATAACGGGGACATGCTTTTCCGTTTTCCAATCCGCTTTTTTGTACAAATCACCGATCTTTTCCATGTGTCTATCCTCCTTGGTTTTTCGTGTTCAGGGCCCGGATGCATTCTTGGCTCCGGGTCGTTCAGGAAAACTCAACGCCTTTCGTTCAACGATGCAGGCATGATGAAGGGATTTCTAAATCCGCCCGAAGCGGTGCATTCCTTAAGTCCATGGAAGATCCTCCGGGTGACGGCTAAACCTCATACGTCCAATTCAGCAATA
Organism: uncultured Syntrophobacteraceae bacterium; assembly: GCA_964407285.1. GTDB lineage: Bacteria > Desulfobacterota > Syntrophobacteria > Syntrophobacterales > Syntrophobacteraceae > CAYOVG01. The sequence goes on from CAYOVG010000353.1 coordinate 3,369, forward strand.
GCTTGTCCCAGGGTCGCAGCACTCTTCTCGAGCTGTTCCGTTTCCTCTCTCGAGAGATCCAGGGGAAGAGTATGCAAAATACCCCCACCCCCGATTATACGAGGAAGAGAAAGCGTCACGTCTCCCAGCGACTCGATTCCGGCGCTCGCATTGGATACCGTCAAGATGGCGCGCTGATCCTTCAAAATCACCTCCACAAGCTTTGCTACGGCTGCACCGATCCCATAATACGTCGCGCCTTTTCCCTTGATAATGGCGTACGCAGCATTCCGAACGTCATCCTCGATTCTTCTCTTCATGTTCTCGTCGCAGGTGAATCCTAAAGCGGCGCAATACGAATCGATATCCATGCCTCCCATGGTGACACGGGACCAGGTGAGTACTTCGGAATCCCCATGTTCGCCTAGCACATAGCCGTGGACGTGATGTGGGTCGAGATTAAACGCGTTCCCCAAAAGCGTCCGGAAGCGGGCGGTATCCAGCATCGTGCCCGAGCCGATGACCCGCCCTTCGGAGACCCCTTGTTTTCCGGCGTATTGCATGGTCAGATGCGTCATCACGTCAACCGGATTCGTGACAACGATGAGAACGGCCTCCGGTGCTCGGCTCAAAACAGTCGGCACGATTTCGGCGAAAATGTCCCGGTTTTTTTTGAGTAGGTCCAGTCGGGTTTCTCCCGGCTTCTGTGAAACGCCCGCGGTGATGATGACCGCTTTACACCCTTCCAGCGCGTCGTAGTCGTGATCCTTCACCATCAGAGGTTCGGCGAAGGGCGCCGCATGCATCAAGTCTCCAGCCTCCGCACGCGCGCGGTCCTTGTTTAAGTCCACCAGTACGATGCGCCTGCCCACGCCCCTTAGAACCATTGCATAGGCTGTAGTCGAGCCGACCAGTCCCGCTCCCACAATACCGACCTTCATCCTCTTCCCTTCCGTTATCAGGCTGTTGAAAAACGCGATCTACTGCGTTGCGCGTCATCCTTGTCATTGCGGCGTACTGTGTAGGTACGCCTCATTCCTCAGGATTCGCGCGCCTTGCATCTCATCCTTTTTGAACAGCCTGTCCGAAATGCTGTTTTTCAACGGGCCTTTTAACCATCACGGCCGGGACGCCGATCCGCCGTAGCTTCAACCAAATCAGCGACTTTGAGGGAAAGCCCTGATCAAGTGCTTGAGTTCGTAAATCTCCGAAGGATATGTCCAGACCATGTCTGCGAGTTCCTGGAGCCCGAGGCCTTGCCGCACGGCCATGGCAAATACATTGATCACTTCTTCCGCATGTTCCCCCAACACGTGTGCGCCCAAGATAGTACCGGTTCCGGACTCGACCAGCAGTTTGGCGGCCGCGTAATCCTGCATTAGTCTCCGATTGGTGAATGAATTCGAACGATCGAGGGTTTGCTTTCGAAAGGAAACGCCCGTCCTTTCAGCTTCCTCCTCCGTCATGCCCACCGAAGCCAGAGGCGGAAAGGTGAATGCGACGCTGGGAATACCGGTGTGATCCACCTGGTATCGGGGACCGTTCAGGATATTCTGGACCACGATTTCGGCCTCGAGAGATGCGGTGGGCGTCAGCGGATAAGGAGTGGCCGCCACATCTCCGGCCGCGAAGATATGCTGATGGGACACGCTTTGCATGTACGAATTGACCTCGATTCCTTTTTTGGAATGTTGGATTCCCACAGCGTCCAGGTTTAACTGCGATATGGCCGGAACCCTGCCCGCTCCATGCACCACGAGGTCTGTATAAAACCGATTGTCGCCTTCGCCGTCGCATTGGACGACAAAACGGCGGTTTTTACGCTCGATGGAATGTACGGTTCGATTGGTGGTGATTCGAATGCCGAGTTTCTCGGAAGCTTTCTGCAATAGGCCGACCATTTCCTCATCGAACGGAGCCAAGACACGATCGCCCGCTTCTACAATCCGGACGTCTGCCCCGGCAATGGCGGCCAAATGGGCGAATTCCAACGAGATGTATCCGCCGCCGATGAACAGGACGGCGTCCGGCAAGCTTTTCAGCTCGAGGAATTCCTCGCTCACAACGGCGAGGTCCTCGCCATCGAATCCCAGCTTCAACGGTTCCGCGCCTGTACAAATGGCAATGTAGGATCCTTCCAGGGGCTCTTCCCCATCTTCCACTTGGACTCTCCGCTCGTCCACGAATCGCGCCCCTCCGTGGTACGTGCGGATCCCCTTCTCCCGAAGCGCATTTTCAGCTTTTTCAGGTACGCCTTCCACAAAGCCTCGCTTGAACTCCATGAGTTGTTCCCAGTCCAGGGTGCATTTGGATCGTATCCCATGCCCGACCAGAGCGTTGGCTTTTGCCACGATTTCCGCTACGCCTACCAGGACTTTCTTGGGATTGCATCCCCGAAGAGGACAGGTACCGCCATATCCCCTGGACTCGATTAGAGCCACCCGGAGTCCTTCCGACCGACAACGGGACGCCACGTGTCCACCAGCCGGACCGGATCCCATGACCACGACATCATATTTCTCGGGCATTGGTTCTCCCTTGCCGACATGACATATCAGTTATTGATCGACGTGTTTGCGGTTATAGGTCGCAGTCGAACCGCCTTGAGATTGATAGGGAAGTGAGATCCTGTCAAAACAGAGTCCGCACCTCGTTCGGCTTGGCCTGTGCGTCCTATCTCGCCGGAATCAACATCAGTTTAGCAGCCTGACCGGGACTTCCGGATCGGCTATATCTTGTAGTTGGGCGGAAGATACGCTGTAGTCTCGGATGCGGGCGATTCGCCGCCTTTCGGGTTCCGTTTTACCGTGAAGCCGACATCATGCGGAGGTGACCGGGAATCCAGATCAAGACCGGTACGCCCTCCTCGGTTTCCTGCTGCCTTGTTCCACATCCGGATTCCGCACCAAGGCGCCTCTGTCAGCGCGAACAGCATGCAGCACGGAAACTGAAACCGCCCGCGGGACGTACCGGCGCCCTGCTCAACAGTCGTGTGTTTCCACGACAGGGATGCTTCCAGCGGAGAATCCGCCGGAAGCAAGTGGCTGTACTTATAGGGACAACTATCCGGGACCTAACAGCCCCTTGATAAACACCATTTCGACCAGCCTGCTAACAGGACGCTGTCAAGATTTGATTTCGATCTTACGGCGCTTGGGGCTTTCCTTGTGAGGCAACGCCAGCGTCAAGACCCCGTCTACGAACTTGGCTTCGACTTTATCTTCCTCTACTTCGGAAGGAAGCCTAAATGAGCGGCTGAAAGAACCGTAAGAAGCTTCCTTCCAATAGTAATCCGCGCCTTCTCCTTCCTTCTCGGCTTTCTTTTTTCCAGTCAAGGTTACGACATTATTGTCGATATCAATGGAAATGTCGTCCCTTTTGATGCCGGGAAGCTCTGCGACCAGATAGTACTTGCCGTCTTTATCATAGATATTGATATCCGGTACGAACTCCTGGCCTTCCCATCTGGGCCAAATATCCGAGGGGCGATCGAACCATACATCGCCCATGGGTTCCTGACCAAAAGAGGTCATCCAGAGAGGTCTTCGTCTTCTTGTCAAAGATGTTTCCATTTTCGTCTCCTTTCTCATGCAATGAATATTATGCGTCTATCTGATTCCGGTGACCCGAACACATACTTTTTACCACAGGAGTTATAAATTATAGCATCCGTTACTTCGTGTAGTTCGCTTCATAAAATACCTTAGCAGCCCGTTGATAAACAGCATGTCGGGCAGGCTGTTGAAAAACGAAGACATGCAAGGCGCGCAAATCCTGAGGAATGAGGCGTGCAACCAGTACGCCGCAATGACGAGGGATGCGGCGCAACGAAGCAGATTGCGTTCTTCATCGACCTGTTAGACATTATGGGTGATACCTGAATCCGTGACGTATTTTTCTGCGTAGTCGGTTTCACAGGTTTGGGGAC
>CAYOVG010000354.1:0-7262 GCA_964407285.1 uncultured Syntrophobacteraceae bacterium
AACCGGACACGGCATCCTCAATAACCTGCTGAAGGAGGAACCGGTCATCCGGATGAACCAGTTGCATGTACTCTTCAACCGACGGTTCCCCCAGCGTCCGGTCCCGGCCCGTTATGCGAAAGGTCTCTTGAGACCATTTTACCTCTCCATACGGCACATCAAACTCATAACTGCCGAGATGAGCCAGTCTTTGAGCCTCCGCCAGGTCCCCTTCGCTTCTGAGAAGGGCCTCTTCCGACTGCTTCCGTTCGGTTACGTCCCGCCCGACGGATTGTACCTCGATCAACTGCCCGTTCCGGTCGAAAGCCCCCCGATTGATGAACTGCATCCAACGCACCGAAGCATGGGCGGCAAGAACACGGCTTTCGATAACCACGACCGGGTTCATCGGAGTGATGGCTTTGAGCTTTTCCTCCACCACGGGAATATCTTCGGGATAGGTGAGAGAATGCCACCGGCTGCCCAGCAACTCCCCCATCGGCCGGTCGAAGTAGCGGCAAAAGACTTCATTGACGAACGTGAACGAGCCGTCGGCGCGAAACCGGCATATGACTTCCGCCTGCTCCTCCACAACCGTCCGGTACCGCGCCTCGCTCTCCTCAACGGGACGCAGGATACGGTCCGAAATGGACAGGAACAGAAGAACGCCGATCAGAACGACCGAATACATGGCTATCCCGGAATACAGCCCGGCAAGGATGAAAGGTTCTCTGATTTCCGATATGTCCGTTTTCGCCACGAGACCGAGATTCAACTCATCGACGGGCTCATATGCAGCCAGGACATTCTCCCCCCGGTAGTCGACCTCCACGGAACAGCCCGACTTACCGGAAATCGCCCGCCGCATCAGCTCAGCCAACCCGGAATCGTAAGCGACCCGCGCCTGCCCGTCATGCCGGGTGGGAACAATGAAGACTATCTCATTTCCCTCGCGGCGTCCGATGACGACTTCACCCGTACGTCCGAACCCGTCGTAACTCGATTTTGCATCCCTTATCTGGCTCAGGACGGCCATGAAGGCCCCTCCGGGGTAGTCTTGATTGTGTTCAGCATTGAACCTGGCCAATGCTTCGATCATGCCGGCCTGCCCCCTGGCGATATCGATCAACCGCGCCCGCTCCCGACTCATGGCCGCACGGTAGAACAGGTCGATCGTCAACACCAGAATCAGGAGCGAGGCCCCGAATAGGATAAGTGCGGAAGACAGGAGCACCCTCTTTCGGCAGTTCATCTTCAGTCCTTCCCGGAACTCACCGATGCGAACCCGTCAGAAGCCCTCATGACGGTATCCCATTCGAAGATCGAAGAGCGCTCGCACCGACGCTTACACGCTCCATTGAAAGCAAAAGGTTCTACCTCGCTATCGCCCACTCGAATGGAAGATACACCGCCTTGTGCTCCCGATGGATTGAGAAGTTTTGATAGACTCTGCAACCCGGACATTCCGTTCCAAAGAGACGCTACGAAGTCTTGAAATAAGCATTTCAACAGTGATAAAGAACTGGGGTATGGCTGTGTTTTGGCGTCAGGGATCATGTAATTTCAGGAGGCCGATGGATAGGCTGTATGACAATGCTGCAAGTAGTCGCCTATATCTTATGCATCATTGCGCTGTTCGCTTTTGCCGTGTTCCTGGACTGGCTGCACTCAAAGCGCCCTGAATGGTTCGGGAGTAAAAAGCCCGGCCCTCGCGACCGGCAGGACCGCGGAGAACCCGCATCGGCGCCCCCGGCGCCGGACTCGGCATCCATGGAAGATCGATCCGCTTCGGAACGTCGGTCCGCGGAATCGATCCAGTCCGATAACCAAAAGAAGGACCGTTTCACCGAGCCGGCCGGGACCTGCGCGGACCCGGTCGAACCCTCCACCTGTCCCGATACGGAAGAATCGAGCGCACCCGAGCATCTCAAGCCGTGCGATCGTTGCGGCACGTGGCGCAGGGAAGCGGTGGGGGTCCTCGAGGAGTTGGCGGGCGACGCGCAGGGCATCCTATTTCGTTGCCCGCAATGCGGCCGATTCCATTACTACAATATGATAGCTTTCGGAGGCGGGAGATTTACGGAAGTAGAAGCCGAGTGGGTCGAGCGAGTGTTTCCGAATTTGGGAGCGAAGTAGAGCGCCCCACGCGCCTCATCCATCCGGGCCGTTGGAAACCCGTCCGGGGAGTATCGGATTATTGTCCTTGCATATGATGAAAAATACGGTCCCTCCGACAATCAAGTAGAGATGATACGTAAAAAACCTCCACAACACCAAGGTGACGCCGACCATGGAAAGGGGAACGAAGTGCCCGAGCAACAGGGACATAACCACTTCCACGCTGCCCCCTCCCCCCGGAACGATCAGCAGCAGCGAGGCGCCGAACAGGAATGCCTGGACGAGCACCAGGGGCCAGCCGTTCCTTGCGCCGCTGAACGCCATTAGAATGATGGGCAGCACGGAGTACCGGGCGAACCACTGAATGCAGGCGAGAGCGAAGTTGGCGGCGAACAGGTCACGGCGGCACCGGTAGAAGTAGGTCACATTGTCCATGATCCGGCGGTAGCTTTGGCGCATGTTCCATTTCAGGTACCGGAATCGCACCGCCAGGCGGTGCTTTCTGCCGAATTCGCCGGCGTTGAGCAGGTGGAAAATTCTTCGCATCCATTCCCTGTTGTGAAACACGAACAGCAAGAAAATCACCGCCGCGAACAGTATCCCCAGCACAATGAACAGGGGGAGCCGCAGCATCTCGATGAAATCGTTGTATTCGGGTCCGTTCAGGAGAATGAGAAACGCCACGGGAATGAAGATGGCAAAAAAGGCGATGTCCGCCCCGAGGTCGGCGGCCAGGACCGAAGTCGCCGTGGTAAGCGGCAGTCCCGCCTTTCTCAGAAAGGAGAGGAGTATCACCGGAGCGCCGGTCCCGCCTGGAGAAGCGGCCATCCCGAACTCGCTGGAAAGGATGACGGCCATCGCCTGCCGCCGGCTCAGATTGTACCCCAGTGATTCGCAAAGCAGCCGGATGCGCATCCCGGAACAAAACCAGGAACAGGCTATCAGGCCGAACAGGAGCGGAATATATTCCCAGGAAAAGGAGTGCAACTGATCCACCGTTCCGGGGTCGATGGTGAAGAAGAAAACTCCTACAGTAGCCAGCACGCCCAGAGCCGCCCCCTGTAAGGCGTATCGAATGAGCGACTTCAGTGTAAAACGAGATTTCTCACTCATGCTTCGGGCAGCCTTCCCGCAGTCCGGCAAATTCAGATGCAACGCATTACAGCCCTGCACATCCACACGAAAGTCAAGACGTTCAACTAAGGTTGATACCAGAACCGGGCCTTATGCACAATGATTAACTGAACACCCTCGAGCACAATTGCGCCCCTCTCGATCGTGGCGCGCCATCCCGACCGCGCCGCCGGATTCATTCTTGCAGCGCCATCCGGATAACCGAATCGGCTACAAAGAAAAAGGAGCGGGGGGAGAAACCGCTCCTTTTGCAGTCCGAAGATATGATGAAACATTGAAAGAACCAGTTGTTGATCGACGTAAAGCTCGAGGCGCTTCCGGTTCGTGGCGACCCTCTCCGCGCCGGGCGCCCGCCTCAGGGGACTTCAACGTCGACCCGCGAGGGCTTAACGGGTTCCGCCTTGGGCAATTTCATCGTGAGGACGCCGTCCTTGTACGTGGCCTCGACCGCATCCGCATCGACCTCGCCGGGAAGGGAGAAGGACCTGCAAAATGAACCGAACCTTCTCTCCACATGATGGAAGTTCTTCTCTTCCTCTTTGCGCTCGTCTCTTCGCTCGCCCTTCACCGTAAGGACATTTCCCTTGATGCTGATGTCCAGGTCGTCCTTGTCGACTCCGGGCAGGTCCGCCTTGATTTCGTAGTAGCCGTCGACATCGGAAACATCGAAATCAGGATTGAGCATCCAATCGTCGTTGCCCTTCAACGGGACCATCTTGCTGAAGAACCGGTCCAGTCCCCAATCCTCGACGTGAGCGGGGCAGAGCAACGAATGCAATTGCCTGTGAGGTAACAGAGCGACCATCGTTCCCTCCTGTGTATACCGGAACTGATATTTCCGCCCATTTCCATTTCGAATCACACAAAGGTTATGTGATTGCCGCCTCAGGGATTCCAGCGGACCCGGCCGCTTCGAGGGAAGCGCGCCTTACTCGGAAACAAAGTTAAGACATCCTAATATTATGTCAAGGCAAAAATATTTCGCGGATCGCGGACAGCGTCTGCGTCATCCGGGAACTGGACCGCCGGCTCATGGAAGACCGCGACGCATTCCAGGAACTCATCGAAGAGGTCTTCCGGTCCGGGCCGCAATCCGCGCCCGCTCACACCCGCTCGCAACGTCCTCCCAGTTCGCAGTAGACCTGCAGGAGAGCAATGGCCGTACTGTGTTTCTTCTGCCGGGCATTGCCCCAGAGGGGCCAACGCCTCATAGCCTTGAGGACGCGTCTTACGTCCTCATCGAAAAGCGCGGCGCGCTCGAATTCTCCATAGGCTCTGCCCGTCACCGGTTCATGGGTGGGATACCAGACCGGCACCCAGCCTTCAACGGATTCGTCATATCCATCCCACACATCCCAGGGATTCACGTCAAAAGGTATAGTCGACCACTCCAACTCGGGCAGTGGAACGTCTTTGTCAAAAAACTCCTCCAGCAGAGGATTGGGCTTCCTTTCCATGGCATGCCTCCTGAAAACGGAAAAAACGGATTTCGGCTTCATGTTCATCCATTATAGCACCCCAAGGCGTTCAGCCCTTACTCCTTTTTGAGATCCACATGCCTTGCTCGTGGCATGCCCCTGCCGGCGATTCCTCGGGTGGCTGGAAACACTGCAACGGCCGGGCTATTGACGATAGCCGCCGAATACTTACCATACAACATATAATATAAGTAATTCAAAGGACTTATATCAAAGCCAACCTGGATGGCGATCAGATTGCGGATCACCGAAAACAACAGGAGCAAAAAAGGAGGAAATACATGAAGAAAATACATATGCCGGCGGTAGTCGTTTTCGTTCTGTCGATTCTCCTCGCTTCGGGCGCTTTTGCCGAGCCTCGAGGGATGGATCGGCAGAACAACAACCCCAATGCGAACATGACCGTCCAGGACCCGACCCCGGATGTGACCGTCCAAAGCGAGATGCCTCCCCCTCTGAGTAGCGATGTGCAAAGCGAGGCGATCAATCGTAATTCGAATCGCCACCTGGAAGAGTACCGGGAGAAGGACCAGGGTGTTCCGACCGGCATGAAGTCTCACGGGAAGCACACCGGCAGGTAAAAAGGGTCGGAAGACGTACTCGATCTGCTAATCCTGCTCCTGCCGGGGGGAATTCAGCGCAGCCCGGCCCCACGGGGCCGGGCTGCAGGGGTTGCCGGGGCGCCCCTGTCTTATCTTTCTTCAGTAATCCCGACCCTATATCACGCCACCATATCGATGGCCCGTTGCAGATTCCTTGCCGTGGTTTCCACGACTTTCGCATTGGCTTCATACGCGGCGCGCGAGGCGTTCATGCCGGTCATTTCACGGGCAAGGTCCACGTTCGAACCCTCGACGAAGCCCATGGAGCCGTCCTCGAGAACACCCTGCATCATCGGGCCCGGAGACTGGTCCTCCGTGATCCCCGCAACGGTGCTGCCGTTTCCGCCCGCAACTTCCTCGATGACAGGCTTCTGGGCCTTGAAGGAGGGTGTATTGACGTTGGCGACATTGTGCGAGGTCACCGATTCGGACTTTCCGAAAGTCGCCATTCCGCTGTAGCCGTTGTAAAGAGCATTGCCGATTCTCATATTCGTCTCCCGCTCCGCCCATCGCGCGCCGTACGCGCGTCATGGCGGAAACCGCTGTTCTTTTCCGGGATGACCCGCCCTCCTTGCGGCGGAACGTGTTCGAAGCCGCTCGATAAGCGGACGTCGTCAAGCCGGATTCATCTTCCATAACCCCATTACCTGTATCGGCATTCCCGGATGAAATCATAAACAGAAAATCAGCCGGTCAGCACGCATGAGCTTCGGGCCATGCTCCCTCCCGTTCGCGCCGATGAGAGGAGCGCGAGGAAGAAGGGTTTGCTTATCCATTGCGATTTGCCGGGACCCCGCTTAATTTTCATGCATGGTCCGCGCAAGTCGGCCCGGGTCTCCGAGAGCGCCCTCGAAGACGGTATCTTCAGATCCCCCTTGGGTTCTCGTGAAAGCGCATCGGGACCACTGTGTTGAAGGCCCCCACAAAGGAAGCGAAGCAAAGGCCGGGGAACGTCCTCATCGGATGGAAACTGAAAACCATGCTCTTCCGCAGTTCTGCCGGACGCGGACAGCAGTTGATTACGCGAGTAGCCGGGATGCCGCCTTCATGGCGACAAGCACGGACGGGTCTTCGTCATTCGCCGAGGCGAAAGGCTACCGGCGCTGAGGGAGGAGAATCGGCATGTCGAAAAAAGTCGGCCTGATGGACCTTTTTGAAGGCAGGAACAGCGCTTTGATCGCCCTTATCGTGGGCGTGATTTTTCTCATTCTCCTTGAAACTCTGATATTCATCGCCTCCTCCAGCGCATCGGGGGAGTGGACCATAGTGGAAGTAAAAGATAAACAGGGAAATGTGATCCACCGGGCCAAAGGCGCGTCCATGGCCGACATCGATCGATGGCACTTCGAAAGAATCTACGGGCATCTCGGCAACTACGATGTTGCGGTGGCGACGGTCAACAGGCCTTTTCCGGTACGAGCATGGGTCTCGGCATCCATCGGCATTCCGGTCGTATTGATCTTGCTGATCTCTTACCTGATCAAGGTGTACTTCACGCTCCTGCACGGCAACGGAACCCGAACCGGTGAGGGGTACCCGGTGGCTGCTTTCGAAAGCAGACACCCCTTCATATCGTGGGCTATGTTTCTCAGCAGCCACTCGATTTTCTACCTCGGCGCCTTCATCGGCGCCGCGGCGCTGATCTTTTGGATGGTTCCGAGTTTCATTGCAGGGCTGGTTGAAACCAGCCTGAACATCATGCAAGAAAACAAGTGGCTTATTCTGGGACCGGTAGTGCTCCTGACCGTCTTTGCCGTTTGGGTAGTCTATCTACGTTACAGGCTTTCCAAGAGGATGATGGACCATCAGTTCAATCTCGAAAGATACCGTCTGGATCGGGAACTCCAGTTGCAGAACCGATTGCCCGCGGGCGCCATGCCGGCGGCGGGAGAAGAAGGGGTGGTGGAAGCAGGCGGCAATATGCCGAAAACCTGGTAGAAATACGGGATAC
>CAYOVG010000355.1:0-7220 GCA_964407285.1 uncultured Syntrophobacteraceae bacterium
CAACCCGCAACCCGCAACCCGCAACCCGCAACCCGCAACCCGCAACCCGCAACCATTCCAAAGAAAGCGTACAACACGACTGGAGGATATTCAACTGGAAATGGGGCGGCAAATCACGGGAAGATCCGCGGACCCGAGCGTTTGCACCGGCTACGGCAGATTTCGCGTTACCGGGCTCTTGCGAACTGAATGGAACTGGCTAATTTACATATTACATTTTTGCAACTCGGCTCCCCGGTTCCGTCCAGGGGGGAGCGACTCCCGGAATGCATATACGAACACTCGAACCGAAACGGCGGAAGTGAGGTGATCTGATGGGCAAAACCGGTTCGCGACCATTGAAGTTCCTCTCGGTAATCGGGCTGCTTGCGGTTTGCATCGCGACTTTCCTCATGTTGGGCCCCCCGAAGCTTCTTGCGAGATCGGAATCGCCGGCATTTTGCTCATCATGCCACGTCATGGAGGCCCAGTACGAAGCATGGTTCCATGAAGGCGCGCATCGCCGGATAAAATGCGTCGATTGCCACCTCCCCCACCGGAACATTGCCGCCCACTATGTATGGAAATCCATTGACGGCATGAAGGACGTGGTGGTCTTCTATTCGGGGCAAGTTCCGGAAACCGTCAGGATATCCGACCGCGGGCAGGAAGTGGTGCAGAAGAACTGCATTCGCTGCCATCAGTCCTTCGTAGAGCGTATCGATAACGGGAGGCGTTGCTGGAGTTGCCACCGCCGCCTCTCTCATATCAGGAGCGGTTTAATGGAGACGAGATGATTTCATTACCACCACGGCAACCGGCACGGGAGCCGAAAGCACGCACGGGGGGAAACAGCATGCCGACCACTGGGACGATTCACGAACCGAGAGGCGGAGAGTCCGCCGTATTTTTGCTCATTCTGAGCGCAGCCGTTATTCTGGGAATTGCCGGATGCCAACCTTCAAGACCCGAACCGGTCAAGACCGTCAGCATTCCCGATGGGGAGATCGATCCGGAAATCTGGGGCAAGGCTTACCCGGACGAGTACAACCTGTGGAAGAAGACCGAAGAACCCGAACCGGCGGGGAAGAGCAAGTACAAGAGGGGTTTCGACGCCGACAGGCCCACGTACGACAAACTTGCCGAGTACCCCTACATGGCCCTCCTGTTCAGCGGTTGGGGATTCGGCGTCGAGTACAATGAACCGAAGGGGCATGCCCATATGGTTCGCGACCAACTCGAGGTGGATTCTTCCCGGCTGAAATCCGGCGGCGTATGCCTCACGTGCAAAACGCCGTACGCCCCGGACCTGGAAAAGCAGATGGCGGCCGACTACTACAGGCTCCCGTACAAGGAAGTGCTTGCGAAGATTCCGGAAAAGAACCGAACCCTCGGCGTGGCCTGCATCGACTGCCACGACAATAAGGACATGTCCCTGCGGATATCGAGGGAATTCACCCTGGGCGCGGCGCTCAACTCCATGGGAGCCGCCCCGCGGAACCTGTCGCGCCAGGAAATGCGATCGGTCGTGTGCGCCCAGTGCCATGTTACCTATAGTATTCCCAAGGATGCGCAGATGCAATCGACGGGTGTTTTCTTCCCCTGGCAGTACGGCAAATGGGGCAATATCACCGTTGAAGACATTATCAAGAAGATCCGTAGCGACGACTCCCACAAGGAATGGAAGCAGGCGGTAACCGGTTTCAAGCTGGGGTTCATACGTCATCCGGAGTTCGAACTATTCTCCAACGAGAGCGTGCACTGGAAGGCGGGGGCCGCATGCGCCGACTGTCATATGCCCTACACCAGGGTGGGAGTGCACAAGGTGTCCGACCACCGGGTGATCCTCTCAAGAACGATCTGCGGGCGTGCGGGCAGTGCCACGCCGAAGGCCCGCAGTGGTTGAGGGACCGGGTCATCGCGATCCAGGACAGGACCGTTTCGCTGATGTTGCGCGCCGGATACGCCACGGCCACCGCGGCCAAGCTCTTCGAGGCGGTCCATAAGGTGAAGCAGGAGGGCAAACAGATCGACGAGAGCCTCTACAACAAGGCCAAAGATTTCTACGAAGAGGCTTTCTATCGCAGCGTCTTCATCGGAGCGGAGAATTCGGTCGGGTTCCACAATCCTCCGGAAGCCATGCGCGTCCTGGGAGATTCGATTGCTTTCGCTGTAAAGTCGGAAGCGTTCCTGAGGCAGATCCTGGCGAAGGCCGGTGTGGACACCCCCATGCAAGTGGAGCTGGAGATGGCTAAATACCTGGACAATCGGGGTGATAAGAAGATTATGGGAGACCGTTCCATAGAAATCAAGGACCCCATGAACCTGCAGGACACATTCTGAGCGGAAGCCGGAAAATCCGGAACCTGCAGACCGAGGCCGGGGGAGTTGGAATTCCCCCGGCCGGGGTTCTTCCGCAATTGAACACGTCATGAATCCCCTCCCTTCACGCCGACCCGACCATGCGGTGAAATTCGGCAATTCAATCATCGGATATGTATGTTATAATATATGTATTGTTTTATCATGCCCGTTCGGAGTTTCTTGCTATTTACCGATGGAGGTCTCCAGTTGCAGCGGAGATCACCGGGCGGTAACCGGAAAACGGCATGCACGCATCCGGCATCGCGCCACCGGTCCTTACTTGATGTGAGCAGTTCATGTCCGGCGCGGTCTCCAGTCGGTCATAGTCGGAAAAGGAGTGAAGATGGAAAAGAAGATGTTCCTGGGAATCGATATAGGCGGAACGCACATGCGTATAGGTCTGGTTGACGAGAATGGAACAATCATCGACCAGCGCAAAGTGGCGACGGAAATTCACGCAGGGGCCAGACATACCACGGTGCGTCTCGTCGAGGAGTGCCGGGTCTACATGGATGAAGCCGAACGGAGGGGCGGCAGGGTCGTCGCGGTCGGACTCGGAGTGGCGGGCAAAATAGATCATATCAGGGGCAGGGTTCTTTTCTCCCCCAATCTCCCCCCGATGGACGGGTATCCTCTGGCCGTGGAGGTCCAGGAGGCGCTCCATGTCCCGGTAGTGGTGGAAAACGACGCCAATGTATACGGCTTCGGTGAGTACTGGGTGGGAAAAGGCAAGGGAATAGACAACTGGATAGGGCTCACCCTGGGTACCGGCGTCGGGGGGTGCCTGATTCTTGACGGACGGCTGTGGCATGGAGACAACCTGGGATTCGCGGGGGAAATCGGGCATATGATCATCGTTCCGGGCGGCCCCGGGTGCAATTGCGGGCTGCAGGGATGCCTGGAAGCGCACTCGTCCGGCAGCGCGCTGCTGAAGGGCGTGGATGAGGCGATAGCGCGGGGAGCGCTCACGGGGGGGGACCTTTTCGATCGTTGGAAGGCGGGGGACCTGACCCCTGAGGGGGTTTACGAGTGCGCGAAAGAGGGAGACCCCGTCGCAAGGCGGCTTTTCGAGCGCATGGGGTGGGCGCTGGGAGTCGGAATCGCGAGCATGTTCAGCATTCTTGGAATACGGCACGCCATAATAGGGGGTGGAGTGAGCGCCGGCTGGGACCAGTTCATCGGACCGCTGAGGGAGAGCCTGGCGCGGCACAACAGCATGCTGAGCCCCGAGGAGATGGTGGTGGAGCGTAGCGAACTGGGAGACGACGCCGCCATCTGGGGTGCGGCGCGCATGGCCCTGGAAGCCTGCGAAAAGCGAGGACCACGGTCATGATTTTTTGCGGCTGTCCTTACTTACACCTCGTTCCTACCCTCCGATAGCCGACATGGGACGATGGGCGCACTTCCTGAAGACATCGCTGTTGAGCAGGTGCTTTTCGGGCTTTTGACTCACCGCGGCCCGGATTGCCGATATGATTTCCTCGTCGGAAGCCCCGCGGCGCAAGAGCGTCAACAGGTCCGTTTCGTCCACGGCAAAAAGGCATGTGCGCAGCCGCCCGTCGGCGGTCAGGCGCAGCCTGTTGCACGTCGGGCAGAAGTGATTGCTCACCGGGCTGATGATACCGATCTTCCCCAGCGCTTCCGGAAAGGTGTAATGCCGGGCCGGACCGTTGCTGTTCCTGCTCTGTACGGGGACAAGGGGCCCCATTCGCGACAGCCGCCCCAGTATCTCATCGGCCGACAGGAATTCCCGGTCGCGGTCGTCGGACTGGAAAGGCATGAGTTCAATGAACCGGACATGGAATGGATACCGGTAGATCAGGCGGGCAAGATCTTCGATTTCGTCGTCGTTGATCCCGCGGATGGCGACGGCGTTGAGCTTTATCGGATTGAATCCCACTTCCCTGGCCGTTTCAATGCCCCGCCAGACCTCGTGGAAGCAGTCCCTCCGGGTGATGCGGGCGTACTTCTCCGGATCGAGGGTGTCCATGCTGATATTCAGACGCTTGACGCCGGCCTCGAAAAGTTCCCCGGCGAATCGTGACAGCAACACGCCGTTGGTGGTTATGCTGAGACTCTCGAGGCCCGCGAACCGGGAAATGGCTCCGCACAGATCGATAATGCCCCTGCGCACGAGGGGCTCACCGCCCGTTATGCGTATCTTGCCGATTCCCATCCGGACGGCGATTGCCGCAAGGCGCACGATCTCCTCGTAGGTCAGGATATCCCCGTGGGTGAGCTTGGGCACCCCTTCTTCCGGCATGCAGTAGACACAGCGCAGGTTACAGCGATCCGTGACGGAAAGCCTCATATAGTCAATTTTGCGTTCATAACGATCGACGGGCGGCGCCTGCATCGGGTACTTACTCTTATTGAAACCAGTTAAAAGTCCGCTGAAGCATAGAATGCAATTTACCGACATTCGGCTTCTAACCCCGCAGCTTCATTATGTCAAGACGTGAATAACAGAACTTCGGGAAGGGTCCCCTCGTGGGGGTTCCCAATCCGGGGTATCGGGGAAGCAGTCTGCCGCGCCGGGCAACAGCGATGGGGTGAACGAGGTGGTTTTCAGGCGCGTATGCAGGGTTCGCGTAAGAGTGTAAGAAGCGAGCAGGACGAAGACCTGAAACAGGAATCATCTAGCTGGAAGACTCGACCTGCTTTCCCAGCATGTCTTCGACGTAAAGCTCCTTGATGAGCACCATTGCGACGAGAGCCAAAGGCACTCCCAGAATAAAGCCGGGCAACCCGAAGAGCAGTCCGAAGGCGAGCACCGCGAGCACTACGACCGCGGGTGGAATCGATACCATTTTTTGCTGTACCAGCGGGGTGACCAGATTGCCTTCGATCTGCTGAATGGCGAAGTACAGCAAGGCCACATAGAGGGCCGTGGAGTAGCCCCCTTTCCCCAAGGCAATCAGTATCGCGGGAATAGAGGCAACGATCGGTCCGAAGAAGGCCACAAAGTCGAGCAGTCCGGCAATCAAGCCCAGCAGCAACGCCAGGGGAACTCCGAGAGCCCACAGGCCCACGGCAGTGGCGACTCCCACGAAGACCATTGCAATGAATCTGCCCAGGAGCCACTTCCACAAGGACGCCCCTACCGTATGCAAGGCCTCGCGTACTCTTTCGGATTTCCCTTTCGGAACCAGGGCAACGATGCCGTTGAGATAGAGCTTTGGATTGAAGCCGAAGAAGATCCCCGTAAAAAGAATTACGAACAGGCTGGTCAAAGCATTGAGGACGGCAGAGGTAAACCCTGTTATTTTTGAAATAGCGTCAAGACCCTGGGGAAGGACTTTCGCCTTTGAAGCGCTCATGTATTGGACAATGTATTGCCCCCACGCGTACTCGCGAAGCCGGCTTTTGAGCGTGTCGACCGATTGTGGCAGTTCCTGCGTGAATTGGCCGAACTGCTCCGCAATTCGAGGACCGGAGAACCATGCAAACGCTCCGATAACCAGGAGAACTACAGCAAGGACAACCGCAAAAGCCCATTTTATCGTAAGAGGAGAGCGCTCTGCGAGATAGCCGGCCAGGCCGCGCAGGAATACGGCAATGAGAACACCTGCAAACGCAAGGAGAAGAACATCGGCTATTCTCCACAGAAAGAGCGCAACGGCAAGAATAGCGATGAACAGCAGCGCTCTGCGCGCAAAGTTTCCGGACACTCCTCTCTCACCAGCGTCAACGTAGTGATCGGCCATCTTCATCTCCTGTTTTCCTGTTGTTCATTTCCGCACGGACCGGCTTTTATCTGGATATGTAATTCACGATAATGAGGATTCAGCTCTGGAGGAACTGGGGCGGAAGTGTATTTATGCGGTAAGTAATTCGTATAGAGCACCCGGCTTTTGCTGACGGATACTCCCAATCAATGGTGGATGAATCCACCATTAACGAGCAGACTTCCCGGACGGTTACCGGTGCGCGAATATTCGGCCCAAATCTGTGAAGTTCGGCAGGGCTTTTGCGGGTAGGCCCACAGTACTACTGTGTCACAAGATTTGCGAAGTGGCTCAGGTCAACGGTTCAGATTCGAGCATGCCAGAAAACAGACTGAGCGCCGCCAAGGTTTCCCAAGCTTTATGACACAGTAGTATTAGAAGAGTATTGGTCAAGACGCGGTCGTCTCTATATACTCCCGGCGCGAAGCGACGAAATTACGGGCGGCTTCCGGCGCGCTTCCCCAGTGGAGGTGAACGTAGCCGGCCAGAGGACGGACCCCGCAGCGTAGCCTTCCGGCAGGGATTCGGCCCCCTTGCGGGCATGGATGGCGTATATCCGCTCCAGGAGGGCTTCGCCGTCCTGCTCGACGATCTCCGAGTAGATGTCTCGCCGGAGTCGCTCTGCGTTCCCGCAACGCCGAAAGCATGTTTTCCCTCGGGCAACCCGATCGAACCTCCCCTCTTGCCCAGTGAAACGCGTCTAATTCATGGAATGCCGTTTCGAGTCTTAATTCTCTCGCATCTTGAAGCTCCCGTCCAGCGGGTTATCAAAACAATCCAGTCTCCGGCTGACTGCAGGCTTTCTTCTCGGTTCATGCTATCGTGTACTGCCTAATTACTCAGATGCCTCTCTTTGTCGGAAGGCGTAAAACTCATTCCATAAGTAACTATGATGTGATTTGCCGTTTTCTGCAATACCGCTAAAGCCATTTTACCGGTTTCCATGCAGGAACGGGGAGAGAAGCATTTCAAAATGGTTGTAGCGGTAATTCGAAAACACCATGCCGGGGCCCTTGGAGCACGAAAACACCTATCCGTCCCGTAGTCGACAGGACTCGGCAGTTACTCCGAACCGACTCAGCATACGTCTAATACAGGAATGAAGAGTGAATGCAAATAAGGTTGTATTCGATGAGGCATAAAGAAGAT
>CAYOVG010000356.1:0-7176 GCA_964407285.1 uncultured Syntrophobacteraceae bacterium
TTCCTCAAATCCATCGCGGAAAACAATACCGGCATGCGCATCGCCGTTTTCATCGAAGACGGCCACCACGACAGCTACGCCCACTACGAGCACCTGCCGCTAAAGGAGATCATCCCGATCATCCCGCTCTCGTGCGCCTCCGAGAAGAACCACCCCCACCCGCGGGAGGACAACGGCATTGGCCTCGACACCGACGGCACTCCCCTTTGCGGCGCGGGCGCTCGCATGCGCCGGCATCAATATGACAAGCGCAAGCACACTCACGTGTACTGCCGGCCGGTGAAGCGAAACCCCCACAGGGGCGGCAAGTCCGTCTATGCGGCCCAGCCCACATCGAGCAGCGCCCCCGGAAGCAGGACTGCGCTCCCGAGAGCTCACTCGGACCCATCGTCTACATCAAATTCGACGAGGACCTCAGACTCTACCCCCCCATTCCCCGCGCCAGCCCCCGTTCTAAAGCCCATGCAAGCCGGCGCGCCGCCTGCGAGCGGGGCAACTCGCGCCTTGACAGCTACGCACTGGACCGCTCCTCCGGAAACGCCGACCGGGGGCTCATCCGGTCAAACCCGGCCGCCATCGCCCATCATGCGGTGGCGCGCCGCATCGAAGCCATGAAAGCGGCTTCCGGCCATCTCGTCCATACGCACGGCGTTCTTCCCAAGGCGACTCCGAAGACATAGTCCACCGGTACGCGCAGTTTCCTCCGGATCGCAGGCATGCGAGTCGGCGGTAGATCATTTGCGGTGACTCGCCGAAGTGTTCGACGCCCCGAAACGGGCAAGCCGAGGCGGCCCGAGCACGTTCCTATTTACCACGGAAAAGACCAGTCGATCAATGATTCATTTCATTCCACGGTTTCTCGATTATGACGATTCAACCGTTCACGGCATGTCTCCCCGGTCCCGGCGCCAAAACCGACCGGCTCAAATCGATCCTTGCCGGGTTCACCTTCTCGATCCGCAGAAGCGCCGCCTTCTTATCCAGTCCGCCGGCGTAGCCCGTGAGTTTTCCGTCAAACCCCACGACCCGGTGGCAGGGAATCAGGATGGAAATAGGGTTGCGCCCGACTGCGCCGCCCACCGCCTGGGCCGACACGGAGGCTACTCCTCGCGTCCGGGCGATAGTTTCGGCAACTTGCCCGTAGGTGACAATCTTCCCCGCCGGGATTTTCAGAAGAACATCCCATACCGCTTTCCGGAAGGGAGATCCCGGAGGATCGAGCCGGATGTCGGGCACGCCGGCCCCGCCCTCGAAGTAGCGCCCCAGATGGCTCCGTAGCGCCTCGAAAACGGGATGATCGGGTTCATGATTCCAGCGAGCGGTTTGTTGCGGGTAGTATTTCTGGCCGACAAACCAGAGGCCTATGAGGGCGTCGTCCTCCGCGGCGGCGGTCATGGCCCCTAATGCGGTATCGATAGCGCAGGCGTAGATCATGGCGTGTCACTGCTCTCTTTCCGTATGTTTCCGATTTACGGCATGGTTCATAGACCGTGTGTCCATAGACCATAGACCGTGTGTTCGAGGCGATGCTCGAGAGGACTTACCGTCATTCCCGCGCCGGCGGGGGGCCGGGCTTCTCGAGGCTTCCCGGCCCCCCGCTCCCCGCCCGCGCGGGGACAAACCTGGCGGGGGCGACGGCTCAAGTGTCGCCCTGTTTTGAACCATGCCCGATTTTCAAACCGTTTATCCAAAGTAAATGGTTCCCCTAATATTTCGAATGAAATGCATGGTAATGCATCGAGCGCCGGTATAGCCTTTGTACGGAAATATACCATTCCTGCATCATTGTTTCAAACACGGTCGTCACGGGGACCGGTATCCGATATCCGGTTTTCCGATTTCGGCCTCGAAAGGCGAACTCGCGTTCCATCCTCTTTTCATTTTCGGATTGATTCGCGAATTGTTTTCGCAAGGACCTCTCTTCCGGGTATAATGTCCTCCACGCCCACAACGTGGAGGACATACTATGACCTGGGAGGACTTTTATCTCGTCTGCTTTATCGCCGGCTTCGCATTCTCCGTTCTTTCCTTCTTTGCAGGCGCCTTCGGGCTCCACCTGCCGGACCATGCCGACGACGGCGGGGGCGGTTTTCACCTTCCGCAGCATCACGGCGACGCATCCGCTGCCCCGCTCCCTGATTCCGGCGGCTCCTCGCACATATCCCCCTTCAATATTTCGACCATTATGGCGTTTCTTTCGCTCTTCGGAGGCACGGGGTATCTGCTGACGCACTTCTCCGGGCTGCGCTCCCCGCTCGTCCTGGCGTTTGCGTTCGCGAGCGGGTTGGCCGGGGCCGCGGCGGTCTTCCTCTACCTCGCCCGCTTCCTGATGGCGCACGATCACGCCATGAAGCCCGCCGATTACGACATGACGGGGATTCTCGCGGTCATCACCAGTCCCGTCCGCGAGGGCGGGACCGGGGAGATCGTCTACAGCCGTGACGGCGTTCGAAGGTTCGCCTGCGCGCGCAGCGAAGACGGGAAAGCCGTCGGCAGGGGCGAGCAGGTAGTGGTCCTTCGCTACGAGAGGGGCATCGCGTACGTCTGCCGCTGGGACGAGTTGGGCAGGCGGCCGGGGTCCGCGCCCGAAACCCTGCCGGACGGAGGTCGCGGGAGCGGGGAGTGAGCCGCAATGCCGTTGGATGAACGTCACCCCCGCGTAAGGGGCGCGCGTCCGGCAAACCTTGAAAATCCCGGGTTGCCGCCTGCGCGGGATGACGCTGACGGGTTTGAAGTCAACGAAATTGGGAGTACGCCGGCCGGTATCGCTTCGGCGGGTCAACGTGGCAGCAGCACAACGAAATACATCTCAAAACACATCACACATCTTAAGTACGCCGGGAGGGAGCATGTTGGGTATATCTTCATCGGTTTGGGTCGTGGCAGGGCTCATGGTGCTCTGCGTTTTCCTCATCATGGGCGTCCTCACGAGGCTCTACCGGAAGGCCGGACCTCATGAAGCCCTTATCGTCTACGGGTTCCGGGGCACGCGGGTCGTGAAGGGGGGAGGCGCCGTCCTCTTTCCTCTCATCGAGGAGTGCAGGCTGCTCTCCCTCGAACTCATGTCCTTCGACGTCGCCCCTCAGCAGGATATGTACACGAAGCAGGGCGTCGCGGTGAGGGTCGAGGCGGTCGCTCAAATCAAGGTGAAATCCGATCCCGAATCGATCCGGACGGCATCCGAGCAGTTCCTCACCAAGCTGGACCAGGAGCGCGAGGGGCTGATCCGCCTGGTGCTGGAAGGGCACCTGCGCGGCATCATCGGCCAGCTCACGGTCGAACAGATCGTCAAGGAACCCGAGATGGTGGCCGACCGGATGCGCGCCACGTGCGCGGACGACATGAACAAGATGGGGCTGGAGGTCGTCTCGTTCACCATCAAGGAAGTGCGGGACAAGAACGACTACATCGCCAACATGGGCCGGCCGGATGTGGCCCGCATCAAGCGGGACGCCGATGTGGCGTCGGCGGAGGCGGAGCGCGACACCGCCATCAAGGCCGCGCTGGCCCAGCGTGAAGCCGCCGTGGCGAAGGCCCAGGCCGACCAGGAGCGGGTGCTGGCCGAAACGCTGTCGCTGGCCAGGCAGGCCGAAGCCCAGCGGGACCTCGAAGTGAAGAAGGCGGAGTACAACGAGGGGATCAAGCGCCAGCAGGCCCAGGCCGACAAGGCCTACGAAATTCAGACCAACATCATGCAGCAGCAGGTGGTGGCCGAACAGGTGAAGGTCCAGCAGGTGGAGAGGGAGCACCAGATCAAGGTCCAGGAAGCCGAAATACTTCGCAGGGAGAAGGAGCTTACGGCGACGGTGCTCAAGGAGGCCGAAACAGAGCGGCGGAGGATCGAGACCCTGGCGGTCGCCGAGAAGCAGCGCATCATGATGGAGGCGGACGGCAGGGCGACCGCCACCCGCCTCCAGGGCGAAGCCGAAGCGGACGTCATACTCAAGAAGGGCCAGGCGGAAGCGCAGGCGATGAACGTGAAGGCGGAGGCGTTCCAGGAGTACAACCAGGCCGCCATCATCGACAAGCTGCTGACCGGACTCCCGGAAATCGTTCGCGCGCTCGCCACGCCTCTGGCGAACGTCGATAAGATCACCATCGTTTCCACCGGCAACGGGGATTCGGCGGGAGTCGACAAGCTGACCGCGGATGTTGCGAAGATGGCCGCCCAGGCCCCCGCGCTGTTTGAAGCGCTGTCGGGAATGACGCTTTCCGACCTGTTCTCGAACGTGCGCATGATAGGAGACAAATCGGAGAAGCAACAACGGACGCAGGTGGTCTTCGGCTCGGAAGCGAAGGACGACGGGAAGATGGAATGAGGGGGAAGGTGGGATGACGGGAAGACGAGAAGACGGGATGAGGGGAGAAGATACAATGATGCAATGATGGAACGACGGGGTGACGGGGTGACGGGGTGACGAGGTGACGAGGTGACTGGGTGATGGAACGATGGAACGATGGAACGACGGGCGGGTAGGGTAGGGCGGGGCTTCGTCCCCGCCGGTCAGGGACGGCGGAGATGAAACCCCTCACTACCATTGGCGTATCGGCGCTTACACGGGCAGGCCCCGCTGCACGACGCCATACGCCGTGCATACCCATGTCCGGGCGACTACCTGGCGGCGGCCATGGAGCGCAGGCGGCGAATGCGCTCCTCGATGGGCGGATGCGTGCTGAACAGGTTCGCCAGGTTCGATCCCGTAAGAGGATTTACGATGAAGAGGTGGGCCGTGGTCGGCTTTGCATCGCGCATCGGCAACCGGTGCGAGGTGACCGCCAGTTTCTCGAGCGCCCCGGCGAGCGAAAGCGGACTGCGCGAGATCCGCGCGCCCATTTCGTCGGCGAGGTACTCCCTGGACCTCGATATCGCCAGTTGAATGAGGGTCGCCGCGATGGGAGCCACGATCACCGCAACGAGGAAGCCGATGATCCCTCCGCCCCTGTTGTCGTCGCCCCCGCCGCGGAATCCTCCGAAGATCGCCCCCCATCGCGCCATGTCGGCAAGAATCATAATGGCCCCGGCAAGAGTCGCCGCAATGCTGCCGACCAGCATGTCCCGGTCCTTGACGTGGCATATTTCGTGCGCCAGGACCCCACGCAGTTCGTCCATGGAGAGAATGCGCAAAATCCCGTCCGTCACCGCGACCACCGCGTTTTCGGGGTTGCGTCCGGTGGCGAAGGCGTTAGGGCTGTCGTCGGGAATGCGGTAGATGCGCGGCATGGGGATGGCGGCGGCATGCGCGAGTTCGCGCACGATCCGGTAAAGCTCCGGGGCCTCATGTTCCTCGATGGGCTGGGCCCTGTATATCCTGAGGACGATCTTGTCCGAGAACCAGTAGCTGCCCATGTTCATCACGAGAGCCATGAAAAAGGCGAAGACCATTCCGCCCTGGCCGCCGATCAGCCGGCCGAGCCAGACGATGAGGCCGGTCAACAGTCCCAACAGAAGAACCGTTCGAAGTCTGCTTTCCATTGTTTTCAATCCTCCGGTTGAATTGTACGAGTTGTTCGCCTGGAACCGCCATCCGCATATGTCGTATACCGGCCGGGCGCAAGCGGATTCCCGATGCATGGAGGATGAGACCGATGGGACCGCGGCGCGACGGCCGGACGGCCGGACGGACGCGAACTTACCGTCAGTCAAGTCATTCGGTCCGTCGTTCCTTTTGGTCTTGTTGGTCTTGCTTCCGGCGGTCCCGTCATTCCGGGTCTGCCCGCACTTCGATGCGCTGAGTCGATATGCAGTCCTTCGGGACGGTTACGGTAAGCACCCCTTTCCTGAATTCGGCGGTTATGTCGGCCGGCCGGGCGACAACCGGCAGTATGAAGGAACGGTGGAAGGCCCCGGTGGGTCTTTCTCCCATCGATTTCACGAGTTCCGGCCGGGCTGGAGCGTCTTTCCTCGTCCCCGCGATCACCAACTGGTTGCCGATGACTTCGACCTGGACATTCTCATGCTCCGCGCCGGGCAGGTCGGCGACTATAATCCATTCCCGCTCACTCTCCCAGATATCGACCGCGGGATTCCAGGACGGATCTTCCTCCGGCGGTCCGGGTTTTTCGACGACTTTTTCTGCAAAACTCGCGGCGTAAAGTTCATCCATCCGCGTCTTCATTGTCCTGAGCTCCTCCAGGACCAGGTTGCGCTCCATGGCCCGCACCTCGCTCCTCCTTTGATATACCCTTCTTTGACATACCCTTGACCAGAGTAGATATATGCTGATATGCAAGGCTACAAATGCATCGATCCACTCGTAAGTTTAAGGAACGCGGTGACTGGTGTCAAGCATGGATCGGGCCGGTCGGATTGCGAGCCGCGCGGGAGTTTTCGCGTGCACGGCGACGCCGGTCCCCGGATGTCTTTTCCGGGTGGCCGGCATCCGATATCCGGGCCCCGGGCCCGGTTCCGGGTTGGGTTTTCGAGGGCGTGCTCGACATCGACAAATCGGCGAAGTGGAGTTTCGCTTTTCTCTTG
Organism: uncultured Syntrophobacteraceae bacterium; assembly: GCA_964407285.1. Lineage (GTDB taxonomy): Bacteria > Desulfobacterota > Syntrophobacteria > Syntrophobacterales > Syntrophobacteraceae > CAYOVG01. The sequence continues at coordinate 6,476 of CAYOVG010000356.1, forward strand.
ACAGCAAAGAGCATCCTTTGTATATTAAGGGCTCCGGTTTGGGGGATCGTCTAGCGGCAGGACTGCAGACTCTGGATCTGCCTACCAAGGTTCGAATCCTTGTCCCCCAGCCAGTTCCAAAAGGTCCCATCGTCTAGTGGTCTAGGATATCGGCCTCTCACGCCGGAGACACGGGTTCGAACCCCGTTGGGACTATCGGGGAATTCAAAGGGTTAGCCGAATCGTTCGCATTCGGTTAACCCTTTTGCTTTCAGTGGTAAAATCGGGTAAATTCGCTTCCTTCCGCTCTCCTCTGCTCAAGAGATTCCTCAAGAGATTCACGACGGATGAAAGGTCAGGACTAATATTTTGGCTTCGTCGAGCGGCTGCTGGTCTATGTTGAGGTTCGTGGGCACGGCAAGTTGCTTTCCAAAGGGGCTGCTCCGGTGTTTGTATCAGAGCCCCACACATTCGACCACACATTCTGAAGACCATTCCGACCACTGGTAGAGTTCTCTTGGACAGGCAGCCGTGGGTCACGGAATGGAAACACCTCCGAGCATGTACGCCATTGAGGAAGCCGAAGGAGGAACTTCCTCCGGTGGCGCCGATGGCTATGGGCCAGACGTATCCGGACAGGTATACTCTAAACGGTCAAGATCCGAACTTTCTTGAATGACTGAAAATTCCATGTCAGCCAGGATTCCAGCTCTTCGGGATAC
>CAYOVG010000357.1:0-7083 GCA_964407285.1 uncultured Syntrophobacteraceae bacterium
TTTACAGGCCGTAAAGATGGGAAAGAAAAAACATACTACATTTATAACGTCTGTGCCGGACCTGTCCAGCTTTGAAAGGGACTCGACCAGCGCCGGAAAGGATATTTCGGCTTCACCCGTTATGCCGTGGTCGATTTCGGGCAACTCCCGCATGATCCGGTCGGGGAAGAGGGAAAATCCGGTTCCCCCGGCGATGATCCAGGCCCGCGGCGCCAGCGCATCGACCATGCGGACGGCCACGACAAAGGCGGGTATGAGAGAATTCGTCCTGTTGCCGAGGGGATCGACATTTCGAAGAGAGAGTCCCACCAGATCGGGTTCGAAATCGAGCAGTCTCTCTTTCAAAGCTCCGAAGGGGTCCGGGGCCATGTTCATGTCCAGGATGCTCACCGTGTGACCCCGGTCGACAAGACGCCCCGCCAGGCAGACGATCCCGATGGGGTAGACCCGCTCGGGCGGGGCATCCTCCATGGAGAGCGCCTGTACCATCAAAACACGCATAGTCACTCCAGCAACGAATCACTCCAACAGGAGCAAAGCGAAGTATTTGACGTAATCGTCTCCAGATTGCAGCGGACGCAAGGAAAGCCCGGCCCGTCTCGCCGTTTCGAAGACATCGATTCCAGCCGCTTCCATGGAAGGTCTGGCCAGGCGGGTGTTGCGGCACGACCCGTCTCCGGGGCACGGCTCCCCGCAAATCGAGCACGGACCGGCCCAGTAGGCCAGGGATTTGTAGAATCCCGCCTTGAAGGCTTCCTTTTCCACTTCCAAAACCTTTAGTTGAAAATCCCTGGTGGGAGGTTCCCCTTCGAGCAGCAGAGCCCGCGAATAGTCCTTGAGAATCTCTCTCGTTTCAAGGGGGGAGGGGCTGTTCGGAGGGCAATGGGGCTTTCCGTATTCACTGCATCCGAACCGGCAGCGTTGCTCGACCCAGTCCGGCACGTGAACCGTATCCGCCACGGATATGGAGCGGGCGCTCCGGAATCCGAGGTCCCTCATATGCGATACCAGCATGGAAACGGGATCGAGGCGGAGCCTCGCCAGGTTTTCCGCATTTGCGGTTGCGACGATCACGCCCGTATCCGAACCGAGAGCTATGAGCCCGGTGACTTGAAGATGCTTGCCTTCGAGCCGCTCCCGCACCCACTCGGCCGAAAACACCTTCCCGTTGTAGGTGTTCAGCAGCATGTTCAAATCGAAGAGGGCCGCCTTTTCGGGACGGTGTTCCAGGAAAAAATCGTGGACTACGAGCAAGCCTTCGGGACCCAGGCATCCGAGCGCCTGGTCGAGCAGATGTTCTGCTTCGGTTTCCGCGTAGGCGTGGAGCACGTTCGAAAGCATCACGAGATCGAAGGCTTCTTTTTCGACCGGCCAGGGCTCCAGGAGGTTTGCCGGGCAAAAGTTCAACCGGTCTTCGAGCTTCCTCGGACGCAGAAGGTCGGCGGCGCAATCCAGAACATCCGGAAGATCGAGCAAAGTCGCCCGCGCGCCGGGAAAGCGTTCGAGGAGACCCGCCGAAACGGCCCCGGAACCCGCTCCGACATCCAGGATGCGTCCGGAGATACTGCTGAAGATGGGCAGCATCTCCCGAACCTTGGTCCCGGCCACATCGTCCATGGCGCGGATATAGCGCCGGATGCGCTCCGAAAGTTCTCCCGGCTCCGCGGGGTCGCGTTCGTAGACCCTCCCCCCGGCTTTGAGAGATTCCTTCAGGCCTTTCCAGGGAGTTGAGAGGCGCTTGCGCCAGAGGATGGAGTTTCCCTGGTAGCCTTCCTTGCCCTCAACGAGGTAGAGCGAAGCGATTCCGCTGTTGTAGAAGGACCCGCGGCTCCGGATCAGCAGCCCCATGGAGCAGAGCGCATCGAGGAACCGCTCCACTGCTCCGGGGTCCAGTTCGAGCGCTCGTCCGATCCGGCCTGCGTCGCCTCCGTCCGGATCGAGCAGGGAGAAGATGCCCAGTTCGACCGCCGTAAAGAGCGCCTCCGAAAACCAATACCCCGTAGCCAGGTCTTCCAGGTACTGCGCGCCGCTTTCCTGTGGGTCGCAGCCGAGAAACGGCAACGGTATCATGACGCCTCACTCCTCACCCTCGGGAATTCCTGCATACCCCGGCATCCTCGAAGGTGAGCATCCTGCCGATCACCCGTGCGGCGGATTCGACGAGGTTCATGGCGAGCACCGCCCCGGTACCCTCTCCCAGTCGAAGGTTCAGATTGAGCAGCGGCCTCAGGCCCAACTCCTCCAGCATGAAGCGGTGCCCGTACTCCATGGACTGGTGGCCGGATATCATGTAGTCGAGGGAGGCGGGAGCGAGTCTTTTGGCCAGGAGCGCCCCCGCCGAGGATATGAATCCATCGACTATGACAGGCGTCTTGCGGCAAGCGGCCCCGAGGATCAACCCGGCGATGCCGCCGATTTCAAATCCTCCGACCTTGGACAGAACATCGACCGGGTCGTCGGGGTCGGGATTGTTGAGAGCGAGGGCTTTTTCGATGACACGGACCTTGTTTTCGAGGCCGGCGTCGCTCACTCCCGTTCCCCGTCCGGTCACATCCCTGACCGGACGCCCGGAGAAGGCGGCAAGTATGGCGCTGCTGGGGGTAGTATTGCCTATGCCCATATCGCCGGTGGCAAGCAGTTCGACTCCTTCCCCGATGAGGCTGCCGGCGATCTCGATTCCGGTTTCGAGCGCCTTCACGGCCTGCTCGCGGCTCATCGCCGGCCCCCCGGCCATATTGCGCGTCCCGTAGTCCACCTTGCGAAAGAGCATCTTTTCGGCGAACGAGCGGTCCAGGTCGGAGCAAACCCCCATGTCCACGACAACCACGCGGGCCCCGGCCACCCCCGCCAGGACGTTTATGGCCGCGCCCCCGGCTATGAAGTTTGCAACCATCTGAACGGTAACCGCCTGCGGAAAGGCGCTCACGCCTTCCTCCACCACGCCGTGGTCGCCGGCCATGGTGACCACCGCCTTGCAGGCGACGGACGGCTCGAGCGTCTCCTTCATCGACGCCAGGCGTTCCGCGATGTCCAGCAGCTCTCCGAGGCTACCCCGCGGAATGGCGAGGTTATCCAAATGCTTCCTTGCCTTTTCGCGCCAATCGGGGCTGACGGGCGCTATTCCTTCAATTGTGGTTTGCAGTATCGATCCCATCCGATTTCTCCGGTTCGTTCTCGTTTTCGTTGGTAACCAAGCGTTCGGACAACGGTGATGAGGGTCAGGTTTACGTGGGTGGCGGTTTTTTGCACGCCACCACACGCGAAATGGTCTAATCTCCGCCCTGATCGTGGTTTTCGGGCCATCACCCGCGAAACAGCATAGTCTCTGTTCCGTGGTGAACGCACGCCCTCCCCGCCGGGCGGTCAAAATAATTCCAATGGATATTTTTCAATTCATGCAATCACCCGAGACCTGCCCCCAGGACCAGAAGACACGCCAGTTCGGCGAATTCGTTCATGGCTCCGAGCACGTCTCCGGTTACCCCGCCGATCCTTCGGCTGGAGAAGCGGGCGAGCAGCACGGTCGCCGCAAGGACCGCCGCCGCCGCCGCCGATCCCTTCAAAGGACCCAGCAAAAGCATTGCCGCGCCCAGTGTGAATGCGGACGCCAGGGCGATCTCGCGTCTTCCGAGGTGGTTCACGAAAAAGCCCGTCCCGGAGCTTCCGCTCACGTATGGATACATTGCGGCTCCGTACACCTGCGCCCACCGGCCGAAAACCGGAACGGCCACCAGGGCCATGGGTTTCAGGGGAGCCGGGACCTGCCCCAGGAGCACGAATTTCGCGAGCAGCAGGCATGCTCCGGCCATAACGCCGTGAGCGCCCACCCGGCTGTCGTGCATGATCTCCAAAATCCTCTCGCGCGGCTTGCCGCAGAAGAAGCCGTCGGCGGTATCCATCAGGCCGTCCCCGTGCATGTTGCCGGTAACGGCGATCAGGAAAGCGATGGCCAGGACGTCGCAGACGCTTGGGGCGAATGCGAGAGAGGCCAGAAAATGGATGAGCGCGGCCAGGGCGCCCAAGAGGACGCCTATGAGCGGGAAGAACGCCATGGAGCGGGCGAGATCTTCCGCGCTCACGTCGCCCCTCAGCGTGACGGGTATCCTGGTCAAGAATTGCAGCGCGATGAGCAGTAAGGTCAGCAGTTTCAAGAGAGTCCCGCTCCGGTTCAGGCAATGCCGAAATACCTGGCCGCAACCTGCGCGGCGCACTGGGGTCCGCAAACGGCGCAGCCGTGGTGGTCGTCGCCGTTCCCGGCGACGGCCGCTTCCACCAGTTTCGGATCGATCGAAGCTCCGATTTGCCGCTCGATATTGAGGGCTACGCGGGCCCGGGACATCTCCAGGTCTCTGGCCAGGGCCTGCTTGTTGCCCCTTGCCAGATCGGCGGCGTGCGCGGCGATCCGGGCGGCTATGATCCCGTCTTTCACATCCTGTTCCGTCGGCAGCCCGAGATGTTCGGCGGGAGTGACGTTGCAGATGAAATCCGCTCCCGCCGCGCCCGCTATGGCTCCGCCGATCGCCGACGTGATGTGATCGTAGCCGGGGGCGATGTCGGTTGCAAGGGTCCCCAGGACGAAGTAGGGAGCGCCGTTGCACAGGCGCTTCTGGAGCAGCATGGTCGCCCTTATGTGGTGCATGGGAACATGGCCGGGGCCTTCGACCATGATCTGCACGCCCGCCTCCCGGGCTCTCGCCGTCAGTTCTCCGGCGACGATCAATCCCTGCAGTTGGGCCCCGTCGAGGGAGTCGGCGGTCGAGCCGGGCCGTATGGCGTCCCCGAGGCTGAGGGTCACGTCGTATCGTTTGAGTATTTCGAGCAACCGGTCGAATTGTTCGTACAAGGGATTTTCTTTTTCGTTGTGAAGCATCCAGCCGGTGAGGAACGCGCCTCCCCGGCTTACGACATCGGTAACCCTGCCGGAGGTTTTGAGGCGCTTCAGGACGTCGAAATTGAGCGCGCAGTGGATGGCCATGAAGTCCACTCCCTCCGCCGCCTGCCTTTCAACGGCGGCGAACATGTCGTCTTCGCGCATGGCTACCACGCTTCCGTGTTTTTCAATGGCTTCGACCGCGCACTGGTAGATGGGAACGCTGCCGACCGCAAGATTCGCCCGCGCCAGGGTCTGACGCCGCACGCCGTCGATATCCCCTCCGGTGCTCAAATCCATTACGGCGTCGGCCCCGACCTCCTGTGCGAGCGCAAGCTTTCGGGCCTCCATTTCCAGGTTGTCCCGGTCGCTCGATGTGCCGATGAGCGTCGTGACCTTGACGCTCAAGCCCTGCCCGATACCGCAGTAGTTGAATGGTTTTCGCTTTACGTTTCTGGGAATGACGATTTTCCCCGACGCCACTCCGGCCGGTACGACTTCGATATCGATCTGCTCCCGTTTTGCGACTGCTTCCATTTCGGGAGTAATATTGCCCGCACGGGCCGCATCCACCTGGTTCATCGATTTATCCCCTTCTGTTTTCTCAGCATGCTCGTTCGGCCGTGCCCAAATACTGAGCCACCACTTTCATCGCGCAATACTTTCCGCACATCGCACAGGCGGAAGAAGTCTCCCCGGTTCGCGCCTGTCTGAGTTCCCTGGCCCGTTGAGGATCCATGGCCAGCGCGAACTGTCCCTCCCAGTCCAGGTCCTTCCTGGCCCGGGAAAGCCGCAGGTCCCACTCCGCGGCCCCCTTGAGTCCCCTGGCCAGGTCCGCGGCATGCGCGCCGATGCGTGCGGCGATCACTCCTTCGCGCACCTGGGCGACGTCGGGAATCCCGATGTGTTCGGCGGGGGTGACGTAGCAGATGAGTTCGGCTCCCGCCCAGGCGGCTATGGCTCCTCCGATGGCTCCGCTTATGTGGTCGTAGCCCGCGGCAATATCGGTCACGACGGGACCGAAGACGAAGTACGGGGCTCCCCTGCAGAGGCTCTTCTGGAGCGTTACGGTCGCTTCGATGTGGGGCAGGGGAACGTGGCCCGGACCTTTGACCATTATCTGGACTTCGGCTTCCCTGGCCCGCCTGACCAGTTCGCCCAGTATCACGAGTTCGTGCACCTGTGCTCCGTCGAGTGAATCGGCCGTACATCCCGGCCTCATGCCGTCGGCAAGGCTGACCGTGACATCGTACTTACGGGCTATTTCGAGGACGCGGTCGTACTGCTCGTAGAGAGGGTTCTCCTTCCGGTTGTGGATCATCCACCCTATCAGGTGGGAGCCGCCGTAGCTTACCAGGGGATCGATTCTGCCTTCGTTTTTGGCCCTTTCGATCACGTCCATGGTGGTCCCGCAGTGGAGAGCCAGGAAATCGACTCCATCGGCCGCCTGGCGCTCGATGACTTCGAAGAGGTCGTCAACCGTCATGTGGACCGGAGAGGAGTATTTGACCGCTGATTCCGCGATAGCCTGGTAGAGGGGGAGCGTACCCACCGGCGTGGCGGTGGCGGCGAGGCTTCGGCGTCGCATGGCGTCGATGTCTCCGCTGACGCTCAAATCCATGATCGAGTCGGCTCCGGCGGAAACGGCCGCCCTGATCTTCCGAAGTTCCATATCGATGGTTGCGCCGCTTCCGTAGAGGCCCACGCTTGCGCTCACCTTGGTCCGCAGGCCCGTCCCTATCCCGGTGGGGGTTATGCCGCTACGGTTACGGTTGCAGGGGATGACGATCGTGCCGGCCGCAACGCCCTGCCTTACGAGTTCCGGCGTAATTCCTTCCTTTTGCGCCACCTGTTCCATAGCCGGCGTGATTATTCCCTTGCGAGCTTCACTCAACTGGGTCATGAGATCCCTTTCCTGGTATCGATTCGATTCAAGCGCACCGGGCTCCCGGCCCGGGCTGAACCGGCCGGCCCCTTTCTTTTCTCCTGGCAAAAAAAAAAGCCCATGCCGGTTTCGGCATGGACTTTTCCATCATCCATGAACTATTGACGCCACCCTTCTCGAGGCAGCGTTCAAACACATCCAGGCAGGTCTCCTGGCTCCCGGATCGTAGCGCCCGTTCCTCCCTTCCCGCCGGTCTTGCCGATCATGGACGGCCGACGGTGGATATGAGGTGGACTACCGGTTACAGTGGCGGGACCGCCCGGGATTT
>CAYOVG010000358.1:0-7081 GCA_964407285.1 uncultured Syntrophobacteraceae bacterium
CGGGCAGCCTCCAGGTTCTCGGGGTAGCATGGAACGTCTTTCAGCCGGTCCGCCAGGAATCGGAAAACGGCGCCGTCATCCGGGGCCTGCGCGCCTTGGGAAGCGGAAGCGGCGTTGAGATAACCCGCGGCTTTCATTTTCGCCTTACTGAAGTTTTCCGCGAAAGCGTCCCCGTCTCCCCTGCTGCGCGCCAGAAGGGCGCATTCCAGGTGGAGCTTGATATCCCTGAAATCTTCGTTCCGAAGATGGTGCGTGCCGACGGGCGCAACGGGTTCGGACGGGGGGGACGGCAGGGTTTCACATCCGGATATAAGTAGAATGGGGAACAGAAGACAAATTGAGGCGAACCTGCGTAAACACGGACTGGTATCCATTCTGATCCTCCCTGGATCGGCTTGAGCGGGGCCGGCCGGCATGCGAGAGATGCGGGTGAGGGTGTACGGCGGTACGAATCCGGAACGGGGTCTGAATCGTCCGCTATCGGCCTTTCTACCTGGCGACGGTGATCGAGAGGGCTCATTGTGCTTTATTGAGAAGCGAATCCGAGGTCAACAAAGGATGAGCGGACATATCTACCCCCTGTTTCAGTGACTCTGTTATAGGAGAAAAATAGGGAGTGTCCGCCGGTTGTCAATGATTGGGTAATTGGGATAGGCATTTCAATGACTTACGATCGGCGTACGCGCTCGAGACGGAAGTTGCGCGGTTACGGCTTTCAAGCCGCGGCAGTGTTGCCGCCCCGGTCACGGCTGGAAAATCGTAATCGAACTGTCGGGCCGGGGCAGAAGGGCAGGGGGCGGGTTGCGGGAGGTTTTCATTTATCGCCGCTCAGGTCCTTGATGCGCCTGATATCCGTGTGCTTTCCCAATACAATCAGTATGTCGCTGTCTTTGATGACAAAATCGGGGGAAGGCACGAGAACCGTGTTGTCCGGGATAACCTCCTTGATGGCGATGATGTTGATATTGTACCTGGCGCGCAGGTTGAGCTGCTTCAACGACTTACCGATAAATGCCGACGGCGGAGCGATCTGGAGGAGCTGGTACTCCTCGGACAGCGGAATGAAATCCAGAACATTGGGTCTGGACAGTCCCTGGGCGACTTTAATGGCCATCGCCTTTTCCGGGTGGATGACTTCCGCCGCCCCGACTTTCCTCAGGACCTTCCCGTGATCGTCATTACTGGCCTTGGCCAGCACCTTTTTCACCCCGATTTCCTGGAGGTAGAGGGTCACCAGCACGCTAGCGCTGATGTCGGATCCGATGCTCACGATCACGCCGTCCATCTCTTCCAGCCCCACCGACCGAAGCTTGTCCTTGTCGGAGGCGTCCAGCACGATCGCCTCGGTGCAGAAAGGATCGATTTCCTGCACGAGATCCGGGTTCTTGTCGATGGCTATGACCTCGTTTCCTTCACTGTAAAGTTCCTTGGCCGCATGGAACCCGAACTTGCCGAGGCCGATTACCGCAAATCTTTTCACTTTGAACTCCCTTTTATAAATACATGATGTCCGGACGGTTCATCCCGGCTCATCCGATCATCAGGTTCTGTTCGGCATGCCGGACGCCGCTACGCGCCTCCGTTCCGGTGAGGACATAGGCGAATGTCAGGACGCCGACTCTTCCGATCAACATCATGATGATAATCAGTAGCTTACCGAAATTGTTAAGTCTCGGGGTCACTCCCGTCGAGAGGCCGACCGTGCCGAAGGCCGATATCACCTCAAAAAGGTATTCCGCAAACTCGCCCCTCTTTCCGGTGTACTCGGATACCTGTTCATGGCTGAGCAGCAAAAGGAAGAAGATGACCGATATGAGGCCGATGGACAGCATGACTAGCGCAATGCTCCTGCTCAGGGTTTCCTGCGGGACGGTCTTCTTGAACATATCGACGTGGGCTTTCCTGCGCAGCCGGCTCCACATGAAAGCGCCCAGAACGGCGACGGTGGTGGTCTTTATCCCCCCGCCGGTGGAACCCGGCGAAGCCCCCCAGAACATGAGAACCATCATCGTGAGCAGCGTCGAGCTCGTCAACTGCCCGATATCCACCGTATTGAACCCGGCAGTGCGCGTCGCTACCGATTGAAAGAGGGCGATCCATAAGGACTCATTCCACGGGACTCCTCTCAGGATGTTGTCCTTCTCCGTCCAGAGAAACGCGGCCGTCCCGCCGGCAATGAGCGCAAGGGTTGCGATCAGGACCGACTTTGTCTGGATGGAAAGCTTCCGACGCCTTGCGGCGCGGTTTTTTAGCCACTGGGAGATCTCGTAGACGACCGGGAAACCGATGCCTCCGAGAATGATGAGACCGCAAATGGTGAGATTGAGCAGCGGCGAGGCCCTGAAGTCGTTGAACCCGTTGCTGAAAAGAGCGAATCCGGCATTGCAGAAAGCCGAAACGGAGTGAAAGATGCCCAGGTACACGGCTTCGACGAAGGGATAATCCTCGCTCCAGAAGAGGAAGAGCAGGAACGCCCCTATTCCTTCGACGAGCGCCGTGAAAGCGAAAATGGCCTTGACGACCCCATAGATGTCCTCCCTGGGGGTATGGGCGAACACCTCCTGCATTATCATGCGCTGCCTGAAGGAGACTCTTTTGCCGAGTGATAGGAATAGGAGGACGGAAAAGGTCATCAGTCCTAGTCCGCCGATTTGAATGAGCAGCAAAATCGCGATCTGTCCCACCGTCGTGAAGCAGGTTTTCGTGTCCACGACCGTGAGGCCCGTGACGCACACGGCCGAAGTCGCCGTGAACAGGGCGTCCATGAAGGAGATCCCGTCCTGCGTCGTGGAGAAGGGCAGAAGCAGCACCCCGGCGCCGGTGGCGATCATGGCCAGAAAGCTCAGCAGGATAAGAGCGGAGAGGCTGATTTTCATTCTTTTCACCCTGTTTCGATTGGATGTGGAATTGCCGGCGGTAGACGAATGATCGAAATCCTTCAAAGCTGTCGCCCTTTGCATGAAGCGTTACCGCGACCCTTTCTTCCGGCGCTTGCATGGACCGGCCTGCTGTTTACATCCCGAGTCGGCAATCAACCCCGAGGTCTGCTTGTCGAAGCGGCCCCGATTTTCTTCAAACGACCAGGAGTCCTTTCTTTTCCGCGGGCGTGATGACGGCGCGGGTTCCCGAGTTGAACGCTATGAAGTCGCTTTCGATTCCGTCGCTGAAAATGACGCCTGATTCGGGCATCTGGGAGATGAGCGCCAGCGGTTTGTCCGCGGTGATCCGGCCGATCACGAGAGATGCCTGTGAAATCTTGCTGGGGAATGGCTCCCGGACGGTGTAGTACAGGTAGTCCGCGTCCCAGGGGAAGCTTTGGGCGATCCGCATCGTGACCTGCTCGCCGGAAATGGCTGAGGCGATGGCGGTGGCGCCCGCCATGAGGCTCTTGAACCATCCCGTCGATCCGAGTCCCGTCGAGACGATTACACCACTGGATGAATGCTGTTCCTGCCTGGATTCGGCCGCGATGACGTAACGGGCCGAGATGTGGGACCTGGTTCCTATGAAGAAATCGTTGACGGCATAGAGGACCTGCCCGTCGTTGAGTTCGGCCCTGGCCATCGTTACTTCCTTTATGGGGCGCTTTCCGGCGAAGACTTCGGGGATGACGGCGGCAAGGTCGGACGTCGTAAAGGGCAGCAAAACCCCATCCCACCTCTCCGGGTCGGGATTCACCCCGATGATGGGCCGGTTCGTGGCGTATTTGACGGTATTTGCCACGAGGCCGTCCTGGCCCAGCACCACCACCGTATCCATGACGCCGAAGAGGAAATTCGGGAGGAAGGACCGGTTTACCGTCTGAAGCCGTCCAAGGCTTCTCAAGACGGATTCCGTCTCCGCCACGCTTTTGTGGTACGCTTCATGTTCCCGTTCGTAGTCGGAAAAATCCGCCCCCAGGTGTTCCACGTAGAATCGCGCCTGGGCGCGGGTGTTGAAACGTGCGATGAGATCGTCCAGGCGCGTTCGCCTCGTTATCAAGACGATCTTGTTTTCGGTCAGTCTGTTTTCCATAGGCCTGCTTGTCCGCCCGAGTTGCCCGGTTACCTTCCGGCAGGTTCGACTGTTCGGCCGGCCCGGCTATTTGGCCGGTTTGCCCGTCTTCATGAGGTCTCGCAAGAGATCGGGGGCTACGTTGAGTTCCCCGATCTTCTCGGCCTTGTCGGCGATTCCCTGGAAGGCCAGGGCAATGAGCTGATCGGGTTTCATGCCGACGGCGGCGAGCGCCTGGATGACCCGCGGATCGACGTTTTCGAGCGCTCTCATGGCGGCTGCGATACCGTAAGCCCTGGCATCCGCCTGTTGGCGAATGTTTTCGACCGCCAGCGCCGTCAGTTCCCGTTTCTTCTCTTCCAGCGAAATACTTGCCAGCATGGCGGCCTGCTGCAACTGATGCTGCTTTTCCTGGACCGCCTTTTCCGCTTCCATCTGGACCTCGCGGATTTGCCTGTTCTTGTTCTCCACGGCGATTTCGGTGTTCAGTTCGTTTTCCCGGATGGCCCGTTCCTGCTCGACCGCGGAATTGCGTCTGGCATAGATGGCTTCATCGGCCTCCCGCAGCAGCTTCTCGCGAGCTTCGGCCTCCAGCGCCCGCCCGGTTTCCGGGTTCGGCCGGATGGCAAGAATGGAAAGACCTATGACCTCGATCCCGAAGGCATTGATTTCATCGGATGTCCTCAAGCCGGCGCTCACCTGCTGGACCAGGAAGTCCGACGCCCGCAGGGCTTCCTTCATGGACAAACTCTGCAGTTCCTTTCTCGTCAGAACGAGGATCACGTTGATGACCCGCTGGGTCAGTTTCTGCGGATCGTCCGAAACATAGCCGGTTCCCGTCGAATTGAGCGTAAAGTTGAGCAACTGGGAGACCCTCTTGGGATCGCTGATACGGTAAGTGGCCTGCCCCTGGATGCTCACCTCCTGGAAATCCGCGGTGACCTCCTGGAAGATGAATGGCGCATCCATTCCCGCCGTGGGTACGGCGACGAGCGACGAGGTGGGCGCATAGTAGAAAAACGAAAGCCCCGCACCCTCACGGATGACCTTTCCATCTTTGTAATGGAGCAGATACGTCGTCGGCTGAATCTTTATGAACTGAATTCCGAACATGGCCCCCCTCTCCCTCGCCGATCGATCCGCTTTCTCGATACAGGTGCGGGCGGCGCTGAGAAAACAGCACCGATGTCGAGTTCGAATATCGGCTGCTTTCAGCATTAACCCAGTGTAAACCATTTGCCTGTCGATCCGTTGAATCTTCCGGAAGCGCTCCCAGTGGAACACACACTACACTCGCCCGTTCCAGGAATCAATACATGAATCAATAGCGGAAAAAGAGATCGGAGGGACAAGAGGTAGATTAACCCATATGGGTGCGGCTCTTTTAGAACGACATCCTAAAGCGGATGTGATCCTTTGTTCTAAAAGAGCCGCACCCAACCCATATGGTATCATGCATTAAAGCACATTAATCTCGTATGCGGGCATTCTTCGGGCATTCTTACTGGCAGGTTGTTGGTTGTCGTGAATGCACGGAAGGTATCAACCGGATCAGGCTCGGCAAGCACGACACCGGGTTATGCGAAGTTTGCGCCGCAGGATTCCGGAGGATGAGTGGTGACGGATTAAGTTGATATTTCCAAACGTTCTCATTCCGACGCTTCTACCACATCATTGCTTCTTTCGCTCCTCTTCTTCCTCCTCAACCTTCCGCCGAGGCCTTCCAGGACCACGTAGAACACCGGCACGAACGGGATGGCCAGCAAGGTAGAGGAGAGCATGCCGCCGAAGACGACGGTGCCGATGGCGCGCTGGCTGGCGCCGCCCGCTCCGAAGGCGTAGAGCAGCGGCAACACCCCCATGATGAAGGCGAACGAGGTCATGACGATCGGGCGGAAGCGGCGGCGCGTGGCTTCGATGGCGGCCTCCGGCACGCTCATGCCCCCCTCGTGCAGTTCGCGCGCGAACTCCACGATCAGAATCGCGTTCTTGCTGGCGAGGGCGATCATCAACACCAGTCCCACCTGGGTGTACAGGTTGTTGTCGTAGTTTCGCGCCATAAGGCCCAGGAGCACTCCCACCAGGGCCATCGGAACGACCAGGATGACCGCTCCCGGAGACGTCCAGCTTTCGTACAGCGCAGCAAGCACCATGTACACCAGGATGATGGAGAGCGCATAGATGAAGTAGGCCTGGTTGCCGACCTGCTTCTCCTGGAAGCTGGTCGATGTCCAGTCGTAGCCCATCCCCTTGGGCAGGACCTGAGCGGCCAGCCCCTCCATGATGGACAGCGCCTGCCCGGAACTGATTCCGGGGGCCGCTGAGCCGAAAATCGACGCCGCCGGGTAGAGGTCGTAGCGCGTAATCAGTTCCGCGCCCTGGGTCCGCTGCACGTCGAGCACGGTGCCCAGGGGAACCATCCCTCCCGTCGCGTTTCGCACGTAAAGGTTCTCGATGTCTCGCGGTTCGAGCCGGTACTGGCTGCCGGCCTGGATGTACACCTGAAACACCTGGTTGAACTTGTTGAACAGGTTCACGAAGGAAGAACCCAGGTAGGCCTGGAGAGTGGTGAAGACGTTTTCGATGGGCACCTGGAGGGATTCGGCCTTGGTGCGGTTTATGTCAAGGAATAGCTGCGGGCTGCGGACGCTGAAGGTCGTGATGAGGCTTTTCAGGTTCGGATTGGTATTGCCCGCCTGAACCAGTTCGGTGGTGGCCCGCTGGAGTTCGCTCAGCCCGAGGCTGCCCCGGTCTTCGACCATCATTTGGAATCCGCCCGACTGGCCCAGCCCGCGGATCGGCGGCGGCACGACCACGAAAGCCTGCGCTTCCTGCAGTCCCGCGAGTTCGCGGTTTACGAGGCCCACGATCTTGTCCTGATCGAGGTCCCGGCCGCGCTCCTTCCACGGCTTGTAGATGATGAAGGTCGACGATACCGACGACAGGTTCGCCCCGTCCAGGAAAGAATATCCGCCTATCGTGACCCAATAGTTGACCCCGGGAGTTTTCCCGAGGATGTCCTCGATTCTCTCGGCCAGTTCCTCGGACCTGGGCCGTGACGCGCCTTCCGGAAGGCGAGCCAGAAAAA
>CAYOVG010000359.1:0-7077 GCA_964407285.1 uncultured Syntrophobacteraceae bacterium
AGGAGAGCAACGGCGACGAGGGACTGCGCCGGACGGAAAGCTCTTCTGTCTATAATCGGCGGTTGCTCTTCATTGTCAGAAATGCCGCGTTCACCGGACGCAAACAGACCGCCATCCTGCTGTGTGACCTGGAGCGAACCGATCGACAGAGAGACTTTACTCCTCCCGCTCATGACCCACATCTCACCGACGAGAATCCCCAGGGAGACCATGAACACTCCCCAACCCGCGACATCATGCGAAATCCCTTCGATGACCGCCTTGCCCCATATGCCGGCCAGGATGCCGGTAAGGGCGATCCGGAAGGCGTTCACCATGACCGCGAGCGGCACGGACGAAACGACCAACACAATCCGTTTCCAGGGAGAAGCTCTATAAAAGAACGCAAGAATGAGCGCCAGCACCGTCAGTGGAGCGATATACCGGAGTCCGTTGCATGCCTCCACGATCTGCAACTGTGCAAATCCCAAATCGATGACGTTCCCCTCCCTGTAGGCCGATATCCCGCAGAGATGGAGCATTCCCGTTGCAAGCCGAGAGGATATCAACTGCAACTTGACGGACAGGTTGTTATAAATGAAATTGGGAAAAGGAAACATGGTGAGCGCGATGCCGAAGGGAAAAGCAAGCGCCCTCACAATGACCGGCCCCAGATGGAGCCAACAAAGTCCCAACAGGACGAGCCAGGCGGAAACATAGAGGGTGTAATACTCTCCGCCGAGTTCACCGAGCCAGTACAGCAGAATTCCGATGGTAAGGGGCAACAGCCCGCCCCACGATGCGCGCAACGGAAGCGACGCCAGCCGCGCTCTCTGTTCCCAGACCAGGTACAGCAGCAAGAAAGGAATGAGATAGCAGTATGAGTACTCATCCCGACCCCACCAGCCAATCATAACCTTGAAGGCGGAAGCGTACAGCCCCACGTACAGGATCAAGCATATTGCGGAGGGAATGAGGATCAGGTAAGGGAATCCGGACGACGTAATAGGCATAAGAATTATGGAGGCGGCGCCGACGAAAGACGTCGTTTAAAGAAGCATCATATAAGAATAGTGAAATACGAGTGACGATGTACGTACCCGAGAACCACGGAGGCCGGTCTGGCGGAAAGCCTGGACTAATTCTTGCCTTGCATCAGAACTTTCCAAATTCTCTCGGACGCCTTCCCATCCCATTTGGGAGGCACGACATACGGTTTATCTTTACGTTCCATGCTCTCCCGGTATGCCTTCATGATGGAAGCTCGCCTCGTTCCTCCAAGAATGTTCGTGCCCAATTCGATGGTTATGGGTCTCTCGGTATTATCGCGCAACGTGATGCATGGAATTCCAAGGGCGGTGGTCTCTTCCTGCAATCCACCGCTATCCGTCAGGACGATGTCCGCGTCTTTCCACAGGAACAATGACTCCTTGAAGCCCAGGGGCGGCAGTAACCGGATATCATCCGACAGTTTCAGGCCGTGAGCCTGCAGCATCTTCTTTGTTCTGGGGTGAACGGGGAAGACGATGGGTTTTTCCCCGGCGATCTCGTTCAACGCATCGGTGATCTCGGTCAGGTTTTCCTTATGGTCGACATTGGCCGGCCGATGCAGAGTGAGAAAAATATAGCTCCCCAGGTCCTTCTTCAGTTTTTCCGTCGAAAAGGGCAAGTCGCCGTTTCCATTATTGAGCCGTTCCACCTGGTACAGAAGATTGTCGATCATCACGTGTCCCACGAAATGGACCTTCTGAAGCGATTTTCCCTCCAGCACGAGGTTCATCACCGCGCTCTTCTCCGTGGCGAAGAAGTAATCGGTGAGAACATCGGTAACCATGCGGTTGATCTCCTCGGGCATGGTAAGGTCGAAGCTTCTCAGGCCGGCCTCCACGTGGGCAACCTCGATGAGAAGCTTCTTGGCCACGATGCTGCACGCAAGGGTGGAATTGACATCACCCACCACGACGACCAGGTCGGGTTTCTCTTGCAGGCAGACCTCCTCGAAGGCCGTCATGATCCTTGCCGTCTGTACGGCGTGTGACCCCGATCCGGCATTCAGGTGGAAGTGCGGTTGCGGTATTCCCAAATCCTCGAAGAATGCCTCGGACATTTCGTAATCGTAGTGCTGGCCCGTATGGACCAATTTACACTCCAGGCGGTCGTAATTCCTCGCCTCCCGGTATATGGGGGCTATTTTCATGAAATTGGGTCTGGCGCCGGCAATCAGTAGAACTTTCATAATAGTTTGCTCTCGCTGGTTTATTCTCGACAATTGGTTGTATCGATATCTTCCGTCCCGCTCTTGTCCTGCGGGAAAACCGCCTCTATTGCTAGCTGTTTGACGGTCATGCACCGCGCACTCTACAGGGCGTGGTGTGGCGCCCGCTAACCAAAGCCCGGCGGTTTGCCCCGGATTCCACCAGGGACTCGACCACACCGAGGTATCTCTTAGCCAGCACATCACGGTCGTAGTTCTCCATCACGAATTTCCGGCCGTTATCGCCAAGGCGCGTCATGAGACCCGGATCGTTATCTAGTCGCAGCACGGCCTCCGCCAGCTCGTGGTGGTTTTCCGGTTCGATGGCGATACCGCAACCACCCTCTTCGACGATCCTCTTGCTCTCTCCCTCTACTCCCAGAATTATGGGGCGCTCCATCGCCATTGCTTCGAAGATCTTTGATGGGATGACCGTCTTGAAGAGGTCCTGCCTTTTCAGCAGGACCATGCAGGCATCGGATGCGGCGAGAAACTCCGGCATCCTCTCCTTGGGCTGCTGGGGAAGCATCAAAACGTTTTTCATCTGGAGGGCGTCCTTGCGGCGTAGCAGGTTGTCCCGCTCCGCTCCATCCCCTACAAGCAGGAAAACGATCTGATCCCGGTCTCGCAAAAGGTCCGCTGCATGCAGCACGGTATCGAGCCCGTGAGCCATGCCGTGAGTCCCAACATATGAGGCCACGAACTTACCGTCCAGTCCCAACTCCTTCCGGATGGAGTTTTCTCTTGGACCGGGTTGAAACTGCTGCAGGTCCGCGCCGTTGGTAAGCACCGATATTGCCTCGGACGGTACCCCTCTGGCCCTGATGTGGCGCTTGAAAGAGTGGGTGACCGAAATGATGTGATCCGCATTCAGATAGAGAAAAGACTCGATCCCCTCGAGCAGTTGAATCACCTTGCGGTCCTTGATCGCACCCACGGCAATGATGGACTCGGGCCATAAATCCCGTATTTCAAGGACCCAGGGGCAACGCTTCATGACTGAAACCCACAGACCGCCCATTCCGCAAAAGAACTGCGGTGATGTGGAAATCACCAGGTCCACGTCGCTTACCAGCGGGGACAGCGCGCTTGCCGATACCATGAAGGAAAGGTAATTAAGAGTCCGCTTCAGGAAACCCTGGTTGGCGCTGAGATATGTCATTACCCGCAGGACTTTGATCCCGTCCATCTCCTCCCACTGCCGGATACGGTTACTGTAGCCGGGGTAAAGGATACCCTTCGGATGGTTGGGGGCGCATGTGACAACGGTCACCTGATGCCCAGCCTTGACCCATCTTTTTGCGTTCTCGAAGGTGCGGGATGCCGGAGCGTTTACTTCAGGGGGAAAATAGTGCGTTAAAAATAGGATATGCATAGTCGGCTTGAACTCCTGGAAATTTCGGCGGACAGCTAACAGCCGGGAATCTTGAATACCCATTTCCCCACGTAGGGCAGCCCATGGTTCGCTGATTTCACTCTCAGCACCACGCACGGTTCCTTCCTGCCGAACTCGGGACAGTACCATCCCCCGGTTTGCTCGACATCCCCCGCGCCTTCGGAGGTAATTGAAGCGATCGGCAGAGCGCCGTCTTTCACCAGAACGCCATCGCCGTCGTGGTGAACTTCAAGTGCCGGGTGTATATGCAAACGGGACTCAATTTCGTGCGCGCCACTACCTTCAACACGATCTTCGATCGTGATCGTATTGCCGGCCCAAACCACTCGACGGTGATGGATCGGACTTCCATCCAGCCGCTTGTATCCATCATGGGCGCCTTCAAACACCAGCGCGCCGTCCCCCCGTTTATCCAGTCCGGCATGGAGCGGCCGCGCCCTTCGAGCGCACCGGTGCGCCCCCCATACCTCCGACTGGTTCCGTCCGTCTACGGTGATGGTGTTATGGCCCATATTTCCTCTATTATATTGACGCACCGGCCCATCCTCGTACTGGAAGCAACCGGAGTCGACGATCACCCGCCGACCTTTGAGCGAGAGTTCGAAGCTGAGGGTGTCGCAGTGGCTGTGTCCCGGTTGATAGTCTGGTCCGACCGGGCCGCAGTCGATGAGCATGTGGTCCCCAACGGCAGGGGCCATGACGAAGTAGCCTGTTTCGGGAAAAGACCAGAAGGGCGGTTCGGGCCTTGGAGCCGGTTCCTGGATCAGACGTTCGTAGTAGGCCGCAAGATCACCCGGATCAAGTTCGATGCCAAGGGCGGCGTCATTGAAGAGAGCGATCCGCCCATCGGGATGGGACATGCCTTGCAGGAAGAACGTCATGCGCCGGACGGCGGTCTCGAGGCGATCTGAAAGACCTCGGACGTCGGGACGGGAGGAACAGCGGCATATATTGAGCAGATCCAGGCAGTCTTCGAGGATCATACAGTGGTACATTGGACTTCGCTCGAAATGTCCGCCATCCGGGAGAACTTGCTCTTCGAGTTCGCGACGGAGGAGACGAAGTCCCTTGGCGAGCCATCTTTCGGCATCGGGACCACTGAAGGAGAGACCGCAGAAGAGCAACGCTTTTGCATTTTTGAAAAGATGATTGCCGAGCAGATGGTGCTCGAGAGAGTTTTCCAGGAATCGAGCTTGCCGGCATATCGACCGAACGACAAGCGCATGGTCCGCGTCCGTGAGGGAAGTAATACTCATGTATTTAAGCCAATTTACAAGTCGCAAGGAAATCGGAAACGGGTCCCATGCGTCGGGGGTGCCGGGTGGGACGTGTTCGATCCAATCTCTGATCAGGTTGAGACCAACCATCGAATCCAATGGCTTTTTGGGCAGGAGATACTGGAAATAGTGAAGATTATATCGCCACAGGCGGCCTTTACATGTTAATTTCCAATTCACGTGGCTTTGGAAATGCTCCACATCGTTGAGAAAACGAAAGCTCCCATGCTCGATTTCACTTGAATCAAGCAATGGATAACTGGGAAATGGGACACGAAATCCAACACCGGCCCATTCAAAATGTTCAGGAAAAGAAAGGGCAGCCCTGGAGAATCGAGGCATTTGCTTTAGGAATGCATACCATCCGCGGTATAGAATCTGCTCAGGCTTAAGACGTAAACCGGTAGACATATAGAGTAGTAAAGCTCTAAATTTCATATTTCAGGAATAGATACTTTGAGATTGGGCTGGACCTTTAGGGCCTCACACTCTTAAGTCTAATATTGACCATGTACCGGTTGGGCTCTATAGGAATAAAGTGACTTAGGAATACTAATAATGTTTAGCCTTATATGGGCAGCTGCAATATTAATATAAACTTATTTCAGTGCTGAACAAGATCCTCTGCTCCAGAAACCTTCGGTAAAAGTAACCTTAAGTAGAACTTCTCCATAGCCCTACGAGAGAAATTACTTTCAAAAAACATTAGATTTCTATCTCGCATAGCCTCAGCAAGTAGAGGATTGTTCAGTAGTATTTCTATTTTACCTGCAAGCGCTTTCGGGTCACCGTATGGCACGAAGAAGCCATTCACACCGTCCTGTATGATATCCGGTAGTGCTC
Organism: uncultured Syntrophobacteraceae bacterium; assembly: GCA_964407285.1. Lineage (GTDB taxonomy): Bacteria > Desulfobacterota > Syntrophobacteria > Syntrophobacterales > Syntrophobacteraceae > CAYOVG01. The sequence continues at coordinate 5,750 of CAYOVG010000359.1, forward strand.
CGGTCGGTGTTGCAATAATCGGCAAGCCCGCTCTCATCGCCTCAAGGACGACGTAAGGCAGTCCTTCACGCCAGGACGGCAGTAGGAGGACAAAAGCCTGGGAGTAGAGGTCCTCGAGAGCCCTTGCATCCAAGGCACCCCAAACTCTCACTGAATGATTGGGCAATTCAGATGCTTTCATACGCAAATGGTGGATTTCCGGACCATCACCTGCAAACCAAAGCAGGATATCTTCTGAGTTCTTTTCAAGGAGTATCCGAAACGCTTCCAGGCATACATAGATGCCCTTTTCTTCCACCAAGCGCCCTGCAAAGAGAAAAACCCTCCTGGGATGGGTATTTCTAGGCAATCTAGTCTCCACCGGTAGGTAATTGGAAAACCTCTCCCAATGAAGTTGAGGAAATACTTCGGCAAATCCGTGAGCCTGTTCCGCCGAAAGAAAATGAAATTTGCTAACCTTTTCAAGAAGTGTCTTAGACGCCAGCCATAGCGCTCTCAGCTTCAAAAATTTAAGGTTTTCAAAACGCCCGCCATGAAAAAAAACCCTCAAATCACTTCCTTCAATACCTCTCAGGCTTAGTACGATTAACAAGAGCTTCAGGAAAGAACCAGTGTAGATCGAGTTGTTTATCCAAATGTATCTGGGACGGATACGAATAACAATCTTGCGAAGTTGAAATAACTTACATATTATACTTAATACGTGGAGATTTAGAGAGCCACCGGTTGAACCTGGATCAAAAACAAAAGCCTCTTTGAAAAGCTGGAGTCTAAGAAGATTACTCATATGTTGATTGACCCCTCCTAAGCTATGATGCGAAGGCCTTGGCCCAATCAGCAAAACCGAATTCCTGGGTGGAAAAACGGAAGAAGTATCAGCATAGCTCATCATTGACGAAAGAATCCTTACTTTTTTCTAACAATCGAGCAGGTATACCAACGTGCACTCGGTTCGAAGGTAGATCTGAAAGCACAACTGCATTTGCGCCAATTATTGCACTATCGCCAATATGAACAGGCCCTAGTATCTTGGCTCCAGCGCCAACATAGACGCGGTCACCCAATGTCGGAACTCCCACTACAGTCCCAGTTCCCCGATAGTAGAATGCTGAGAAATAATGCAGTTCCGTCCAATGACTGCATTCTTGTGAATTAAAACACCTGGACCACCATATCCGAACTTTGTACCAGTACCAGCTTCTGCTGTAGGATTAATGTATGTAGCCCAGAAAAATGGAATCCAGTAGTCTATGAGCCAAGGGGTAATATCCATACAGCAATTCCCGCTACTGCTGAGAGGCAGCATGGATGGCGGGTTTAGGATTTAG
>CAYOVG010000360.1:0-7052 GCA_964407285.1 uncultured Syntrophobacteraceae bacterium
GGCCTCCGCGACAGGCTGTCATCGTTCCCGTTCTCGGCCCTGATGCCGCAAACGGCTCTTTTCGCGCGCGCGTTCCTCAACCATAATCCGAATGTAGTCGCCGCCCTTGGCCCTAATGTTCTCAAGGTCGGTCCGACACAAGTGGCTAACATCGGACGCGGGAAGCTGACTGTAGTCGTATCCCGTCCTCTTGAGATGATCGCCCCAACGGTCGAGGGTTTCATTCCGCCTTTCGTCGGCTTCCTTTTGAGCAATGGCCTGGCGGTTGACCTCGCGGCGCAAGGCCGGGTCACGCGCGAGCTGGGCGGCGGTGTATGTCTTGGGCGGCGGCGCGCCCACAAGCATATCAAGGCACCGATCAAGGTTCCGTATCTCGGAAAGGGGACTCATGTTGATACCATTAACTATTTATAATTCCTTGTTAAAGACAGTTTGTGACCTGTCTTCAAGCTCGGAAACAGGCTGGAAACTTTCAATAGAATACATTGAAAAGAAAATAATTCTATTGAAAGTTTTGAGCCCATCTCAGTCCTCTTTGGCCGGGAGTGATCCGGAATCCGCTATCATTTTGATTTAGAAACTAAAATAATCTTCAGCATAGCATCAGTATAATTCATAATAATCGACTGAAGGTCAGGATTTTTTATAGAACGTTGAAGGATTTCCTCCATAGATTCACCGCTTTTTTGAACATTATAAAAAGCAGTCATAGCGTCAATTATACGAATAGACTCAAGATCACCCCTGCCTGCCTTCATTCGTATGCCATTTAATGCAGATTCAAATGTTTTTTGGCTTACGTTTACAGCAAGTTTGTCGAGTTCTTCCAGCTTGGTTTCAATATTGGCAATATGAGTCTCATTAGAATCTTTCATCTACTTCCTCCACCACCGAGAGCGTTTAAACGCTCTCTTTCCGTCCCACGAATAGCAACCATTCAAAGAACCGGAATAAGGTATAAACTATTGATCTTGTGGTCTTGTCTATAATGATTTACCTACTACATCCAAACCGAAAGATTCTTTTACAATACGAAGGGTCTCTGGATCTCCCAATTTTATAGCAAACTGTTTTATGATGTCGGACAATGCAAGGTAATCCACAGTATCATTTTTGATTCGTTCTAAGCAGTTAGCCAGAAAGAGAAGTAATTCCTTATACTAAATAGTATCATAACTGAACAATAAACCTGAAGGTAATTTCAAAGCCATAAGCCAATGCTTGCCATATTGCTCAAAACCAAAAGACATAGCATTTTCATCTGGGCGTTCTCTACGTGCTTCCTTCCAATTTTCGTCCACTCTGGCAATTACCTCACCAAGTTTATCGGTCTTTATTGGCCTTATCATCTTTGTTCCATTCTTGAACTTTAACCTTCCCATACTCGCCTCCTATCAGAAAGGAACTTCCACTAGACCTATCCCTTCACCCTCTTGAGTTCAAAAGGAGGTTTCCGCTGCAGATTGACATCGAACGTTCCCACAAAGTTGATATGCTCCGTCATGGTCGGGAGCATGCGTTTCAGGTCGGAATCCGAAAAGGACTCGGGCCGATCGCCAAGGACGTGCTCGATCGAGAGGGCATTCCAGAGCACGATGGCGTTTTGAACCACGGTGAGAAACCAGAACACCTCCTCCTGCTCTTCGAGCGTCTTCTCTCGGACCATATCTCCGAAGGCCTGCACCTCCCGGGTAAACTTATTCCAGTGCTCGCGCCTGGAGGTATAGGGGACCACGAAGCGGCGAAGCTCCATGTCTTTTCCGTAGCGCAGAAGGTACAGGGAGCGATCGAGTTTGCCGAGCTCCTCCAGACCCTGCGCCGCGGGATGCTGGGGTTGGGCGGCGAGATGGTTCAAAATGATGACCGGCTTGGCCGTGCCGGCTTTGATCGAGGCCAGTATCCACATGATATCCTGCCAGGATTTCTCGATTCTATCGAACCGGATCTCGCCGGCGATCGATGCGGCGATATTCTCGTAGCGCGCGCCCTCTCCGATGCCCCAAAGCTTCAGGTGACGGCTGCGAACGCGGGGATAGAGCTTTATGTTGAGCAGGCTGGAGAGTCCGAAAACCAGGTTGGATTTGCCCGCGCTGTCACAGATGTTGATGATGGGATCCCCTCCGCTCTGGCACTCCATCGCCCCAACGAGCATGTGGATGGCCTCCGACACGTTGCAAAGCAACGCTTGAGTGAAGAGGCAGATACAGTTGGCGCTCACGTGCTGGTAGATGAGCGAGCTCTTGCCGCTGAGATAGCGGTGGTGCTGGCGCGCGATCAGGCTCTCCTTGAGGGTGCGCACCTGCATGGAATCGGTTAGGAGGACCTGCATATCCCCGAGGCGCTCGGCCATGGGGGTCTGCTGGTAGGCGTGGGCGAGGATGGCGGCCGCCTCCATGAGGTGCTCGGTGGCCATGTAGCGCCGGCGCGTATAGACGATTTGGCTCTTGTGGATCCGAAGCGCCCGGGATGCCTGGACGGGACCACAGTTGCACCCGTAGGCATAGAGCGTTGCCAAGAGATGGCGGATCCGTTCATCCTCGGACATGTTCTGGCGTCCCGAAACGGGTTTGAAGGCGTCCATAAACCCCGTCCAGCGCTGGCAATCCAGGAGGATGTCGAGGATGGTGACCTCCGGCATCGACTGGGAGAGTTCGCCTCTCAGCCGCTTGAGGCGGGGAGAGGGCGACTGGCCGGGCAACCGGGAGTAGCCGAGGGTCCCGTTGCGGTTCACCCAGAACTTGTCCTTCGATGCGTGGTAGTTTCGGTCGAAGTGCTCCAGGTCCCCGCGCAGCCGGTCGCGCAGTAATCCGTAGTGCTCCTGTGCGGTGGGTGGGTGGCCGAGACGGGCAACATGTTCCTGGTAATGTGCATGGAATTCGGCGCGGGGCAGCAGATGGTCGGTCATGGGGGCGTGGCGCCTGGCGTCGGCAAGGGCCAGGGTCCCGTTTTTGAGGCCCTGGACGGTGGCCTCGAGCAGTCCCAGCTCGTAGGGGACCTTCAGTATCCGAACGACCTGGCCCGTGCGGGCGTAGCGCCTCACGGCCTTGCCCTCCCAGGGTGGGGGAAGAAATCCGGTGGGACAGTCCTTGATCGGGAGCTCGCTCTGGGTGGATGTGGCGTGATCCCTGGCGAAGGCCTGCGCCCTTGGAATGGTGTCGTCCGCGGTCGTTGATGCAAGCGGCATCAGCCGATACCAGTCCGGCAGGAACCGCCGGAGGGCCGGGTAGTGGTCCTCGATCTTGGCCAGGTAGGAGGCGCTCCGGCTCTCGACGCGCCCCATACCGTCCAGAATGGTGTGGTATTCCTGGCGGGTCTTGTACTGGTGGATGCCGTACCAGAGTTCCTCGGGGTTGCGGCTCTTCTCGATGATGGAAAGGATCTGGGAGAGCGTGGCCTGGTGGAGCTCGTAGGAGGAGGCCATGGCCTGCTGCCGGGCGTTGGCGTATTCGGAGGCCCTTTGCTTCGTGTTTTCCCACACCCGGATCGCCATGTCGGCCGCGGCGTCGAGGAGGAATCCCCGCCGGTCGACGAGAAAGCAAAGGAGAAGCGTTCTGCGCCGCAAGGGGACGAGCTGGGCGAGTTCCGAGGCCGAGTAGCGGCGTGCGAGCTCGGCGAATCGCTCCATCTGGTGACGGGTGATGGTTTTCCAGGGCGTCTTTTTCGGCAGGAAGGAGCGAAGACGCTCGATTCGGAGGAGTTCGTCGGCCAGGGTATTGGGCGTGGCCTGGGAAACCGGATTTTTCATGGAATCGAAAGCGGTCCCGCCCTCCGCGCCGGCAAGGAGCGCGTCCAGACGTTCCCCGTCCTCCGGGCCGAGCCCTTCTCCAATGAGGATGAAGGCGTTTTCCTCGGCCTGGTGCAGGGCTCGGTTGGCGATGGACTGCACCATGTTCGACGGTGGGATCTCCACGCCCAGTTCACGAAACCGCCCGATGACCGCTGGGATGAGGACCGCCATGTCGCTTTCCCTTCCGGCAAGATCGGCCTGGAGCCATGCCTGGACGCCGTCGGCCGCCCCCCGCGTGACACGGGAAAGCCCCAGGAAGGCGCGCACGGTGGAGACGATATGGCTTTTCTCGGCCCGGTCGATGGAGAGTACCCGCGCCAGGTCGGCATCGAGCCCGAGCTCCCCGGCGATCCGCTGCCGGAACTGCCGGGGCAGCTCCCCGGGCTGGAAGCGGGAGTGGCCGAGGACGGCTGCAGCCTTGAGGTAGAGGGCGTGCAGGTACTGGCTCCGGCTCCTGCCCTGGCGGACTGCAAACGCGCGCTCCTCGCTCTCCAGGGTTGCGATCGCACTGAGGCTGTCCTCGTCGAGAATGGAGGGAAACCTCGGATAGAGGGCGCGCCGGCGCGGGTGGGATCTCCTGGAGACCGCGTTTTCCCTATGGCTATTCGGGTTGGTCGTCGAGGGCATCGATGGTCCTTTGGACCTCCTCATCCAGGGTTCTGGCGTAGCGCGCGGTGGTATTGATGTCGCTATGGCCGAGCACCTTCTGGGTGGCCGTGAGGTTGCCGGACTGGGCGTAGAAGCGAAAGGCGAAGTGGTGCCGCAGGTCGTGGGTGGACAGATCCTCGCGGCCGGCGGAGCACAGGTACTTCTTCACCAGGTACTGCACGCTCGGGACGCTTATCCGCCGCCCCCGCTCGGAGACAAAAAGGGGGTCCGAGCCGGCCACGGGTCCCCGGGCCTCGAGGTAGTCCTCGACGGCCTTACGGGCACCCGCATTGAGCGGAATGGTGCGCTCCTGGCGGCCTTTTTCGCTCCGTACCCGAAGCCTGGCGACGCTTTTATGGATGCTCACGTCATCGCGCGAGAGGTGGACCAGCTCCCCCACCCGCAGCCCGCACTGCAGGAAGAACTGCAAGATGGCCAGGTCGCGCTGGCCGTTCCTGCCGCCCAGGTCGACCGCGGTGACCAGGCGGCGCACCTCCTCCGTGCTGAGCCGCGGCTCGTGCCCCGAGGGGGAGATGCGGTAGGTTTTGAGATCGCGCGCCACCAGGCGTCTGTGCCAGCCCTTTGCGAGGAGAAAGCTCGAGAGGGCGCGAAGAGCGGCGACATGGCGGTTTACTGAGGTCGCGGAGAGGTTGCGGTCATAGCGCAGGTAGTTGATGAATGCCTGGAGGTCGGTCTCCTGGATGAGCGCCACATGGGGACCCGGCTTCTTCAGGCGCTCGCGATAGAAAAGAGCGAAGGCCCGCAGGGCTGAGGCATAGGTGATAACGGTCCTCTCGGACCGACCGCGGCGGTAGAGTTCGTTTTCGAAGGCGGCGAGAACCTCATCCCAGCTATCGGGCAAGGAGGCATTCGATGGAATTTTTTTCTCATTCAATGTTTTGGGGTCTTCCGGAGGCATCGGGGTATCCTCGGTCGTGGGGTATCCCTGCGAAACGGGGGCCAACATTCAATAGAACATATATTCTATCGAATGTTTTCTATGTAAAGTTTTTTGTGCCCCGCGTCAAGCCCGAAATGGGAGTTCATGCCTCTTTCGTTAAGCATTTCGCCATCTTGAAAGTATCAACATATGCCCCCTTTCCGAGATACGAAACCCTGTAGGACGATGTCCTGGACGGCGACCTTGAGGAAGGTGAAGCGAAGCCCCGGTTCGCACGGGGGAAGGTTGAACGTGATCGCCCCGGTTGCGCCCTTGTTGACGTAGACCTTGCCGGAATCGGCCGCGGTCAGGGCCACGGGGGAGTCGGCCTGCGTGACGACGACCACGTTGTCGCGCCGGTCGGTTAGATCGAGGTCTTCCAGGATGCCCGCCAGATCCGCGTTTTCCAGCGCCGGGCAGGCGCCCTTGATGGTTTTCTTTTGCTGCGTGGTGATCGATGCGTACGCCATGGGAGCGCGCTCCTTTCATGATGCCTTTGCGGTGGAGCCGGACCCCCTTGGGGGGGAGCCCGGCTCGCGTGGTGGAACGAAACCTGCCGCCCGTTAGACGGTGGCGCGGCCGATGTTGATGAACTTGAGCCACTTCTTGGGGGCGTAAATGATGAAGGTCAGGTAGAGCAAGAGCATCCAGCGGATCGCGGGGGCGATGACGGCGAGGTCCATGCTCATGAGCAGCGCGAGCTGCTTGACGGCGACGACCGGAGTGCTCATCTCGCCCATGAAGCCCTTGGAGGTGTTCGCCATGATGTCGCCCTTGTCGTTCCAGACGGTTTCGCCGGCCCCGGCCTGGCTGGAGGCGGCCACGCGGGTGATGAAGTGCTTCGCGGTCCCGCCCGGCTCGGAGCGGTAGATGTTGAAGTATTCCGGATTGTTGGGGGAAGCCGCGTTCGTGATCGTGATCGGGACGTGCTTGGCGAGGTCGGTGGCGGCCGCCAGGGTGAGGTCGGAGCCGGCGGCCGTTGCGGCGCTCTCGCCGAAGCGGTTCGCGGCCGAGACCGAATACTTGTAGACGGTGTTGCCGGTTGCGTTGGCGCCGTGGGAGCCCCATACGCCGTCGGTGCCGGTGGCGGTGCCGATCGTTACGCTCGCGGGGGCCGCCGGGATGTGGGCGGCGTTGCCCATGCCCGCCGTGGGGGCGACGCGGCCGGGGTTGAGGAACACGTCCGGGGTGAGGCTGATGCGGCCGAACGGGGTTTTAACGGTGTCGATGTTATTGCCGACCTCAAGACCGTTTGCGCCGGTTACCGGGAGCACGATGCGCTCCTTGCCGAACAGCGTGTCGCACAGGTCCTTGTGGGCCTGGAAGGAGAAAAAGGCGTTGGTCGGGAAGCCGTAGTTGGAGGCGATCATCTGGGCGGCTTCGGTGATGTGCGTTTCGGAAAGGGGCAGCCCCTTGAGGTCGATGACCATGCTGGAGTCGATCTGCTTGTCGAGGCCGTTGAACTCGACACCTTCGCGGTGGGTGGAGTCGGTGGCGGAGCCCAGGTAGCACATGTCCGCGTCGCCGTGGAAAAGACCGTTTTCCAGGTTCTTGAGTATCCAGAGCGTGCCGTTGGCGTTTTCCTGCGCGCGCAGGTTGTCGATGGTGTAACCGTTCAGCGGGGGGGGGGAGAATTAGCGGACGAGTGAGGGACGGGGCAGCCCCTTGAAGGCGGCA
>CAYOVG010000361.1:0-6998 GCA_964407285.1 uncultured Syntrophobacteraceae bacterium
ACCCCGAATACAACCCTTTAGGGGGTGGATAGGCAGCAACAGTCTTCTCCGGTGAGGGAAGGTATTCCACTATGGCGTTGCGCCGGGAGCATTCGGCAACGGCAGACGGCTCAAGGCTAATCCAGCCCATACCGCCGCTTTGTAGCGAAGCGAAAGTAACCCGCTTCTTCCTCTGCTTTGATAATGGCCGCCCGCGCTCCGAAATAGTCGTTTCTCATCTTGTCCAGTTCCTGCTCCGAAGCGGTTCCCCCGGAGGCGGTCATGACGTTCCGACGTTCCAGCATATAGGCGTCCCCTATCCGCATCCGTTCGTCCCGTTCCGCATCGAACTGCTCCAACCGCAGCACCTGGTCGCCACTGAATCCCATTTTCTCCCGCACCTTACGCAAAGCTTGCCGCCTTTCATCATCATTCATTGCGGAAAGGCCATCCTGAACGACGTCCAGGTTAAGGAAGAGCGCAACCCATTCAAGCTTCGTCTTGTCATCCTGTGACGCTCCATGCGACGGGAGCATCGCGCTTTGTGGAAGAGCGCTCAGGAAGGCGTCGAACTGCCGTTCAACGGCTTCGCCTCGCAAGTGAGTTATGGAATCCATTGCGGCGTACACGTCTCCGGCCGCCCTTTTGTCCTTCCATATGACCGCCGCATCGCCGCCGAAAAACTCATCCTGCCCGGCCACGAGCATGCGGGCTCTTTCCGCCCCGGGAGCCCGCCACAACACGGACCGGTTCTTCTCCAGCCATTCATTATAGGCAGCGAGTTTTTTGTACTTCAGAAGTATATCGGCCGCCGCGCCGGGAAAGGCGACCTCTACATACCTTTGCACCAGGTAATCGAGATTTTCCCCGGGATACCGTTTCCTCAGGAATGCGACCAGGGTCTCGATCAGCATGATCTGTCCTTTCGGGTGGTTGATCTTCCGGCTGAACTGCGCCCGCATTTCCCCGAGGATCTTTTCATCCAACGCGTCCACCGGCGCCGAGGCGACGGCGAGCGCATCGGGATTCACACCGTTTACGGCGCCTGAGTCCTTCCGTACAAGCACATCCGGTTCTTTTCGGGTATCCGGAGCGCCGGGACCGTTACTGCTCCCGGAATCAAACACCCCATCGCACGAAAAACCGAACCACAATGAATACACGACGAGAGCGGCTACGGCAACCGCTGTCAATTTCTTCTTCATGGCGCTTCCTTTGGATGGGGAAGCGGCGACGGCGGGCGGGGATCTCCCTTTCCTTCGCCGCTTCCCATTCGCATCAGGCAGGAGGATGCCCCCCTTTTGTCAGTCGTTCAACGCAATGTAGTCAAACAGCGCACCAAAGAATTTCAGCTCATCGAAATCGTCGGGTCCGTACCCGACGACATTGAAATGATCCTGGTCGAGGACGTTTCGAAGAGACGTCATTTGCAGCCGATTCGGATTGTTCATGTCGCCGACGTAACCGGACAGCAGATCCGTCAACACCAGGTCCCTGTAAAACGGGAGTTCGAGATAAGCAAGCCGGTAGCCCATCTGCTGAGAGTTGATTCCCACAAACCCGTCATCGTCACGATCGGATGGATCCCCATCGCCTCTTCCCGCCGCGCCGTCCTGGTCGCAGTCATCCACACAGTACCCATCACCGTCGATTACGGTGTTGAACGAGGCTACGAAGGGACTCAAGCCGGTATTCCGAGCACACAATACCGATGCGTATCGCCCGGCGTAGCGGGAGCTCACGGGGTAGGACACATTGAACTGCTTCGCCCCCGTAGCGACGCCGTCATCCGGATCGAAATCGTCGTAGATCATGGACGTCAGGCTCGCATATCCGTCGTTGCCGTCCTCATAGTAGACGTCATCCCCGAGCACTTGAGCCAGATAACCATCGATATCCGGGTTCTCCTCCAGAATCGTCTTGACCACCGGTGTGCCACGATGGGGAGAGCAAATCGAAATCAATACCCGGACAACCGGATAGCCGAATCGTTCGCCGAGGAGTCCGGCCGCTTTCCGGATGCAGACGCCCCCCTGGGCATGGCCGATGATGTTGACGTGGCGGTATCCGTACAATCTCATATACGTCTCGATCTGATCGGCAATCTCCCGGCCTCTGTATTCCGATGACTGGACGGTATGAATCGAAAGCGCATGGACTTCCTGGGCCGAATCTATGTAGGGATTGCAATCGACCTCATTCTCTTCCCTGCATGGATTCCCGACGAAGGTCCCGTAATCGTCGGCGAAGTATTCGAACCCGAGGATCCTGTCGAATCCCCACGCGCCATGAACCAGGAAAACGGGATAGGTTGTCTTCGAACAAGCATCGGCAGCCGTGACCGCCGCAATGATGGACAACAAAGTCGCCAGGGTGCTGAACAAAACCATCTTTCTCATGTCTTTCCTCGCTATGGTATGAACACTCGAAGACCGCCAATGCGTTATTTCGCTGTCGAATTCCATGACAGGTCGGCGGGAGATCTTCCGAACCTCTTTCCCCACCGCGCAAACAGACAAAGACAGACACAGGCGACTCCGGTAGCGAGGAGCATCGTCGATTCCGACACCGGCATCTTCATCCAGGTTTTGAACATGCTCAGGGTCGTCACAGCGTCCCAAAAACCGATGACGGAAATCGAGAAAAGCACCCACCACGCCAACTGGGCATCGAGCAGCAAAGCGCGCGCTTTCTCATCCACCAATATGAGTCCCACCGCGAACATGAAAAACACGCTTCCGATCAGCAAGTTCTCAATCAACAGGAATTCTCTGTAGACTCCCTGCTCCTTGTAGAGGAAGAATTCAAAAGCGAAGTGAAGCGCGGCGCACATGAAGTTGATGACCGCGAGAGCCGTCACCGTCCGAGGCAAACCACCGGGGGTCATCTCTTTTCCATTCATTGTATTACTCCTCCTTATACTGCTTCCTGGGTGCGATTCATCATCTTCTTGTCTCTGAAGGCTCGGGCCTGGTCCATAAAGGCCTCGACCCGCGTGGTTATATTCGTCTGCTGCAGTCCGTCGTCGATAAACGTCAGCATCGGCACGCCGCCATTGGCGATTCTGATCGGGTTGTAGCAAGCGGTTGAGATCTTGCCCAGAATGCAGTTGAAGCCGTGCGAATTCATCAGGCCGTCAATGTCCCTTTGTTCGACGAAGTCCACCGTTTTGCCGATGAACATGGACGGTATGACGGGAGCGATGTCCGTATTCATGTATCTGCCGGCGTTTCTCATCAGCCAGGCATTGCTCTGGTCGGGGAACATGTCGGAATACTCGCCCGCGATCTTTTCGATCCTCTCCTTCAATGACGCCATGGCTTCCACTCCCCTCGAGACCAGCTCCCATCGATCGTGCAGCCCTGCATCCTTCAGGAGTTGAGCCCGTATTTCCGCTCCGTAAATGATGAAATCGTGCCAGGACGGCGGAATGATCAGCACGCCGCCGTTTTTCTCGATCTCTTCGAAGATGGCGTTCATTCCGTACTTGTGAACCCGCGTGAAGGCATCGCCGACAACGCCGATTTTGACCAGATCGCGTTCCTGCACCTTCACATTCTTGAGAACATTCATGGCTGTTCTGAAATGCTCCGCTATGGCTCCGGCCCGGACACCGCTTCTCAGAACATCCACCGCGGCCCGATATGCCCGGTTGGCGCCGCCCCTCGTTTTCTCGAAGGGCCGAATCTCGAATTTGTAGCGGGACAGGTAGTCGTGGGCAACCAAGGCTTCCCACATATCCAGTGAGAGTTCCAACCCGAATTTCTTTATCCAGTCGATCGGGTCGTCGGGAGTCGGACCGAACAGCCACACATCGCCCGCGCCTTTCTCCTTCAGGACAATCTCATGCAAATCCTTGAACAGGGCCAAACGACAGGCTTCATCGTAGCCGAATGTCATAAAGACCGATTTTTCCGGATCGTACCCCTCCCCCATGGCTGTCGCCATGTAATCTCCCAGCAGCACCTGGTACGTGCGGCAGTGCTTTTCGTTGGACAACTTCCGGCCCAGCATGTTGGATTGAACCGACGTCTCGGCAATCAACTCGCTCCTGATCCCGTGTTTGCGCAAGACATCCACAACACTCACAAAAGCCTCGCTGAATTCGTGAACGTAGAGCGTCCTGTCTTCCCTGCGAATATCCTCGATGGTTACGTCGGAAGTCCTGAACTTGTCCATATCGTTGAAGGACGAAAAGACCTTGTTCCCGCTCTTGACGCTCTCCCAGAAGGCCTCGCAACGCGTGAGAATCCCGGTTATCGAGTTGTGCTCATCCAGTTCTATTTCCAGCCAGGGTTGCTTGTCGAATACATTTCCCAAATAGGGCGTCAGCATCGAATCCGATGCGCAACCGAAGGTCGTCATGAGCACCGGAAGCAGTCTGACGTTTCCCCTGGCGTTATAGTGGTTGATGAAATCGGCGCTATTGATGGCCCGGTTATTCGTTTTCCATACCAGGTCCAGGGTCCTCGCCTTTGCGTCGGATTCGCCGAGCGGCAAAATATCGGCCGGGACCACGGGTATGCCCAATCGCGCCAGCCTTTTGGCGATATTCAGGTTGAAGTGACCGTCGTGAATGATATAGGAGTGGCCCATCAGCACGAAAGCCTGTTCACAATTGCGCAGTTGCTCCAGTGCGTCGTATCCCAGCGCTCCGCACTGTTCGTGGAACCGGTCCTGTGCGGCGCATGCGGCCCTATAGGCCAGTCTCGCCTCCTGCTCCCGAGCACCCAGTTGAACGCCGAGTTCGACGAAGGTCTTTTCGACAGCGCCCCGTCCCGCTTTCATGCGGATGACGGGACTGATGAGGTTTACCTTCATCGAAGCCCTGATCATGTCCGGGATGATTTGCACGTACTGGCAATTGTGCGCAAAGGAGGTATCATAGCCGTCATCCGGCATATTGATGACGAAAGGCGCAAAGAACTTATCGACCCCTCTTCTCTCCAGTTCCCTGATGGAACCATAGACGGCCTTGATCGGAAAGCATGTGTCCGCCAGTACGTTGCCGAGGCCATCCTGGAAGGTCTGCTTCGAGCTTGCATTGGACGTGACGACCCTGTAGCCGAGTTCCCTGAAAAAGGTGGCCCACATGGGAAACAGTTCGAAATAGAGCAACACGGAGGGGATGCCGATGACATTCTCCGTTTGCGGGATTTGTTCATCCTCGAGCGGGTCGGGGTCCTTGTACCCGTTCAGCAGCGCCTCCCGTTGTTCGAAATAATCCGGAAACCGGAGGGCGCGTTCGACACCCGCGTCCTCATACTTTCCACAACTGCCGCCGTAAATCGACTCCGCGCCGTCGTTGTATTTGATGCTGATCAGAGAGCATACGTTCGAACACGCCCTGCACTGCAACGTCGTTCTGCTCTTGATACGATCCGCGAAATCGAAACCGACAAAACTCGAACCACCCTTTCGCCCGGCTTCGTCGAATGCCGTCAGCGCTATTCCCAAAGCGCCCGTGACTTCATGGTCCGGCGGGATCACTATCTCCTTTTCCAGCAACGTGCCGAAGGCGGCTGCAACGCTCCTGTTGAAAGCCACCCCGCCCTGAAAGACGATGCGATTTCCGATTTCCAGGTTCCCCACGACCTTTTCGAGGTAATTCTTTGCGATCGAATAGCTAAGACCGGCCAGGATATCCGGGTTGGACACATTGTTTTGCTGATAGTGAATGCAGTCGGTTTCCATGAACACCGTACACCGCGTTCCCATGTCCACCGGATGGAGAGAACTCATGGCCAAGTCGGAGAACTCCTTTTCGAGATTTACATTCAATCGCCCCGCCTGCTCCGCCAGAAAGGACCCCGTGCCCGCCGCGCACGTCTTGTTCATGATGAAATCGACGACCGTACCGTCTTTGATACGGATGAATTTGGAATCCTGTCCTCCGATTTCTATGATCGTATCGACATCGGGAACGAGAGATACGGCGGCATATGCATGAGCGGTGATTTCGTTCCTGACCGTGTCCGCTCCGATCGCGTTGGCGATATAGTTCCTGCCCGAACCCGTGACTCCGACGGCCCTGATGGAACAGTCCGCATGAGCGCCGTGGAAGTCGTCCAGGCAGGTCTTCACGGATTCGATCGGTTCTCCGTTGATGGGAATGTACTTCTTGTAGATCATGCGTTTCTGGCCGTCCAGCGCGACCAGTTTCACTGTGACGGAGCCGACATCCACACCGAGAACGATGTCTTTACGGCCGTTGTCACCGGCAGAAGCCCGATGTGAGGGCAAATGGACAACATTTCTATCGGACAGACCGGCCAACTGCGCGTGCTCTACAACACAAGCATCCCGCTGCGCCAGGTTCGAGAGTATCGCCTCCTTGCTCCGATAGTTCGAAAGGCCCTTCTTAAGGGCATACAGGCACGCGCCGACAGCTCCCATTGTCCCGAAGTGATCGGGCACGATCATGTCGCCGTTCGACAAATGCAGTTGTTTTTCGAAGGCCTTCCTGATCCCCTGGTTGTTGGCCACCCCGCCCTGGAACAGGATCGGCGGTTCGATCTCTTTCCCTTTGACAAGACTCTCGATGTATGTGCGCACAACGGCCTCGCACAAACCCGCTGCAAGATCTTCCTTCGGGACCCCGCCCTGCTGCAGATGAATCATGTCGGTCTTGGTGAAGACCGAACATCTGCCCGCGATCTTGGCGGGGTTCTCGGACAACGCGGCCAGTAAGGAGAGCTTCTCGATGCCGATACCCATCCGAAAGGCCTGCTGATCGAGGAATGATCCCGTGCCGGCGGCGCAAATATCGTTCATCGCGCTGTCGACGATTACCGTTTCTCCCGCATTATTCTTGTCCAGGAAAATGAGCTTCGAGTCCTGTCCGCCAATTTCGATGATGCTTCTGGCGTTCGGGTGAAAAAAACCGCCTGCCGTTCCGTGTGTCAGAATCTCGTTCACGGCGAAAGCCTGGAGAAGGTCCTTCACTATTCCCCTGGCGCTTCCGTATACTGTAATAGGATGGACTGTAGGCCTCCTTGCCGCCGATGGCGCTGGGCAGA
>CAYOVG010000362.1:0-6970 GCA_964407285.1 uncultured Syntrophobacteraceae bacterium
CGATCCACATCCACGAACGGATATTCGACTTCCTGGCCTTCGTCCTTCCGGGCGACCCGGAGACGCGCCTGAGCGAGGGGACACTCGAAGAGCAGAAGATGCTGGCCTTCGCCGAGTTCTTCCTGCGCCACCAATTGGAGCACATCATCTATCCGGAGCGCGATGAGCGCGACGTCGTCGAATCCGACGTGGAGTTCGTCCTCCACTGCCGTACGAGCGACCCGAAGTTCTACCGGATGCTCATCGGCTCCCTCACGGACGAGATGAACGG
The DNA here is from genome assembly GCA_964407285.1 of uncultured Syntrophobacteraceae bacterium. GTDB lineage: Bacteria > Desulfobacterota > Syntrophobacteria > Syntrophobacterales > Syntrophobacteraceae > CAYOVG01. The sequence goes on from CAYOVG010000362.1 coordinate 272, forward strand.
CATCAAGGGCCGAAACTACGTGACGCTCTTCGAAAACGGCGAGCGCGGGCTCTCCGGCGCCGCCGCCGTCGATTCGCTCCTGGACGTCTGCGGCCCGGCCCTCCAGGACGCCCCCGTTCCGTTCCTCCAGGAGTGTTTCGCGGCCGTCGATTCCGGCCTGAAGTCGGCAATGCTGAGTTACTTCTACGGCCGGAGCGCGGACCCTGCGCTTGCGCTCCTCAAACGCTCGTCATTCCTCCGTAAAATTATCTACCTCTTCACCCTGCTCTCGCGCGCCGCCGAGCCGGACGCCGCCGCCCTTTTCCACTCCTTCCGCAACCGCCACGGCCTCGAAGCCCTCTTCCGCGAGTTGGACCTTCCGGAAACCGGGATCGGCAAGGAGCCTCAGGACCTCTTCCGCATGTTCGAGGCGGCACTCGAATCCTACGGCGACCGTGAGCGAGCCTTCCTGCCGGTCGCCCCTGCCGTCCCCCGGCCTGTGACCGCCAAACCGGAGCAGAAGCCGTCCGCTCCCGCCGAACGGACTCTCAAGGACCGCATCGAGGCGGCGCGCAACAACCCCGCCATCCCGAGGCGGGTCATCGAAGTCATCGACAAGAACCAGCTCAACATCATCGGTCACAGCGGGTCGAAGTACAGCGAACTCATCGAGACCTTGCTGGCCATTCCCTGGGGCAGGATCCACAAGATCCGCATCACGCCGGAGGAATTCGATGCGGGGCTGAACGCCTCCCACTACGGCCTGCAGCAGCCGAAGGAAATCGTGGGCGATTTCTTCGCCAACCTCATCTGGCGATACCAGAGCTTCTCCGACGACCAGGTTTCCACCTGGAGCCGGACGGGCTCCGCCTTCCTGCTCGTCGGCCCCCCCGGCGTCGGGAAGACGTCGCTCGCCATCTCCATCGCGCAGAACCTGGGAATCCCCTTCCACAAGGTCTCGCTCGGCGGCATGCGAGACGAAGCCGACCTGCGGGGGCACGGCTTCACCTATGAAGGCTCGAAGCCGGGGGCCATCGTCCAGGGGCTCATAAAGATGGAAGCCATGAACGGCCTGTTCATCCTCGACGAAGCCGACAAGACGGAAAAGTTCGCCATCGCTCCGCTCCTCGAAATTCTCGACCCGGAGCAGAATCACCTCTTTCACGACAAGTATACCGAAACCACGGTGGACATAGATCTTTCGAACTGCCACTTCTTCCTCACGGCCAACACCCTGGAGACGGTCCCGCAGGTGGTCGCCAACCGTTGCGAGATCATCTTTCTCGACCGCTACAGCGTCGAGGAAAAGGTCGTCATCGCCCGCAGGCACCTGGTCCCGCGCGTCCGGCGCAAGTACGGGATCGGCGTGGACCAGATCTACTTTGACCCGGAGACGGAAGACGCTCTGTTGCGCTATCTAATCAGCGGCTACACCTACGAGCCGGGGGTGCGGGAGTTGGAGCGGATCATCCGGATGCTCTTCCTGCGAGTGCAGCGCAAGGAGGTGCTGAGCGACGCCGGCCTGTCCGGCCGTTCCGTGTGCATCACGCGGCAGAGCATCAAGCAGTACGTGAAGGAGCCGCCCCGGCCGCGCCAGGTGGCGGAGGAGGACCAGGTGGGGGTGATGGCGGCGCTCGGAGTGAACGCGGAGCGCGGGACCGGTTCGATCATTCCCATCCAGGCCACGCGGGTGGGGAACGGAGTCGCGCCGGAGGGACTGCGCCAGGGGTATCTCAGCATCATCCACGCCACGGGCAACCTGGAGAAGGTGATGGACGAGAGCCGCAAGGTGGCCACGACCGGCGTGTTGCATTGGTCGAAGGAACTCCGGCTCCGGGAGGAGCATCTCCAGGAGCCTCTCCATCTTCACTTCATGGGAGCATCGACGAAGAAGGACGGTCCGTCGGCGGGAGGGGCCATCGCCCTGGCGCTTACCTCCAGCCTGTCCGACCGCAAGATCCGGCGGGATGTCGCCATGACGGGGGAGATCGACACCAGGGGCAGGATCACGGCCATAGGAGCCCTCGCTCTCAAGCTGGAAACCGCCTTCAGCGCCGGCTGTCGCACCGTGATCATCCCGAAGGAAAATCTTTGCGGAGACGGCGGAATCGAGCGGTTCCCGGAGGCCCTCAAGCAGGAGCTCCAGACCCTCACGTATGAAGAATGGAAGGGGCCGCACGAACCGTTCGACTACGGCCGGCACATCTTGCAGGTCGTGGCGGTCGATAACATCGTGCAGGCCGCCGATATCGCCTGCATGGACGAGGAGGAAGAGATGCGGGAGGCGGAGGCGCGGTTCGCCTCCTTCGCGAGTGATGCGGCGGAGTCGTTGCGCTCCGCGCTGGGGGCGGGCGGAGCGCCCCGAATGCATGGTCCGCTGGGGACGCCGGGGACGTCCGATGCGTCGAGGGCGCTGGAAGCGCCCGGAGCGCTCGGGACGCAGGCGTGCCGGTCCATATGCATCGTTCAGGCGAAGAGCCCGGACGAACTCAGTCCCGAGTTCATCCGGCTTGCGGCTTCGGGGATACCGTCCGAAGTGGCCATGTTGGTCACGCCCGGCATACGAGACGCCATCCTTGCCAGGTTGGGGGACATGGCGGACCGTTTCCGAATCCGCGATTTCGATCCCGACACGGAGAGCCTCTCCGCGGTTTCGCGCGAAATCCTGGAATCCGTGCAGGGCGAAACCCTTGCGCCCATTCGCCTGTCGCTCTCCGCTCCTTACTATTTCCTCAAGCGCGACGGCATATGTCCCGATTCGATTCCCGCCTGCACGCCGTTCGACGGGGTGAGCCTTTTTGCCAACAACTACACCGTTCAAGGCGTGAAGGTGAAGGGGGCAAAGGCGGTCCTCGACCGGGCGAACCTCCTGCTCGGCGCTCTGCGGCAGGCGGACCTGGACCGCTGCCCGTTTCTGGGCAGGCTGGGCGATGTGTACGCGGTGGATATGTCGGTCATTCCGGAGAAGTACCGCCTGGATGTCCGCCGCGCCGGGAACATCCTCAACCGCCTGATTTCCGCCTGGGCGGATGCGGTGGAGCGAGGCGTCGCCTGACTTCGGGCGGAGAGGGGAAGATGAGGTCTATGAAGCCGGCGGATGCTCTTGAGAGCACTGGGGCGTTCTGGAAAGGTCTTATGAGCAGGTTAAGCCGAATTTAGAATTGCTGGTTTTCTCCAGGTGGTGTGGGGCAGCGGTGGGGGCGCCGGCTTCTGCGTGCGAGTGGCTCATCCAACAGCGTTTCAAAGGGGTGGCATGCGCTGGAGCGAGGACACGATTTCAACCATATGCTTCACCTGAGACCGGCATGGGGCGATTCCCGATTCGATGACCTGCTCTTCAGTTCGTCCTCCCCCCAACCAGTACCGGCGCCCAGGAGAACCTTAGCAGGCTCCACGGGCCTGGCGACTCTGTCATGCAGTATTCGGACACGGTCGCCGCAATTTTTGAGGATGAAAAACGTGCCTCCTCCACCTTGAAAACTAATAATTGTCTTACTCCAACCGTTTTTCCTCCAAATGTAAATCTTATATTGTTTGCTTGCATGGAAACATGCTATCGTATGTGCGTTGGAGTTTGCGGGAAAGAGCACTTTTCACTTGAACATCGGACAGGCGGAGCATCGGACTCATGGATTCGACGAAGAAAGCGCATAATAGGCTGTATAGGAACTATTCAATGAGGCAAAACCAATCCGCCGTTTTAAAGCCCGATTCAGCCTTTGTGAGAATCATGAAGGTACCATGCACAGCCCATGAAAGTAACGTAAAAGTGTCATACGATCCGCATGAATGCTCGGTTTTTCCGTCCAAAAGCAATTTTTTATGGAAAAGTGAGGCGGGCTGAGAAAATCAGCGTGTAAGTAAGTATCAATATTCTTGCTTACCCATTCGATTGCCATGATAAAATTTCCGGATTTGCGGGGTGTGCGTCGCGGCGCTCGAATCGCTCCCCGGCGTTGCCATCCGCCGGTACGGGGTTTGACGACGCCCTCACCTCGAGGAAATGGCGCGACTGGTTTGCGGTGGATGCCTCTCAGCGGGAGGAGATCGGGGACGTGAACGGCGATGGACGAGATGATTTCATCTGAAGGTCATCCCGTATATCGGCGGTTCGGATATGTTTTATCGTGCGGGTAATCTCGATAATCTCTCCCCGCGGAACATAAAAGCAAATCGCATCCTCTGTGAGACTATCAATTATCGGCATCATACCGATCCTTCCAGCATATCGATCACTAAAGCGCCATCCGGTCCAACCGTCAACACGTTCCCACTACCGGCCTTGAGTGCGGGGGCTTCCCGTCAATCACACAAACCTTCTCACGAAAGGAAAGAGCGATGGGAAAACGACGTGAGCGGATGGAGATTGACCTCAAACCGATGCGCTACAGTCCGCGATCCCGCCCGGAATTTTTGCGCCGCCTGTGCAACTGCGCCAGGTCTTCCATGCGCTCACCCGGTCTGATAGGGGAAAAAGGAGATTCGTGCTTTCCTCATTTCACTGGCGGAGAAGCAGAAATTCTCCCCGTCCGTGCAGCAGTGGAATCAATTTCTGCCCCCCTTTCCCCACGCTCTTTCCTCGTATTTCGCCATGGGAAAATCCGCCGTCGCTACAATCCAACCCTGAAGCCGCCAACAAAATCCTTGATCCATTCGTCATGCCCTATTATGGTAGACTGCCGCGGACACGATCGTCCGTTTTCATGCGGTGGGCCGGGGGCGGAAATGCCGGTATCCTCATTCCGTGCTGGTAAAGCGGAGCACAGTAATGTATAAGGTAGACGGCGAACTTACCTGTCCTCGGTTGAATGCGGCGAATGCTGTGCTTTTCCAGCAGTTTCAACCTCATCATGCATGCGGTGTTCTCTATCTATGCGAAGTCGAAAAACAAGATCAGTAGCGATCCGGCCGGTCTCGATAGGCCTTTCCGGGGCGAACGGCAAGACGGGAGATGCTCCATGAGGACTCTATCGGAGTGTACGGTACTCATTGTCGACGACACGAAGGCCAACATCGATATTCTTGTGGATGCCCTGGGGGACAGCTACGACGTCTCCGTGGCGATGAACGGCAGTTCGGCCCTGGACGCCGTGTCCGAATCCCATCCGGACCTGATTCTCCTCGATATAGTGATGGCGGACATGGACGGTTACCAGGTATGCGCCCGTCTGAAAAGCGACCCCGTGACCGCCGGGATTCCGATCGTCTTCCTCACGGCCCTTACGGAAATCGAAAGCAAGGCCAAGGGGTTCGAACTGGGGGCGGTGGATTACATCACGAAGCCCTTCGAGGTGCTGGAAGTCAAGTCCAGGGTGAAGACGCATCTGTCCCTCAAGCTGGCCCAGGAGGAGATGGAGAAGCAAAACGAAATCCTCGAGGTGCGGGTCAGGGAGAGGACCCGGGAACTGGTCCTGATGCAGGAGGTCACCATCGAAAGCATGGCGACCATTGCGGAGTACAGGGACCCGGAGACCGGGGGCCATATCCGGCGCACCAAGAACTACGTGCGCGCCCTGGCCCTGCAACTGAAGAAGAATTTGCGCTACCGGGATTTCCTCACCGACGAGGTGATCGACCTCCTGTACAAGTCCGCGCCCCTCCACGATATTGGAAAGGTGGGGGTCCCGGACCACATACTGCTGAAAGCAGGCAAGCTGACGGACGAGGAATTCGAGCAGATAAAGCAGCATGCCGTGTACGGGCACGAAGCCATCGCCTCGGCGGAAAGGAAGCTGGGGAACAATTCGTTCCTTCGAATCGCGCGCGAGATCGCCTACAGCCATCACGAAAAGTGGGACGGCACGGGGTATCCGCTACGGATAAAGGGCGAGGAAATCCCCATCCCCGGCAGGCTGATGGCGCTGGCCGACGTCTACGACGCGCTCATAAGCAAGCGTGTGTACAAGCCGCCCTTCTCCCACGAGAAGGCGGTGGGGATCATTCTCGAGGGCCGCGCGAAGCACTTCGACCCCCACGTGGTGGACGCCTTCCTCGAAATTCAGGATGAGTTCAGGCGCATCGCGCTTCAGTTCAGCGACTTCGAGGAGGAACGGATCGTGCTCTCCGAACCGCTGCCGTCGGGTTCGCGCGCGGAGGGGAAGGGGACCCCGAACCCGTGACCCGCAACCCGCAACCGGTAGCAGAGGACTCGAAACCCGTAACCGGTAACGCGCAATGCGTTTTACGCAAATGGCCTGCGAGGGCCCAAACCCGCAACGCGCAACCCGCAACCGGTAGCGGAAGGTCCAAACCCGAAGCCCGTGACCCGAAACCCGAAACCCGTAACGCGCAACCCGCAACTCGCAACTCGCAACCCGCAACCCGAACGCACCCCGCTTGAAAGGGACCCGATATGTCGGATTTAAGCCGCAGAGAATTCTTGGGGCTGAGTATGAAGCTGGCGGTGAGCATGGGGATGGCCTCATCCGCCGTACCCGATATCGCCGATGCATTGGAGCAACTGGCATCCAGGAATGTTCCGGTCCTGTGGCTGCAGGGGCTGAGTTGTTCCGGGTGTTCGGTTTCCTTCCTCAATTCCGATGCCCCCGGACCCTGTGAGGTCCTCACGCAATACATGTCCCTGCTCTTCCACGGGACGCTCTCCACCGCGACGGGCAAGACGGCCATGGAAGTAGTCGGCCGCGGCGTCGACCGCGGCGGCCACTACCGCGCGGCCGAGGGCTCCAGGCGCGACGGCATGCCCCTGGCCTGCCGCGTGGG
>CAYOVG010000363.1:0-6966 GCA_964407285.1 uncultured Syntrophobacteraceae bacterium
AGGCTCGGGTCACGATTATGCGGGTATTGGACAGGCCCGAGATGGGCGGTTGTTTGCAGCCGGTCGATCCGCTGGAGTGGCAGATGTGCAAGGCCGAGGCGGAATCGTATCTCGCCGGGTGGAGCGAACGCTTGCGGAAGGCCGGGCTCCGGGCGGAGCACGCGCTTCGGGAAGGCAATCCCGCGCAAAGGATTATCGAGTTCGTCAATTCCCAAGGAGCGGATATGATCGTGGCGAGCAGCCATGGCCGAGGCGGGCTGACCGGGTGGAGCGCGGGCAGCGTCATCCACAAGGTCGTGTTCTGGTCCCGGATATCGGTCATGCTGGCGCGGGCGCATAAGCCGTCGCCCGAAAGCCTGGAGAATCTGGAAATCCGGAGAGTCTTGATTCCTCTGGACGGATCCCAGAGGGCCGAATGCGTGCTGGGGGTCGTGAACAAGCTGACTCGTCTCCACGACGCGAAAATCCTGCTCGCAAGCGTTGTTCGCAAGCCGGAGGTTCCCAGGCGCACGCCTCTTTCCCAGGAGGACATGGAGCTTTGCGACCGAATCACGGAGCGCAACCGGGAGGAGGCGGAAAAACATTTGGAATTGCTCAAGTCCCGGTTGGACGCGGATGTAGAAACTCGGCTTGTGGTCAGCGACGACGTGGCGATCAGTCTGCACGACCTCGCGAACAGGGAGAGCGTGGATTTGGTGGCGATGAGCGCACACGGCTATTCGGGGAAGACCAAGTGGACCTACGGAGGAGTCGCCAACACCTTTATCCATTACGGGAGCACGCCTCTTTTGATCGTGCAGGATTTCGCGCGGGAGCAGATGGAGTTGACGGATGCGGAGATGGCGGCTATGGAGAGGAAGGGGCATTAGTTATTAGTTATTGGTTATTGGTTATTAGTTATTGGTCATTAGTTATTGGTTATTTGTTATTGTTTATTGGTTGTTGGGTATTGGCTATTAGGTATTAGTTAATTGTTTGCGTACGGGGGGCAAGTTAGGGCTTATGGCATTGGACGGGGATGAGAGGATTGACGAGGTTGCGCGGAGGGCGCGGGAGTTGGCTCGAGCCGGGGAGGCCGCGAGGCGGGACGGAGATCCGGGGCGGTTTCGGCGGCGGCTGGAGAAGACAGGCGAACTGCTCGGGGAGGCGCATCGGATTTTCACCCGGTCTTCGGAGCAGGAGTTCGCCCTTTCCTACGCTTCGGAATGGCTTTTGGACAATTTCTACGTTGTGCAGCAGGCTTTGCGGCAGATCGAGGAAGACATGCCGAGCGGATATTTCCGCGAACTGCCCAAGCTTTTCGAAGGGGAGTCGAAAGACGAGCCTCGCGTCTACGCTGCGGCGATGGAGATCATCCGGGTTTCCGGGATTCGGTTGAAAATAGACGAACTGACTCGTTTCGTTCATGCCTACCAGGAAATTACGCCTTTCCACATCGGCGAAACTTGGGCGCTTCCGACCATGCTTCGCGCGGGGATCGTGGAATTCTTGGCGCGGGCGGTGGCGAACGTGGCAGGACTGGAGATGCCCGACGATCCTCCGCCTCTGGCGGACGCGCCTTTGCCGGAGAACCTGTCCGACGAAGACGTGGTGGCCAATTCGATCCTGAGCCTGCGCTTTTTGGCCGGGCACGACTGGAAGACGTTTTTCGAGGAAGTCAATCTTGTCGAGCGCGTTCTCCGTCGAGATCCGTCGGACGGTTACGCGGAGATGGATTTCGAGACGCGAGACCTGTATCGAAAGAAGGTCGAAAAGATAGCGTTGGCGGCGAAGAAAGGAGAAGCGGAGGTAGCGGAGGCGGCCGCTCGGCTCGCCCGCGAAGAACGCGACTGGGAAAAAGGGGAAGACCGGCGGGAAAACCACGTGGGGTACTACCTTCTGGACGCGGGCCGGAAAGCGCTGGAGGCGCGACTGGGATACAAACCGTCGGTTTTCCTCCGTCTCGCAGGGTGGTTCGGAAACTATCCGGCGGCGATGTATCTGGGGTTCGTCGGAATGTTCGCGACAGGCATTTTCTTGCTTCTTGCCAGTCTCGCGAGGGGAGGCGGGGCATCGTGGCCGCAAATCGTCCTGATCGCCTTCCTGATCGCCGTCCCGTCCGTCGTGATCGCTGTCGGTCTGGTCAATTGGGTCTTCACCCACGTTCTTAGGCCGAAAGTTCTGCCGAAAATGGATTTTACCGACGGAATCCCGGACGATTTTCGCACGATCGTGGTGGTTCCAGCGCTTTTGACCGATCCCGAGGAAGTGAAGTCCCTTCTCCACCAGCTGGAACTGCACTTTCTGGGAAACCCGGACCCCAACCTTTCCTTCGCCCTCCTGACCGATTTCGCGGACGCCTCCGAGGAGAATCGACCCGAAGACGAATCGCTCGTGCAACAGGCCATCGAGGGAATCAACGCGTTGAACCGGAGGCACGGGACGACTTCGGAAGCGAAGGAAGGCGCGCGCTCGCCTTTTTACCTGTATCACCGGAAAAGACTGTGGAATCCCGGCGAAGAAGCATGGATCGGATGGGAGCGAAAGCGCGGCAAGCTGGAGGAGTTCAACCGTTTGCTTCTGGGAAACGGCGAGACCTCGTTCGTCGTTCGAATCGGCGACGCGAGGGCCCTTCGCCGGAACAAGTACGTGATCACCCTGGACGCCGACACGGCGCTTCCAAGGGAAAGCGCGCGCCGCCTTGTCGGGACCATGGCGCATCCGCTGAACCGCGCGCGGTTCGATTCGGAAACGGGAAAAGTGGTCGCGGGCTACACGGTGCTCCAACCCAGGACCGAGATCAAGCCCTCCAGCGCCAACATGTCCGTGTTCACACGTGCGTTCGCGGGGGACTCCGCCTTGGACCTCTACACCCTCGCCGTCTCCGACGTGTACCAGGACCTGTTCGGCGAAGGCATCTTTGTCGGCAAGGGAATCTACGACGCGGCCGCGTTCGCCCGAACCCTGGAGGGACGAATCCCGGAAAACGCGCTGCTGAGCCACGACTTGTTCGAAGGGCTACACGTCCGGGTCGCGCTGGTCAGCGATATCGTGCTTCTGGAGGATTATCCCCCTACCTACGTGGCCTACGCCCGAAGGCTCCACCGTTGGATCAGGGGCGACTGGCAGTTGATTCCCTGGCTGGGGAAAAAGAAGCCCCAAGGAAAAAATGGTTCCGTGCCCGGCGATCTCTCGCCCATCGACCGGTGGAAAGTCGTAGACAACCTGATCCGCAGCCTGTTCGCCCCTTCCTTGCTGCTTCTGCTGGTCTGCGCGTGGCTGGGATTGACCGGAGCGGCGTGGGCATGGACCCTTTTCGCGCTGCTGGCTCCGGCCGTGCCGCTCTTTGTCGGGACAGCGTCGGAACTGGTAATCCGGATGAAGGACAAGACATTCGCTTTGCCGCAGGCCCCGTTTCTGCGTTCCCAAGCGACCCGGTGGCTGCTGACGGTCGTTTTTCTTCCCTACGAGGCGATCATATCCGTCGATGCCATCGTCAGAACGATAGCCAGGCTGAAATACACGAAAAAAAGAATGCTGGAATGGAGGACGGCCGCCCATTCCATCGGTTTTTTCGACAAGGAGAGGGAAGCGTTGGCCACTTGGCGGGAAATGTGGCAAGCGCCGCTGTTCGCCCTGGTTTTGGGACTTGTTCTGGGAACCGTCCGGTTTCCGGCGCTTGTTTTCGCGTCCCCGTTGCTTCTCGCCTGGTTCCTGTCCCCGCAGGTCGCGTACATGCTGAGCCGTCCCACGAAAGCCGAGCGCGAGCCGCTGGCCATGGGACGCCGCTACAAGGTGCGCCGGCTGGCGCGTCGGACTTGGCTGTATTTCGAAAGATTCGTGGGACCCGACGACCACTGGCTCCCGCCGGACCATTTCCAGGAATCGCCGCGCGGGGTCGTGGCCCATCGCACGTCCCCCACCAACGTCGGACTCATGCTGCTCTCCACCCTGGGCGCGTTCGAGCTGGGATACGTCGGGTTGATCACCCTGGTCCTTCGCTTAAGAAACGCGTTCGACACGATGAACTTCCTAGAGAGATACCAGGGACATTTCCTCAACTGGTACGACACGCGCACGCTGGCTCCCCTTCCGGCCCGGTACGTCTCCACCGTGGACAGCGGCAACCTGGCCTGCTGCCTTCTGGCGGTCAGACAATCCACCGTCGGGATCGAGGAAGTGCCGGTTCTTCGCTGGCAGCGATGGCAGGGAGTGCTGGACACGTTCGACGTCCTCGACGAAATCGTCGAGAGAATGGAACGGGCGGCGTCCGAGGAGATCAAGCCTCTCCAGGACCACTGGAGCAGCATCAGGCAAAAAGTGCTCGAAACGATGGAATATCCGGAAAAATGGGCTTCGCTGCTGATAAAGCTGGAGGAGGACGAGAGGCCGGAATTGGACCGCCGACTGATCGCCCTGATGGAAACCAGCCGGGAGCATCTTGATCCGTCCACATTGAGCAGGCTCCGCATTTGGACCGAGCGAATCCGCCGGCACCTGACCGCCATTCGCAGGGAAGTGGACGATCTGGCTCCCTGGGTTACTCTCATAAGCCAGCCGCCGGTGCTGTTTCGCCATGCAGAGACGAACCCGCGAATCAGGACGCACTGGCGGGGCTTGGTCGAAGCCCTCCCCCCGACGCCGCGCCTGGGCGACGTGCCTGGGATTTGCCGGGGAGCGCAAGCCCCCTTGTCCGCTCTTCGGGACCAGATCGGACCGATTTTTCCCGAAGACGAACTAACATCGTCGGCCGTGGAATGGTGCGAGCGGATGGAAAAGTCGCTCAACAAGGCCTGCGACAACGCGCTCCGGATGATGGAAGACTATATTGCCCTGGGAGAACAGGCGGCCAGGTACGTCTCCGATATGAACTTCCGATTCCTGTTCGACTCCCGGCGCCAACTCTTCCATATCGGCTACAACGTGGATTCCGGGCAGCGCGACGGCAACTACTACGATCTTCTGGCATCCGAGGCGCGAATCGCGAGCCTGGCGGCCATCGCCAAGGGGGACGTTCCTCAGCGCCACTGGCTGCATATGGCGCGTCCCTTGACCATGGTGAACGGGACCCGCGGCCTCGTTTCGTGGAGCGGAAGCATGTTCGAATATCTCATGCCCACCCTTTTTCTGAGGGAGAACGAGGATTCCCTCCTGGGCCAGAGCAATCGGGCGGCCGTGGAAAGGCAGATCGAGTACGGACGCAAGAAGGGCGCGCCGTGGGGAATATCCGAGTCGGCCTACTACCGTTTCGACGCGAACATGAACTACCAGTACCGCGCGTTCGGAACTCCTGGGCTCGGGTTCAAGCGGGGCCTGGAGGACGACCTGGTTGTCGCCCCGTACGCGTCTCTCCTGGCCATCTCCTATCGTCCGCAGGAGGTCATGGAGAACGCCGAGACTCTTATGAAAATAGGCATGCTGGGCGACTACGGCTTCTACGAATCCATCGACTATACCTCCTCGAGGCTCCCCCTGGGACAGAAGCACGCCGTGATCCAGTCCTACTACAGCCATCACCAGGGCATGATCTTCCTGGCGTTGACCAACTACCTTCTGGACGACATCGTCGTAAAAAGACTTCATTCCGATCCCATGGTGCAAAGCGTGGAACTGCTCCTGCACGAACAGATACCGTACCGGGCGCCGGTGGAGGAGCTAAGGGCCGAGGAGATCACGGCAGGTCCCGAAGCGCAACCCAAGATCAGCGCGACCCCGTGGCCCGCGCCTGTCCGCGCGCCTTTTCCGCAAGTCCATTTTCTGGGCAACGGGAGGTTCGGATCGATGATCACCAGCGCGGGCGCCGGATACAGCCGATGGAAAGACATGGACCTTACCCGGTGGCGGGCGGACACGACCTTGGAAAACTCGGGGATCTGGATTTACATCAAAGACTTGGAAAGCGGGCGGCTGTGGTCGTCCGGATACCAGCCGGCGGCGCATCCGGAACAGCAGTGCGAGGTCCTTTTCTCGCCGCACAAGGTGGATTTCCGCTCGGTAATGGGGGAGATTTCGGTTCTGACCGAAGTTACCGTGCCTCTGGAGGACGACATGGAAATCCGTCGAATCACGCTGACCAACCGGGATTCGCGGAAACGAAGGCTTGGAATCGCAAGCTACGGCGAAGTGGTTCTGGCGCCGCAGGAAACGGACAGGAGACACCCGGCCTTCAACAAGCTGTTCGTCCAAAGCGAATACATCCCCGGCTCGAACGGACTGCTGTTCCGCAGGCGTCCCCGTTCCGACGACGAAGAGCCGATCTGTCTGATGCACGCGCTGCTGGCGGAGCCGGGCGTCGAAATCACCCGCGCCTACGAGACGGACCGGGCGCGTTTCATCGGAAGAGGCAGAACCGTTCGCGACCCTGCGGCCTTCGACCGGGACAAGGGCTTTTCGGAAACCGTCGGGATGACTCTCGACCCGATCATGTCCATCGGGCAGGAACTCGAGCTGGAACCGAACACGTCGGTCCAGATCGCCTACGTCACGCTGGCCGGAGACTCCTACGACCGGGTAGCGGCGTTGGCGTCCAAATACGCCGACTGGTACTCCATCGACCGGGTGTTCGGACAGACTCGGTCCCAGAGCGAACTGGAACTGAGGCAGCTCGAGCTTTCGACCGAGGAGCTGGAAAACGTGCAGAAACTGCTTTCGATGCTGATCTATCCTGTGGGAATCATCGGGGCCGATCCCGCGACGATCGCGGCGAACACGAAGGGGCAGCCCGGGCTTTGGCCTTTCGCCATCTCCGGAGACTATCCGATACTCCTGGTGGAGATCGGCTCCGAGGACGAAGTTCCCTTGGTGCAGGAGCTGCTGAGGGCGCATACGTACTGGCGCAACCGGGGGCTCAAGATCGATCTTGCCGTCTTGAACATGCGCGAATCCGGGTACGCGCAGGAAGTCCAGGGGCAGCTGCACCGGTTGCTCACGGTCACCAACAGCGACGGCTGGCTGAACCAGCGCGGCGGGGTGTTCATAATCCGGGCC
>CAYOVG010000364.1:0-6966 GCA_964407285.1 uncultured Syntrophobacteraceae bacterium
CGTCGGGGCTGAAGTGCACGGAATGGACAGGCCATGAGTGGCCCTCCAGCACGGCGACCTCCCTCGCCGATGCCGTATCCCATATCCTGACGGTGTGATCCCCGCTTCCACTTGCCAGCAGCTTCCCGTCGGGGCTGAAGTGCACGGAACGGACAGGCCCTGAGTGTCCCTCCAGCACGGCGATCTGCCGTGCCGATGCCGCATCCCATATCCTGATGGTATTATCCCAGCTTCCACTTGCCAGCAGCTTCCCGTCGGGGCTGAAGTGCACGGAAGTGACAATGCCTGAATGACCACATTGGAGGACCGGCCGGAATGACGGCAGGGGCGCATCGGGCAGCCCAATGCCAAAGGACGCCACATCTCTCGCGCACGCATCCACATCGATCCTGGCCCTAAGAAGGCCTGCACGCGAGAGGTCCGACCCCGAAGTAACGACTCCTTCCATATCTGCTGCCAGCAGATTGCAGGCACATAGATTTGCTTCCGTAAGATCGGTCCCCCTCAAGACGCCATGCCTGAAACTCGCATGGTGAGCTTCAGTCCTGATGAGCCTTGCCCCTGAAAAGTCGGATCCATCGAAATCGGACCTTGAAATATCGGCCTCCTGCAGAGAACTATTCCGAAGGATCGCTTTCGTTAAAACGCACGCCCTCATGGAAGCGCCGTCCAGCACCGCTCCGGTCAAATCGATATGCGGAAGCTCCAGGCGGTCCAGTCGGGCGCCCTGGAGGAAAACGGGGGAGGGCCGGAACCGGGAGAGCAACTTCCCCAACGCATCCGCATCATCGATCTCCCCACTGGCCGAATGCATGTAGCGAACGGTCCAGTAGAACATAACCAGCGCGTTTTCCGAGACCTGGTTCCGGTAAGGTCCCGAGAGTATCTTCCCGGAAATCTCCGGCAGGAACTCCGGACCGGCGGTATGCGCCGAGATCCGGCTCAGGAAAAGAACGACCTCCTTGGAAAGCCGCCTGATATTCAGGCATTGCGCATCGCCGTCCTTCAGGCATCGGGCGAGACGCCTCGCAAGGAAGTATTCCATGAAGGAACGGTGGGCAAAGCCGTAATTGCCCGCATCGTCCCTGGTAAGGAACGAAGCGGTCCGGACCTCCGAGGACGCCAATTCCACATCGATCAGCCCCACCGAGGCTTTCCGCTCCTTCAGGTAGTCTTTCAATACCTCGCCGAGCAGGGAAAAGTGGAGCCGGTCCTCGTTCCGGTCCCAAAGCCTTTCGGCAATCTCCTCCACCAGCATCTCCCGCCCTTCGCGGGTAAGCTCCAGCCTCCAGTCGTCCCGGTCGATCCATGCCTGCACGTAGGCTGAGTAAAGGTCCACGGCCTGGATGTCGCCGCCCCTTTCCTTGATCGTCGGAAGCGACTTGACGATCATGTCCAGGAGCACCGGCCTGGAGGAGAGGTCCTTGAGGTTGTAGACCCGATTGATGGTATCCCGGGCGTCTTCCCAGGTTTCGGGGAGGACCTTTTCGAGATACGCCGTTATCTGGTTCTCGTTGAATTCCTGCAAATAACCCAGCGTGTAGCCCTCGCGTCCCTTGATCGCCTTGTAAAGCTCCGTGGAATACTCGGAAAGCCCCCTCTTTCCGGCTTTCAGCGTCTCCTCCGTCTCCACGCGGTCCCTGAAGTAATGGGTCCTGCAGGTGAGTATGATTTTCGCCCTGCCGGCGAAAGCCCGGTTGAGTTCCTGGAAATTCGCCATGGTGAGGGCTGCGCTGCTCTGCGTCGCCATTTCGTCGAAGCTGTCGAATATGAGAAGAATCTTTCCTTCTCTCAGGAGGTGCAGGACCGCCTGCGGAGAGACATTCATCCGGGCCGTTCTGTCGAAGTGATCGTAGATAATGTTTTCCAGGCTCAGCGCCTTCATGGCGTGCTTCAGGTTTATCAGGACCGGGATGCGGCCGTCCGTCAGGCTTCTTTCGCAATTCAGCGCAAGCTCGTGAGCCAGCCGGACCGTAAACGAGGTCTTCCCCGTTCCGTAGTCGCCGAGGAGGGTGAAAAAGCCGCCCGACGGCCCTTTGAGCCATTCCCTCACATAGCCGAGGAGCGGCTGAACTTTCCCGGTGTCCTCGACGATGACGTCCTGTTCGATGTAGTTCTTCTCCAGTTCCGTGCCCGCGTAGATGGTCTTTAAGTAAGAGAGATAGCGATCAAAATTGATGATGCCGTTCAGAAGCTCATCATAAGTCTTCAGAGTGATCTTCAAATCCTTGGCATAATCCCTTGCCTCCTTCGTGAAACCCTGCATTCCTACAACGATGGCAAGGCACGGGGAGCACTCGCTTGTCTCCTCTGCGGCTCTCCGGATGCTCTCGGCTCGGTCCACGACATCTTTTCCGATGTTGTGCTCCCAATCTTTGCATTCCACGATGTAGTAACGGGTTTCCAATTGGGTCTTGAGGCTCAGAAGGATGTCCACCCGGCGACTGCCACCCACGTTTCGGTCCAACTCCACCTCATATCCCATAAGCCTGAAAACGTCGGCGGTCTTGCGCTCGAATTCCTTCGCCTTGTCAACAGCATGCGCCGTGCCCTGAACTTTCAGGGAAGGCAGATGGATATTCCCTGCGGCGCCCTTGTCGGCCCCAATGAGATTCAGTCTCTCATCTTCCAAAATCCGCGCAATTTCCCTGAACCCCGAACAGAACACCGCATCGTCCGGGTGCTCCGCAGCCCAGACGATTTCGTCCAGGGCGACCTCCGGGTTATAGGGGATTTCGACTTGGGGGGAGAGGTTGTATTTCTTCCATTCTTCCAACCTGGCCTTCTTGAGTTGCCTTCTGTCCAGCGGGGCCAGGGATGCGGCAAGGTAAACCTTGAGGTCCCTGCCGCTACGAAGGTTCTTCATCAGTTCCCGACTGGCCAGCGTATTGTGCACATTCCTGGTGCCGCGCAGGTTCTGTCTTCCGTAACTGAATACCATGAACACCACTTCGGGAAGTTGAACGCAGCAGACCCCGCCGATGTCCGTATAGCCGGTGCGCGAGTCGATCAGAACAAAATCGGGATGATACTTGAGGAGTTCTTCCCGAATGAGTTCGAACAGCAAAAGCCCCGCCGTTTTTCCCTCACCGAAGAGTTCGCCCCATTCTATTGCATTGTATTTCCGGGGGTACTCCCCGGCATCGTCCAACCTGCCCGCCGTCAGGACACGAAGCCCGGGGTTGTCCTGATGGGTAACGAGATACGTGGAGAATCGGTCGGAATCCAGGGAACGGTGCTTTCTCTGCGTGAAATCCGCGGCAATATCCACAAAGCCGCCGTTGATTTTTCCAAGGCGCTCGAAGTAGGGGATGTTCTGCACTCCGGGAGCTTCGATATCCATGTCCCAGATGATGACGGATTTGCCTTGCTGAGTAAGCCACACAGCCGTATTTACCAGCGCCAGGGTCCGACCGACGCCGCCTTTGAACGAGTAAAACGTCGTGAAAAGGGTACCGTCAGCCATTGTATGCAGCCTCTTGTGGCGCCGCTAATCCAAACACTTCCTTGGGCGTGAGCAGTCCCATCATCCCGCCGATCAAATCCTTGAGCCTCCCATCATCTCTGAAACTCCCAAGGTCATCCTCATCGTGTTCCGCAGATTCGGAAGATACCGGCGGTATCTCGATGGGATCAACGGGTGCGTGGTTGCATTCGTGCGGGTCGGTTTCTTCTCCGGCATCCGGTCCGCTCTCCTTCGGTTTCTCGTCCTCCCGCTCAGCAAGAAAAAGCCACCCCCGAAAGCCCAGGCGAACTACGGTGACTCTATTGCCGCGTTCCCTGGAAATGAGATCTTCCTTTTCGAATTCCTTGAGCAGCTTGGACAGATTCTGATTGCTTATGTTCAGCTTCATTGCAAGGTCCTTTGGCCTTAATCCTTCACCGGACTCCTGCAACAACGCAAGTAGCTCTTCCCCGTGTTTCCGCGAAAGGACAAAGTGCGCCAGGCTCGAGGGATCGTACTCTTCCAGGGCAAATTCGCAAAGATCGGAAATGTGCTCCCACCTGTGGATGAGGTAATCCCCCTGCTCCATGCATTTCAACCTGTCGCCTTTGCTGCTGTCGATGAACGCCAGCAGGGAATAGATGCAATCATTCAGATCGTCGGCTGTCCCGCGCCGCACGATGGAGATCAATTTTGCATTCAGCATGACGTCAATGTCATGCAGTGCGTTCATGTCGCCCTCTTCAAGGAAGGATGCGGCGTATTCCATAAGCGTTTTGACCGAATCCTCTCCGGTCATAGCCAATTGGAGCAACTGTGCGGATTTGCTGATTCCATCCGGCATAAGCCGTCCTTTCCCAGTTAATTCAGCCTGGTTCAGCCTATTTTACTTCGACAATTAATTTAATAATCATTTAATGTATCGTCCAATTCCCGAACAGCGTCAACAAAATTTTATTAACTTTTCATTAACTCTGAAACTCAGAATAAGCATTCTCGACTGACCGCAGGTCGCATCTACATGCCTGATTTTCGTGTCCGGGACGTAGCAAAACGATGCTCCCTTCGAGCTAATGCCGTTTTCATTCTTTTCTGCCATGGTTCCGCTGTTGGCGACAAACGACGATGCCAGGCCGCATGATCCCAGCATCTGAGCTGTATCCCGAAACCTGCTCGCCTTGTGAGTCATGGCTGGAACCAGGAAAACATTGGCCCCGGAATTTCTGAATGCTTCGGCATGATCCTTGTGAAAAAAGTCGATACAAATGCAGACCGCCAGACGGCCGAGGGGAGTGTTCGCACACAAGAGCTTGTCGGATACGGAGATTCCCTCATGTCCGTCATTCTTGAACTCCTCAAAAATCGAAGCCATCTCAGGGATATTCTCGATGTCCCGACGGGAAAACGAAAACCGCTCCATCTTCCGGTGTGTCCACAGGATGTTGCCCCGGTGGTCCAAGATAGTGGAAACGTTGTGCGGGACCTGTTCGTCTCCATGTTGAGCGTTCTCATCCTCGCATTGATGAAAGCTGCCGGCCACCACCAGCAAAAGCCCTTCCTTGCCGGAGGATGCCGAAACCCTCTTGCGGTTTTCTCTCCGGAGCCGGTTCCTGGTAAACTCGATGAGCCCGGCATCAATCATCAATTCGGGTAAAACGAGAACAGCCACATTCTCCCGGATGCAGGAATCGAGTATTTTTCCGAGTTGCTCTTCGGCATGGTCCGGATTCGCGACTTTTCTGAACCGAAAGAGAGTCCTCTCGTCGGCGTTGCCGATCCAAGGCTCCCGACTGACGCCGATATCGAACTCCATATCCGGCATAAATGCAGTAACCGCTATCCGGAAGGTCTCCTGTATTCTTCGCTTCAGATAGTTATTAGTTTTCTTGATTTGTCTGATTGGGATGAACGATACAGTCGGCTTGGATGCCTTGCCGGTGTTTATGATATGGATGAATTTGAATATGTTGGTAATATCTTCAGGGCTCGAACCCGATACAAGCCTTACGGGACTGGCAGCGCTATCATAAATTGGATTGGCGGGACGCTCCGTAATGAGGATATTCTCTGCCGTTATGCTATCCAGCCGTTTCAGACGATTCAGGAAATTGGGAAGCAGGTATTCTCCCAAGGCTTTGAATGTAGACAGGAGAAGCAAGTTAGGATCAACACCATCGGAATGGCGTCGTATAATTTCTTTTAGTTTACCGGCAGCTCGGCCCCGATCGGAGGAATCAGGAAGCCTCTTTAATTGTCGCAAAATGTCGGTGGAAATCCTGTAGAACCGTCGCCTTATCTCTGAATCCGTATAGATAGGATCGGAAATGGCCTTGTATTCAGATTCGACCAGTTCGCACAACTCTCCAAAGAGCTTCAACTGATCTCCGTCAATCAATTGCAGAACGCGTGGAACCGTAACCCGCGCCATTGCATGTCCCCTCCAGTGAGCTATTTCGTGAGGGGCCTACTATTAGCACACTCTTCACTCCATTCCCATTCCTTTCTTGTGGCGGAATAATAATCGCGACGCCTGCAGCCCGTATTACTTGTTTTGAACGATTATCTACCAGTCCTCACAACGGCAGCACGTGATATGTCGTATAGGAGAAGAGCCCCACGATCAGCCAGAAGATGGCCATGAGCACGTCGCCGACGATGAGGCCGACGAAAATGCGCCTGGCTTCCCGGTACTGCGTGATGCCCCCGTAGCGCAGGACCAGGACGTTGCAGAGCCAGCCCACGAGGTAGCTGAACCAGAGCAGGCGCATGGCGGAACTATACGTCGTAAGATAGCCGATGGGGTGGAGGGGCCACCAGATGAAGCGATGGTACCCGCCGATGAGAAAGGCCGTGAAGACCGCGCCGACCCCCGTGAAGATGATGCTCCACTGCTTCGGCCCTTCGGGATGGGTCAGGAGGTCGGAAACATTTTCGTACACCCTTCGGGTGCTTTCCACCGCCCAGTCGTCGGGCAGGGACGAAATGCCGAACTTGTAGTAAAGCGCCAACATGGCGACGAAGGTGACCGGCAGGGAGATCACGACGGCCCCCACGACGCCCGCCAGGAACCGTCCCATGGGCCTGCTTCCGTCGGCGAGCCTGGACGCGTGGAAGAGCGAGGGCAGAAGGGACTCCCGCATGTCCAGGAAGGGGCCGTGGAGGACGCGGCCACCCATGACGACGCCAAATACTCCCTGGGCAGCGTGCTCAACCATGTCCTACTGCATCAGACCATCACCGGCCTGGAAACCCAAAAGCAGCTGGCCCTGGCCGGAGAAAAGCCTGACGTCCTGGTGGGCTGCGTGGGCGGAGGCAGCAATTTCGGCGGTCTGGTCTTGCCCTTTGTCCCGGAAAAAATGCACGGCCAGGGCCCACGTTTCGTGGGCGTGGAGCCCAAGGCCTGCCCGACCCTGACCAAGGGGGAGTTCCGCTACGACTACGGCGACATGGCCAAAATGACGCCGCTTTTGAAGATGCATACCCTGGGATCGGGCTATTTCCCGCCACCCATCCACGCCGGC
>CAYOVG010000365.1:0-6932 GCA_964407285.1 uncultured Syntrophobacteraceae bacterium
GAACCGGGTGCTCAGGCAACTGAACGCCTACTTTCATCTGCTCCTCGTCCATTCCGATCCCGCGCTCATAAAGCTCGATGAGACCTTCTCCCGCGTGCGCGACATTCGCATCCCGGTCGAATACACGGGATATGTCGTGCGGCCCGTCCCGCATGCTCCGCGGGAGCGGAAAGAGGAAAAACTCATCGTGGCCGGAAGCGGCGGCGGAAAGGTGGGAGTGGACCTTCTGGCCGCCGCCGTCGAGGCGATGAGGGAACTGGAGGACCCGTCGCTCGGATTGCAGGTATTCCTTGGGCCGTTCATGGAAACCCGGGACCGGGATATGCTGTCCATGCTTGCTTCCGAAGACCATAGAGTCACCCTGCGTCCCTTCTCGCTGGACTTCCTGAGCGATCTGGCCGTGGCCCGTCTTTCCATCAGCATGGCGGGCTACAACACCTGCATGGACATCCTGAGCGCCGGCGTGAACGCCATTGTCTACCCTTTTCCGCGGAATCGCGAGCAGGCGTTGAGGGCCGGGAAACTGGCCGAAATCGGCGCTCTGGAAGTCTTGAAAACGCCGGAGCCGGGCGAACTGGCCGCCGCGATGCGAAAGCTCCTTTATGTCCCTTCCTCCCGGGCCGCCGTGAATCTCAACCTCGCCGGCGCTCGAAACACGGCGCTTGCCATTGAAAAATATATGAACGCGGATTAGAATCCATCAAAGTGCATTGGTATTCGAACGATAGTGAAGCAATGTTGCGGCCGGAGCATCCGTGACCGTGACGAACCGGTCGAGGTGAGAGGGCATCGGCATGGGTGGAGCCGTTCAAAGGCAGGTAGTGCTTCCTTGGGGCCAGGTGGTCCGGATCGCTTTCAATTCGATGAGGGTTCGGCTCTTTCGCTCCCTAATAACCATCCTTGCGCTCGCTCTGGCCATTTCCTTCGTGGCCTACACCCGTGCGGGGTACGATATTCTCAACTCGGTTCACCCACGGGCCGGCGCATCCCTCCAGGAACGCATCCGCTCGATGGGATACGAAGCCGCTCAGGGGCGGTTCGGCAGCACCCCCAAAGACCGTTGGCTCGCTTTTCTCTCTCTCCTCGTATGTGTAGTCGGTAGTGTCAACGCGCAGCTCATGGCCGTGACCGAGCGGTTCAGGGAAATCGGCACGTTCAAATGTCTTGGCGCGCTCAATAGTTTTGTGGTACGCATATTCGTGCTGGAGGCGGTCTACCAGGGCATCCTGGGCGGCGTTGCCGGCGCTATGCTGGGAGTGTCCGCGGCCACGCTCGTTTTCGTTTTGAAGATCGGGTGGCCGGCCCTCGTGTGGTGGCCCCCGCTGTCGATGCTGGCTACCGTGGGGTGGAGTTGCATCCTGGCGGTATTTCTTTCTCTCCTGGGGGCCGTTTATCCCGCCCTGGTGGCGGCCCGCATGCAGCCCGCCGCGGCTTTGCGCATGGAGTAGCCGCGGTTGTAGGCGCGACGGATGATTCTGACTGATGGAGCGGTTCGGTATCTCATGATCAAAGTATTGCTGGCGGATGACCATAGCATCGTTCGGGCCGGGCTGCGCCGGATCATCGAAGACAGCGGCGAGATGTCGGTGGTGGCGGAGGCGTCCGACGGCAGGGAAGCCATCCAGCGGGTCCATGAGACTCAACCCGACGTGGCGGTGGTGGATATTTCGATGCCGGGTCTGGACGGCCTGGAAGTCATTGCCTGCCTCCATTCCCAGTATCCGAAGATGCCCATCCTCGTGCTGACGATGCACGAAGAGGAACAATACGTAATTCGCGCAATCGGCGCGGGCGCGATGGGCTACATCACCAAGCGGTCGGCCCCGGAGCAGTTGGTGAAAGCCATTGCCAGGGTTTGCGCAGGCGGGCGCTATCTCAGCGATTCCGCCGCTGAATCGCTGGCAGTGCATATGGCCAGGAAGAAACCCGGCCGCTCTTTGCTCGATTCTCTCTCCAACAGGGAGATAGAGGTCATGCGCCGGCTCGCATCGGGCCAGACCACACGGGAAATCGCCGAAGCGTACAGCATCAGCGTCAAGACTGTCGATACCTACCGTTTCCGTCTCCTCAAGAAGCTCAACCTGCGAAACAACGCGGAACTCCTTCGTTTTGCAATCCAGAACGGCCTCGTGGAGCTTTAGCGGCTGCGTTTGACCGGGCATGAAACATTGCGGCAATGATAGCCGATGGAGCAGCACATGGCATTACGCGATCTTTTCCTGAAAAAGAAAACGTGTGCCCTTCTCGTCAATGTGGAAGGGAAAGTTGTCGATAGATACAGGCGCTTCAAAGATTTTCTCCGCCACAACCATGATGCGCTGAATCTCATGGCGGAACTGGAAAGGGCCTACTATTCCGGGAGCGCATTCGGCATGGGCGCGGTGAGAAAGGCTTACGAAGAACTCATGCGCTCAACCCGCGCCCTCACGGAAGCGCTCGGTGGGATGTCGAACGATAAGTACGCGGGTCTGGCCGTGGTCCTGGATCGGATCGACGAGGAGGTCTCCGGCGTCTTCGCTCCCGAGTTGTTGCCGGCCACAGGGGACCTGGTCTTGCCGTTTGAAGTTCTGACTCCCGAGATGGCGAGACTTGCAGGAGGGAAGGCGACGAATCTCGCCACGGTGCGAAACGCCCTGGGCATGCCGGTCCCTGACGGCTTTGTCGTTACGGCCCATGCCTTTGAGCGGTTTCTCGACGAAAGCGGCCTCTCCGGGCCTGTTGCGGAGATGCTCGAAGCGGCCGGCGATAGTCCGAGTGCAGAGATGGAGGAAAATTGCAGGGCCATTCAGGAGATGATACGCGGGGCGGAAGTCCCCGTATCCATTGCGCAAGCGATCCTCGGGGCTTATGAGACCCTGGAGGGCGGGACCCGGAAGAACGTGCGCATCGCCATGCGGAGCAGCGCCGTGGGTGAAGACACGCAAGCCTCTTTTGCCGGGCAGTACATTACCGAACTCAACGTTACCCGTGAAAATATTCTCGATGCCTACAAAGCCGTCCTGGCAAGCAAGTACGAACCACGCGCAATACTCTACAGGCTTCGGTACGGACTCGATGACAGGGACACGCCAATGTGCGTTATCGCGATCGCCATGGTCGATTCCAGGTCAAGCGGCGTTCTCTATACGGCCGATCCCTCCGCGCCCGGTTCATCGGCGCTCATCGGAATCAGCTCCATCTGGGGGCTCGGAGAGTACCTGGTGAGCGGCGAGGCTTCTCCGGATATCTTTCTCGTGGATAAACGGACGAAACAAGTCGTGAAGCAAGACATCCGCAGGAAGACTAAACGGC
The DNA here is from genome assembly GCA_964407285.1 of uncultured Syntrophobacteraceae bacterium. Lineage (GTDB taxonomy): Bacteria > Desulfobacterota > Syntrophobacteria > Syntrophobacterales > Syntrophobacteraceae > CAYOVG01. The sequence goes on from CAYOVG010000365.1 coordinate 3,292, forward strand.
TCATCGCCGACGAATATGGAGGAACGATCCTCGAAGACGCGCCCGAAGACCGGAAGGACTTGCCGTCCATCGAACCGGACACGGTGCGCGCTCTCGCCGGGTACGGCCTGAGGCTCGAGGAGCATTTCGGTTGTCCCCAGGACGTGGAGTGGGCGGTTGACGATCGAAGCGAAAACCTCTTCATCCTGCAGTCGCGACCATTGGGATCTGCGGATCTGAAAGTCGAGGAGCGTTCGGAACCGGAGGTCTTTCCGGGACACCCCGTTCTGCTGTCGGCCGGCAAGGCGGCATCCACCGGAACGGCCTGCGGTGTGGTCGTCTTGGCGGACGGACGGAGTCTGCACGGCTTGCCCGACGACGCCATTCTCGTGGCGAAGACCGCCTCACCCGATTACGCCGCATTCATAGGTAATGTAAAGGGGCTCATTACCGACATCGGGAGCGTGGCGAGCCACCTGGCCTCCGTGGCGCGGGAGTTCGGCGTTCCGGCCATTGTCGATGCCGGCGGCGCGACCTCGAGACTCGAAGACGGCGCCGCGATCACCATGGTTGCGGACAGCGCTACAGTCTACGAAGGGATTGTTCCGGAATTGGCGACAAAGACCAGACCCGTGAAAAAGCACGTTTTTGAAAGTCCCGTTCACCGCAGGTTGCGGACCGTTCTCGACAAGGTGTCGCCGCTGAACCTGACGGACCCCAAAGCTCCCGACTTTTCTCCGCAAGGATGTAAAACAATTCACGATGTCATACGCTTCTCTCACGAAACCGCCATGAAGGAAATGTTCCTGCTGTCCGGCAGCGACGGGGGCGGCGCGGTATCGGTCAAGCTGACATCCAATATTCCTCTAGTGCTCTACTGCATCGACCTGGGCGGGGGACTCGGGGAAATGCTCACCACTTGCGATGCGATCACCCCGGACCATATCGAATCGATCCCCATGAAGGCCATCTGGAGCGGCTTCACCCATCCGGGGATAACCTGGTCGGGCACGGTCAACTTCGACCTTGGAAACCTCATGACCCTCATGGCCTCGAGCGCCACCGCCGAAGTGGGAGGAGGAATGCCCGGCGGGGACAGCTACGCCGTTCTATCCAGGGATTACGTCAACCTGAGCGCCAAATTCGGTTACCATTACGCCAATGTGGATGCTTTCTGCGGCGACGATCCGGAGCAAAATCACATACTGCTTCAGTTCTCGGGCGGAGCAGGCTCCTATGTGGGCCGGACCCTTCGCGTCGGCTTGCTCGCCAACGTGCTCGGGCGCCTCGGCTTCACCATCGCCGTGACGGGAGATCTTCTCGAAGCCGCGGTCAAAGGCTACGATATGAAGCTCATGGAGTACACCCTCGACCAGGTCGGAAGGCTCCTTGCCTCCAGCCGTCTCCTGGATATGGCGGTCCCGAACCGGGCGCGGGTGGACGGGATGACCGAAGCCTTCTTCCGTGGCGATTACGATTTCCTGAACCAGGGACTGAACGACCGGCTTCCCGGCTTCTACACGCATGTGGGGCAGTGGGAGCGAATCGAGGAGGCCGGCCGTGTGCTCTGCCTCCAGGACGGATCGAAATGGGGGACGAGTCTCTCTTCGGGCATGGCCAGGTTCATGGGGAAAATGGTTGGGGCGAAGTATCAGGAGTTTCTGGACAATATCGGGGCTTATTACTATTTCCCCATTGCCGTCGCTAAGGATAGCCGCGTATCCGACGCCGTCCTGAGCGTCCGGGTGAAGCCGTTTGCCGGAAGCATGGACAGAGCCGGAGGTCTGGCTTTTGCCGTCAGGAATATTGGAAATTACTTCGTGCTCAGGGTGAATGCGCTCGAAGACAATTTCGCTCTCTTCGAATACGTAAACAACAGGCGTTTTCAACGGGTGAGCGTGGCGGCCGGCATCGAAACGGGAAGATGGTGCGAAATAAGGGTGGAAACCTCCGGCCGAAACGTCCGGGGGTATCTCGACGACCGGTTATTGATCGAATATACGGCCGAGAAGCCATTGAGCGGTTACGTGGGAATCTGGACGAAGGCCGATTCGGTTACGTACTTCAGCGACCTTACGATAGAAGCGGATGGGGAGAGGAAGTCCGTCGGGTTTTGATGCCGGCGTGTCGGGCCGTGCTTGTATTACTTGGGGGTAGTTGGTTGCGGGTTGGCTGTTTTGGTCTTTGCTTGTGCGGAAAGGCACAATTAGGAAAGGCTATGTATTATTGCGTTTCATTTTGAATTACGTCTATCTCATAATGTTTCATTGTAGCTCCGCTCTCATGCCTTCTTGATCATTATAAATGTAAGTAGCTAATATTATTATGTGTTCCGTATGGCACAAACGTTGCTTTTATTGTGGCCGTCCAGTCAATGCATGACAGGCAGGTTAGGGCGGCCTCGCGATATGGAAGCGAGCGATCGATTGCAGGAACAGGAAGAGGCTAATGGACGAGATGAAGAGGCTGATCATGGAGGAGAATGGCAAATGAAAATCAGAGTGCTCCTGGTGGATGATGAGAAGGACTTTTGCAGTGTCCTCGCCGAACGGTTGGAAACACGAGGTTTCGTGGTTTCGACGGCTTACAGCGGGGAGGATGCGATCGCTCATATCAGGGAGAAAGAAGTCGATGTGGTGATCCTGGATGTAATGATGCCCGGCAAGGACGGGATCGAAACCCTGAGAGAAATCCGAAACCTCAAGCCGCTCGTGGAAGTCATCATGCTTACGGGGCACGGCACCGTCGAGACGGCTGTCGAGGGGCTCAAGACCGGGGCCTGCGACTATCTTATGAAACCCACCGAAACGAAAGATCTCATCGAAAAAATCGTCAATGCCTACAGACGTAAGGCGGAGCAGGAAGAACGCATTCGCGACGCCGAGATTAACCGGATCTTGCTTAGCCGGGGTTGGGACTAAGCATGTCTCCGTCACCCTCTCGAAAGAGCGGGGTGAGGAGATGGGAAACCGGTGATCTGCGCGATCCCGAGGCAGCCTTGAAACATTGCGAATCATGACTGCCTTTTTTCGGTGACGGTATGTGATGAGCTTCACATAACGTAATGGGGTGGCTCGTCTTCAGCGAAGACCTCCTGAAAGCGCGATATACCTCATAAACGGCTCATAAAGGGGTTTCTTATGAAAACAATAAAAGTGAAGGAATTGATGGTCCCGCTGGCCGAATACGCTGCCGTTTCCGATGAGGCCACTCTCTACGATGCGATCAAGGCCCTCGAGGATGCGCAGCTCAACGTCGCTCCGGGACACGAAAAGCATCGCGCCGTTCTGGTCTACGACAGCAACGGCGTTGTCGTGGGCAAGCTGAGCTATCTGGATGTCGTAAGAGGAATCGAGCCGAAATACAAGGGCATGGATGAACTCACCGAAACGTCGCGGTTTGGATTCAGCCCGGAGTATCTGCGCTCGATGCTGGAAAGCCAGGGACTGTGGAGAAAGCCTTTGGAAGACATATGCAAGAAGGCCGCCCACATCAAAGTCCGGGATATGATGAGCACCCCTTCGGAAGTAGAGCATGTCGAGGAGGATGCGTCTCTCGACCAGGCCATCCATCAGTTGATCATGGGGCAGCATCAATCCCTGCTGGTGACCAGGGGGAAAGACATCGTCGGAATACTTCGCCTGAGCGATCTGTTCATCTAT
>CAYOVG010000366.1:0-6849 GCA_964407285.1 uncultured Syntrophobacteraceae bacterium
CCCTTGTTTCATCCGCTTCCCCTTTGCTTTTGTGTAACCTGATTGTGTTACCAGGATATGAGCTTAAAGGGGGGATGTCAAGGGTAAATTGTGTAACCCATGTGTAACCGTCCGAGTATCGTTAAAAGTCACCGTTCACCCAATGCAAACCCAGTTTTTCCCATACCTTAACGAAAAGCTGTCTTGATTCGCGCTGAATCTTAAGGAGCGGGTGCGCGTGCCCTACGCCCGTTTTCTCTGTCACCACAATCATGCCATCGGCGTCTATGATTTTCTGCGCCTTGTCCGCTGTGTCTCGGGCTTCGAGCGCCATCTGTAGAAGGTCGATAGAGCCAGAGCTACTGATTTTGCTCCCGACGAAGCGCCGCCATCGCTCTTGAGACCATTCGGAAAGGTGCGCCGGGGGTTCAGGCCAGACTCTTTTTTCTTCGGTTTTCTTTCTCGCCATTTTAAAGCCTCCTTGAGGTAGCACTTTTAATGTTTTTGACCCTTGACGCTATTTTGGCGAAACTGCGCGTGAGAGTCCACCACCGGTCTCCCATATGAAAAGTTGTGAAGATTTAGGGTGCCATGGCATCAAGCCACCATCCGTTCCAGCGCTCAAGCTTCCGCATGTGCCGCGCAGCATGAGCATTGAATAGCTTCAAGTCCGCTCCCGAAAGCATACGCTTTGAGCGGCTCAGCAATTCGTAAACCTGTTGATTGTTCGTGCACTTGTAAACCAGGTTGACCATTGTGATTAAGCCCTTCATTCCGCCTTCCTCTTCGGCAAGAGAACCTTCGCCAGTAGCCGCACACAACCAACGTGATCCGCCGCCCATTCCCCGTCTGTAAGTTCCAGCCGCTCGAAGTCCCTGCAATGCTCACAGGAGAAGCCCGGCCAACACCGTTTTACGGCGATGTCGAGGCACGCGGTATAGTGGCTGCACATTACCCGGCGCTTTGAGATGCCCGCTCGTGTTGGGTTCACGCCGTCGCCTCCCGTTGAACTTTGTTCGCCGCCTCAAAGCGCTTGCGGATCTCCGTCAAATACTTTTCCAGCAACGAGTATGTGACGTACTCCCCGCCCGACCGGTTCCCGGCCCATATGAACGGCACACGGTAACGGACCTGGAATGCAATGATGCTCTGAAGAGCGGCATGAACTTTCATCTCGGACCTGTACAGGCCGTTCCGAACGTCATCAAGGGATGCCTCGACCACAACGGCGAACAGGTCATAATGAGCCGCCAGATGAAGCTCCCGCTCGAAGCGGTCCCGGTTCCCGCCCTTGAGACATCCAATCAGGTCATCAATGCTTTTGCGCTCGACTGCAACCCGGTCTTCAAAGCCAGGCAGGGAGTAATCCCCCGTGGGAAGCCCTGCCCGCTCGACCTGCACGTCATAGCGGGTGAAGAGGTATGGAGCCTGTTCACGGGTATCAATTATTACGATCATTGGATGTTTTCCTTTAATTCCACAGTGATGGGGTATCCATCCCCCATTAGCGTAACGGATGTTACGGATGTAACGCATTTTTCGGTTAACCCTCACACGCGTACACGCACACACACGCGCGCGCGTGGAGCGATTATATAGACGTAACAGTTACATCCGTTACGCGTTACGCTCTGACTCTGCATAGGAGCCCCCCCCAACCTGTGGAGTTTTCAAGGAAATGCCTTTGAATAGGCGCTGCGGAGTACCATGAACGCGCTTAAGGTCGGGAGTGAATTCACGCTTGAGCATATTTGCGCTGAAGGCTTTGACACTCCCTGGTCGTTCTCCATTTCTCTCTGAGAAGTCTTTCCAGGAGGCAAAAAGCCTGCTCGTAATCTCCCATTGCCTCGGCCCAACCTCGCAGCATTCCTCAAGCCACTGCCCGAACAAATCTTGATCGTCGAAGTATGCCTTCGTTGCATCTGCAACCACGTTAGGACGAATGAGCCCGTTCCGCTGCCAGTCAAGACACCCATCGATCATCCACCGAAGGATAGCCGGGTATTCTGTCCGAAGCTTCTGTTCGAGCTGCTTATCCGGACATTCAGGTTTATGGACGAATGGGATTATGTTGAAGCGCCGGCGCGCGGCATCATCGACGTTGCGAAGAACGGGCTTGTGATTGCCGATAATCACGAGCTTGAATTGGGGCATGTACTCGAAGAAATCCTGCCGCATGAACCGTGCTGATATGCGGTCCCCGCCCGTAAGCTGCTTGATCCGGCTTTCGGCCCAGGCCCGGCCCTCTTCGGTTTCGGAAACTGATACCATCCGCGCACCTTGGAGCATGGCCAGGTCGGTAGGGTGCTTATCACTCTTGGAAGCCGTGAAGGTGTCCATGGCGGCTGTTCTGGCATAATCGCCCAGGATGTTCACGACGGCGTTCAGGAATACCGACTTCCCGTTTCCCCCTGGCCCATAGATGAAGAACAGGGAATGCTCGCGGATGTCGCCGGTAAGGCAGTAACCGCACATCTGCTGGAGAAATCTCTGAAGATCCTTATCACCATTGGTTGCTTCGTCCAGGAAGCGAAGCCACAATAGTGGGGTTACACCCGGCGATGGCGCCGCATTAGTTTGCTTTGTAATGAAGTCTTCCTGGCGCGCCTGTCTGAGCATTCCTATTCTCAGGTCAACAACACCTTCGGGGGTTCCAATCACCCATTGATCGCGGTCCCATATCTCGGAAGTGACGGCGAAGGCCCGGTCTGCTTGTGCGAACCGTTCCACCGCCGCGGCTGTTGATGCTTTTGCGATTCCGGCTTTAACCCTTGCATCATTGGCTATTCTGCCCAAATCCCTACACATCGATCGCGCCCAATTGAAGGCGAGTTTCGTCTCTTCTCTCTTCCACCTTCCGTCATTCCAGTGAAACCACTTGCCCGTATGGTGACAATATCTCAATTCGTTCTTGAATCGTTCTGCGAAGGCCAGTGCAATTCCGTCTTCAGTCAGAGGAAATCCGTCAATACCTTCCTTATTGATCTCGGGGGGGTCGGACGGCTTTTTCTCTTCTGTTTTCTGCTTCGGACCCTCATAGACGGCTCTGCAATCCGCCATGGCCTTTTCTATCGTCATCTTGCCGTATGTTGCCCCATCGGCAGGCCGGTGAACGCGGTCCCACTTTTCCCTCATGAGCCCGGATCGCCGGAACAGAGAGTCCATAAGCACGGGATCTTTTCTTGTCCAAAAAGCCAGGATGTTGCATAACGCTAAATCCGCCTTTGAATTATCGTCGTCACATCCGGATATATCGCCGTTCCATAGACGGGAGAAAAGAGGCCCGTTCTTTGCCTTTGGAGCACGCTCTAGGATGAAAGCCTCATCAACGGTAGTCCTACTGGTGTTTGTGCGCTCCTGAGCCTGATTTTCAGCCTTCTTGCCGCTTTCTGCAAGCACCCTGGAATGGAATTCCTGAAGTCTTCCGGATCGATCCTCTATGGTCCGGAAATTCGGATCGATCAAACGACCGGTTACGGTGAAGTAACGGCCTTCCTCATATACCTCAATACTGCCCTTCCTACGGCGTCCTTGCGGAAGTTTTCCGCGCAAAAGGATATGTGCTCCGGTTCCGGTCGGAGACTGTTCCGCATAACTCCCAAAGTCCCGGATAATATCAAGCGCCCATTCCTGCGGCCCGCTCCCGTTCCAGCAATGGTCCAGGTCGATACCAACATAGGGATCATTGCTGGAAAACTCGAAGCCTAAACCACATATCTTTCCAGTCTTGCCGCAAGCGTTATGCTCTTTTCCTTTCAGCTTTGAAAAGAATTCAAGCGCCTGGTCATACGTTCCCCAGGTTCGCGGATCGTTCGCTTTCGCATCCCGGCCAGTCTTTGGGTCAATAGGTACTTTTCTCGGCTTCTTCGGAGCTCCATCTTTATCGATGTTGGGAACAAGCTTCCAAACAACCCACTGCGGCAGTTCTTTCAGCTCTTCGGGTATATTCTGGAAGTTAGGTTTCAGAATGGCGTCTGTATTCATGGCGTCAACCTCCTTGACACGAGGAAGCGCCGCAAGCTATATTTTGCTTGCTGATCGAAGAATTCTGAGAGGCATCATGGTTGCCCGGCCGTGGTGCCTTTCGCTTTTTTGTGCAATGGTGCATGGATGTGCTGTTGCATAAAGGATGTATCATAAAAACCGCTCCACTTGCGCACCTCGCCGTCATCGGCGTTTACGCCTCATGGGGTTTATGTCACCCTTGGCATTTAGTAGTTGCTATTTGAAGTCTATTGCGCTCTATTGAAGTGTTGATTGGCGATGAAGCTCATAAACCGGCGTGGATGCTTAGGCTCTTGCGAGTCCGGCCTTCGGCACCACCGTTGAAATTACTGGGAAAATTGACCTTAAAAGGTCGTTTTGCCATAAGATCTGCCAGAAAGCCGCATTTTCCGAGTTCAAAGGCTAGGGAAATGCGGCTTTTGCGTTTTGTGGCATTGTGGCAAACGCTTGCCACAAAGTTCTATCGGGGGTCATCCCCGCTGACAACTCTCAGTCGCGGCACGGGCTTGAGTTTCCTGCCCGATAGAGCCTGATCCAGGTTTCCTTTACCTTCCCCAGGAATCCAATGGCCGTAAATATCGACCGTCATGGTGATGGAATGGCGCCCAAGCTGCTTTTGCACGTACGCGGGCGAATAGTGTTCCATGAGCAAGATGGTCGTATAGGAATGACGATTATGCCGAGCTCGGCATAACCGCCACTATGCCGAGTACCCGACTATGCCGAGTGATCGGATTTCATCTTTGAGTACTAATGATTTGTCTATGATCAACTCGGCATAATCTGAGCAGTTTTAGAGTGAGTTCAAAAACTGCAAGAGGGTATCACCGGGCTGGTAACGAGCGGCTTTGACATCCAGGGGTTTTGTCTTTTTTAGCACCTGTTCTTTGAATACCAGATCTGCCTCCAGGTAGACATGGGTGGTTTCGGGAGATTCGTGACCAAGCCAAAGAGCGATAACGCAGTGGTCCACTCCTGACTGTAGGAGTTCCATGGCTGCTGTATGACGAAGGACATGGGGTGAAACCCTCTTTGCCTTCAAGGTGGGACATGTTTCCCGAGCCCGTGCTACATGTTTGGCCAGGAGGTACTGGACACCGTCGGGGCTGAGTTGAGTGCCACGTGCATTGGGGAAGACGACATCGTTTTCCGATCCTCCCCGTTCTTGGAGCCAGGCTTTCATGACGGCGACCGTCTGTTTGGTGAGAGGAGTAGAGCGCTCTTTGCGGCCCTTTCCGAAACAACGGACATGGGCTCCCGTGCCCAGGGAGATATCACGCCGACGCAGACTGATGAGTTCGGAGAGACGAAGCCCGGTCTGGATGGCCAGCATGAGAAGTGCCCGATCTCGACGTCCCGCCCAGGTGGTGCTGTCAGGTGCGGCCAGGAGTGCCTGAATCTCTGGATGGGTAAGAAAATCGACCAAACGGCGCTCATGGCGTTTGGTCGGGATAGCGAGAACGCGTTGAATATGAGCTGAGTGGGCGGGTTCCTGAAACGCGACGTACTGGAAGAAAGAGCGGATGGCGGTCAAACGAAGGTTGCGTGTGCGGGCGCCGTTGTGTCGCTGACTCTCGATATGATCCAGGAAAGCGCCGATGAAAGGAGCGTTGAGATCGTCCAGTGTGAGTTTGGAAGGCGGCTTGTTAAGTTGCTGCCGGGCAAATGTGAGAAGCAGCCGGAACGTATCGCGGTAGGATGCGATGGTGTGAGGACTTGCTCGTCTTTGGCTCATAAGGCGGTCGGTGAAAAAGGACTGAAGCAAGGTAGATAGGGGGGTGATCGTTGTCATGATAAATCCTCCCATCTTTTTTCGAGTCGGTCTTTTGTTAGTGCCAGGAGTTCCGGGATGGCGGACAGGTACCAATAGGTGTCGGTCACATGGGCATGTCCGAGATAAGTGGAGAGGACCGGCAAGTGTTGTTGAACATCGACACCGCTTTGATACCAATGGAGAAGTGTGGTTACCGCAAATCGGTGTCGAAGGTCATGGATGCGTGGACCGGAGCTATCCCCGGCTTTTCTCAGACCGATCTGGCGAGATAGTTTGACGAAGGTCCAACGGACGGTGTAGTCGGTGAGAGGTGTGCCCTGGTTGGAGAGGAAAAAGCGGTTCGTGGGAGGCCGGGGATAAAGCTGATCCCGCCGATCGAGATACAGCTTGAGCTTTTCCACTGTGGAAGGATGCAAGGGAATCAACCGTGACTTGCTGAACTTGGTCATCCTAACGGTCAAGAGTTCCTGTTTGAGATCAACATCATCACGATCGAGGTGAATGATTTCACTGATCCTCATCCCGGTCACGGCCATCAAGCCGAAGAGGGTGTAATAGGTACAGGGGCGCAGGCCGGTTGAAGGGGGAAGATTGCTTGCCGCCTTCAGGATTTGTTGGATTTCGTCATCAGAGTAGATGTAGGGTGTTGCCCGCTTTGTGCGGTATGGCAAAAGGCCGGTCGGTGGGATTTCGGTGCGAGGATCGATCGCGTTCCAATACCGGGCAAAGCTACGGACGAAGCTAAGGCGAGCGGCCCATTGTGCGGGCTGAACGTTCTGAGGCAGTTGAGCCCAGCGCAGAGCCAACTCGGTTGTGATAACGGATGCTCCCTGTTGTTCCATGAAGGACACGAAATGGTGGAGATTATAACCCATGTCCCGCAGCTTAAATCCCAGAGAGCGACGCATCGTCAGGTAATCTTCTACAGCTTTTCGAAGGGGGCTCATAGGGCACCTCCCGGCCAGGGTTGGGCCAAAGCTCGTAGGGCCGGCAGATCAACCTTGGCATAGATAGTGGTCGTGTTGAGGCTGCGGTGCCGTAGCAGAAGGGCAATTTCAGCAAGAGAAGAGCCTTGCCGAAGCATCTGAGTG
>CAYOVG010000367.1:0-6807 GCA_964407285.1 uncultured Syntrophobacteraceae bacterium
AGGACCCGTGCTCCTCGTGGGAGTTGCCGTATATTTCAGGCTGAAGCCACCCCCCTGCCAGCGGTATGCACACGATCAGGAATTTATTGCTGTGACGGGCGCATTTGCCCAGGAGTTCCCACGCCCTGTCCTTTTCGAAATGTTCCAGCACATCGCCGAGCATGATGAGGTCGTAGCTGCCCAGGTTATCGATCGTTTCGAAGGCGTCTCCGATGTAGATATTATTGTAGATGATCCTCTGGTGATCCTGAATGTAATCGGGAAAGACTTCGATCCCGTCGATCATCGTCTTCCATTCTTCTCTGCGGTAGCGTTCGCCCAGCATTACGTCGAGGTAATCCCTGGCGATGAACCCCCATTTCCCGTTGCCCAGTCCTATGTCCAGGATGGACGACGGCCGTGTCAGGGCCAGGAAGTAAATGACGTAGGGAATTGTGTTGTAGGGACTGGTCGGCATGGCGAAAATGCTCCTTCCTCGTATTGACCGCGATTTTGAACCGCCCTGCAATTCGACCGGCGCGAATCGCTGAATGCGACGATGTAATGGCGCTGCAATGGTACTACGGTATTCCGGTCCCAACAAGGCCATATTTCGAGCTTCCGACGGTCAGGCGCTCCCGAGGTTTTCGCGGTCGCGGACCGGAGGAGCGCACGGGCCTGAAATGGCGCTCGCGGTTCCGCCCATAACCGGGCCTACCGTTTTTATTCACCGATTATACTTCATTCACCGTATTTAATTCCATCAGCGTGGTCTTTATCTTTTTGACATAAGCCGAATCGCCGGAAGACTAAACCATGATGCACAAGACCCCGAGAAAGCGGGAGAAGGATCGGACCGCATTCCGGATTTATTTCTTCGGGTCTTGGGAGAGGAGTAAGCACAATGAAAAAATTCAGCCTGGTGACGGCGGTGTTCTTCATATTGTCGCTTGTACTCGTATCGGGCGCATTCGCCCAGGATCGAGGGATGGGTAACCGTGATTTCTACCGCTCGGACCAATATCGACAGTATCAGAACGACAGGTTCGATTCCAGTCCTCGGACACAGCCCTATTCGGCCGGTGAACGCGGAGGCTTCAATACCGGACAGGACACCAGAGTCCTTGATCGCCCCGTGACGGCGCAGGAACTGACTTCGCCCCCGATACAGGGAGTGGTCGTTGACCGTGGGACCATCATGGTCTCGAGGGGCATGCAGGGAACAACTCCCGGTGTGGGCGCATATTACGGCGACCAGGCGGGAGCCGCCGAAGCTGTTAGTTATGCGTCCGTCGTTCCGCCTCCACTGCCTTGTGACGTGGCGAGCGAAGACGTCAACCGGCGCAACACCCGTCCTCTTCAGCGATACGTGGAAATGAGGCAGGGTGTTCCCACTCCGGGGGAATGTCCCTAATGTCTTACGGGAATTGCCGGGTTTCCGGATTTTTCGGCCCGCGACCTCGATATCATCCGGCGGCTTCCTGCTTGCGTGAGTGAGAGGACGATCCGGATGATACAGCCAGCCGAAATGAGAAGAAGCACCGCAGGCAGTCCGTGGTTCGCTGATTGCCCCGGCTGGAACATGGCCGATCAATTCCACATATACATACTGTCCCGCATCCGGTACGGATTTCATCGCCTTGGGAGGGCGCCCTCCCAAGGCGTGATAATGCGAGAAGAGGGAAAAACGCGATGTGTCGATTGCGCCCCTCCATGGATGCCGGCGTTCCCTACCGGATTTCCCGCCTCCAAATACTTAGTTTCCCGCATTTCATTCCATGCACCATGCATTACTTTACATATAGAATGCATCGATTTGCATGCTCCGATGGGGTTAGGAATCATACTTCTACACGGTCGGCCGGGCGAGGATCATACCCTCCTAGCCCGGCCGCTCCCTTTGGTGGATGGGGAGGTCCATTCGGCCCCCACGGCTGCGGGAGGCTTTAGCGAGGGCTTGCCAGGGCTTCGGAGATCTTGGCCGCTTTCTTGGCTTCCATGTTGGTCAAAATACTGGCGGCTTCGTTCGAATTCATGGAGGAGACGATGTACACGACGAGCTTGTCGTCCAGGTTCTCCATGAGCTTCGCGGCTTCCTTGGGCTTCATGCTTTCGTATATCTTCACGAGGGAACGGACCTTGGCGCTCTGGGCCTCTTCCTTCTCGGCGCGGTAAGCCTGGATTTCCTTCTGAATTCCCGCAAGCTCGTTGATCTTCTTCTCCGCTTCCTTCTGCAACTGCGCTACGTATTCTTCCTTCTGTTTGAGCTTCTCTTCCCTCTGCTTGAGTTCGGTCTCACGCTTTTCTATGAAAGCCATGGCCTCGGGAATCGAGGAGAGGCTTATCTGCTGAGAAGCCGGAGCGGACGCGTCAGTAGCCGCGGAGCCGTCCTTCCCGCCCTGCGGGTTCTTCCTGGATGCCGTTTCTTTCGATTTCTTCTTGCCGTCGTCCGCCTTCTTGCCGTCGTCCGCCTTCTTGCTGTCCTCGGCCAATACATCCGAAGCGGTGAACGGGAAGAATGCCCCTTTGTCCTCATAGACGGCGAAGTAGCCGAGGGCCAGGACCAGCTTAACCACCAGAACCACGAGGACAAGGAACAAAACATTGTGCAAACGCTGTAACCGTTTGGGAAGATGAATCTTCATATCAATCCTCTCTCGTCTCTCTTCTGTTGGCGAAGTCTCTCAAAACGGCGACTTCATCCGACTGTTTCTGTTCGCTCTGGAGCTGTGCGAAACGGTAAAGCTGCCTGTCCTTATCCTCGAGGTTTTCCAGCATTCTGACTTCTTTTTCCTTTTCGAGCAAGATCTTCTTTTTCTCCTCGACCTGATGAGCAGCCTGCCGGAGTTCTTCTTCTTTCTTAAGCAATTGCTGTTCCAGGGTTTGCAGATACTCCTTCATGGAGATATAGTAGGCGATATTTATTCCTCCGCGCTCCTGGTTCTGTTGCTCGTCTATGAGTTTCTGTAGCTCTTCTATCTTGTTCCTGGCGCGGTCCCGCGCGGCTCTCACGTGTTCGTGGTGGTTCCGCGCCGCCACCAGGTCCAACTGGGCGGTCTCGAAAACGTATTTCCTGCGCTGCAGGAGGGGCTTGAACCGGAATTTGAACGCCATATGGAGCCACGCCTCGATTTTCTACCACGAAATACACGAAAAGACACGAAAATGGGATCATTATTTTCTCATGTCTTTTCGTGTATTTCGTGGTCAAGTATTTTGTCGAACTTTTCGTGGTGGATCTCTAGCGGAAGAGCGCCTCCAGTTGCTTGAACGAATCGGCGATCGTGCACCCTTCCTCCACCGGCTGTTTGAGAAAGCCGTTCAGCCTGTCTATCATGTTGACGGCGTAGTCGGTATCGGGATGACTGCCCTTCACGTACGCGCCTATACGGATCATGTCCTCGCTGTTCTTGTAGTTGGCCAGGGTCTGGATGAACTTCGCCGCCATGGCCTTCTGCCCGTCGTTGAGAAGCCGGCTCGTGAGACGGCTCACGCTGCGCATAACGTTGATGGCGGGAAAATGGCGCACCTGCGCGAGGGCGCGGTCCAATACGATGTGGCCGTCCAGGAGGGAGCGAAGAGCGTCCGCGATGGGTTCCTCCATGTCGTCGCCTTCCACCAGGACGGTATAAATCCCCGTGATGGAAGCCTTCTCGAAATTGCCGGCCCGTTCCACCAGGAGCGGTAACTGGCTGAAGACGCTGGGCGTGTATCCCTTCGTTGTGGGGGGCTCGCCCGCCGCCAGGCCGATCTCGCGTCCCGCCATGGCGAATCGCGTCACCGAATCCATCATGAGGAGCACGTCCTGTCCCTGGTCCCGGAAGTACTCGGAAATAGCGCAGGCCATGAATGTGGCCCGCAGGCGGATGGTGGCGGGTTCGTCGGATGTGGCCACGACGACGACGGAGCGTCGCATCCCTTCGGGCCCCAGTTCCTTGTCGATGAATTCGTTCACTTCCCTGCCGCGCTCTCCTATGAGCGCGATGACATTCACGTCCGCGGTGGTGTAGCGGGCCATCATTCCCAGGGTCGTGCTCTTTCCCACGCCGGAGCCCGCGAAGATGCCGATACGCTGCCCCTTCCCGATGGGCAGGAGAGAATTGATGCTGCGCACGCCGACATCCAGTTGGTCCTTGATGATGGGGCGCTTGAGCGGGCTTATGACCTTTCCGGTCAGCGAGTACGGATCGCCGGGCGGGACCGGGCCCTTGTCGTCGATGGGGAGTCCCATGCCGTTGATGACTCGCCCCAGCAGCCCGGGACTCACGAGCACCGAATCCGCCTGGTACTGGGCAGCCACGAGATTCCCCGGACTGATCCCGCTCAGGGGGGAAAGGGGACTCAGCTTGAGCCGCTTCTGCTGGAATCCCACGACTTCGGCGTAGATGGGTTCCGCGCCGGGTTCCGCCGGTGAGATCCTGCAGATGTCGCCGAGCTTTGCCTGCAGGCCCTCCGCTTCGATCAGGGTACCGACGAGCTGAACCACCTTGCCGTATGCCCGGCAGCGGCGGCAATCCTTGAGCCGGGCGACGGCGGACTTCAGCCCCAGGTAATCATCGCCCGCGGATGCGGGGTTACTCTTCCGCGACGGCTCCATTGCTTTGCAACGCCTCTTCGATCAATTGCATTTGGGTGCGCAGGGTATCGTCCATCATTTGGACATCGCCTTCGGCCCGCCACGCTCCCCGCTTCACATTCGGATCGGGTTGCAGGGAAAAGGAAAGTCCCTCCTCGCGAAGGTGGTTTCCCAGTTCACCCAGGTCCGTGTGGTTCGTCAGAAACTCGAGGTCAGCGGGATGCAAGCGGATAACGAGCGAACGGCGCTCCTTTTCCTTCGTTTCCTCCGCGGCCGCTCCACCGCCGCGCAAAGCCTCCTCGATCAAATCGAGTTGGGTGCTCAGGGTGGCGTCCACCACCTGTATATCGCTCTCGGCCCGGCACCCGCCGCGCTCCATGTTCGGGTCGGGCTTGAGAACGAAAGACCGCCCCTCCTCGCGGAGACGCTCCTTGAGGTCCGTGTGCTTCTCGATCAGCTCAAGATCCATGGGGTGGAGGTACATCACGAGCGAATGGTGTTCCTGCGCCTGATCGAGCACGGTCTGCGCGAGTTGGGCGACGGCCCGGGGCTGCGCCTGCATCTGGCCGGGGATTATCTGCCGGAGCACGGTCAGGCATGCGGCGATGAACCAGTTACGATAGTCCTGGAAGACCTTTTCCGGAATCTCCTGCACGGAATTCAATAGCTGCTCCAGGTGCTCCCTGACGAGGTCCATGCTCTTCTTGCCGTACTCGTAGCCGTCCTTCCGCCCCTGGGCATACCCTTTCTCGTAAGCGTCCCGCTCGATCTCCTGGGCGTTGTGCTCGGCTTCCATCAGCCTGTTGCGGATGGTCTCCTCCAACTCCAGGAGCGGATCGACCTGCTCCTCCTCGGGTTCGGGCGCCGCGTCGGCGGCATCATCCCCCGCCTGGAGGGCGCCGGTCTTGCGCTCCTTCTCCTCATCGCCTGTCAGGATGTCCCGAAAGTCGAAGGTCGTTACGACTTCCGTGGTCTCATGGGCTTTGATGATCCTAGACAAGGGTGTCTCCGCCTTCCTTGCCCGCGAGCATTATTTTGCCTTCTTTTTCGAGTTTGCGGGCGACGTTGATGATGTTTTGCTGCGCCGCCTCCACGTCGCTCAACCGGACGGGGCCGAGCATGCCGAGGTCTTCCTGGAGCATCTGCCCGGCGCGCTGGGAGAGGTTCTTGAAGATCTTGTTCTTCAGTTCCTCGGATGCCGTCTTGAGCGCCATCACCAGGTCCTCGTTGCGGATTTCCTTGAGCATCTCTCGAATACCCTGATCGTTGATGCCCGAGAGGTCTTCGAACACGAACATGAGCTTGCGGACTTTCTCCGCCAGGTCCGCATCGTAGTCTTCCATGGACTGCAAGATGTTGTCGCCCGTCCTGCGGTCGCAGAGGTTGAGGATTTCCGCCACCTTCTGGACGCCGCCCAGCAGTTGCTGGCTTTCCTTCCCCATCGAGAGCAGTTCCTGCTCCAGTACTTCGTCCACGTCCCGGACGAGGTCCGGGGGCACCGTTTCCAGGTTGGCTATGCGGTTCACGACTTCGAACTGCAGGGATTCGGGAAGCAGTCCCAACACCTGCCCTGCCTTGTCGTAACCCAGGTGCACGAGGATGATGGCGATCGTCTGCGGATGCTCGTTCTTGATGAAATTGGCCAAAACCCTGGCGTCGATCTCCTTGACGTTCTTGAAGGGGATTTTCTCCTTTTCCTGCTGGATCTTGGCGAAAACGTCACTGGCCTGGTCGCCGCCGACCGCGCCGGGGAGGAGTCTTTTGAAGTAATGTTCTCCGAGTACGTGTATGTCGTCTTCCTGCTTGAAGAGAGTGACGAATTCCTGGAGCAGTTCCTCGGACACCTCCTTTTTCACTCCCTGGAGCATGCCCATCTCGATGCCTATGGCCTTCAATTCGTCCGTGGTCATGTTCTTCACGACCAGTTTGGCGACATCTTCCCCAAGGGCCATGAAAAGAATGGCCGCTTTCTGTGCTCCGGCTACTTTCGTCTGCTGGGTCGCCATACGATTACGCCTCCTCTCTCAACCACGCCCGGACTATCTCCGTGGCCCGGTCCGGATTATCCTGAACCATCTGAATGACCTGTTTTCTCAAAGAAAGGACCTCTTCGGGCGGTGGAAGCGCCCCGGCGGCCTCCGCGCCCTCGGGAAGCGCCGCGGCGGCTTCCTCGGCGGCCTCAGGCCTCTCTCCCATCTGCTGAAGCTTCTTCATGAGGGGCCGGACGAGCAGGAAGAAGACCAGCAGGATGA
>CAYOVG010000368.1:0-6781 GCA_964407285.1 uncultured Syntrophobacteraceae bacterium
CTAGTTACGAACCTATTCCTAATAAAATGATAGCCGTCGTTTCACGGATTCAGGTGATAGATAAGAAGTGCTGTCTTACCCTCGAAACTGTGGATTATGATGAGGATATTGTAAATCACAAACCCAGGAATCGGGAGGCTCTCACTCCCGTCCAAGGCAAATACATTTCCAACGGCCCGTCGCATCAATGGCCGGCGTCCGGTCGCGCCGCCTTTTCCTCAGCTTTCCGTACCCGGTGAAGCTCTTCAAGGCTTTCTTCCAGCTCTTCGAGAGCCTTTGACGCTTGCTGAAACCGCTTTTCACCGGTTGCGGATATGTAATTGTCAAAAGCTTCACGAGCCTGTTTCACCAAGTCGGAAAAGGTTCGATGGGGAGCCCTCACCGGGGCCCTTTCCTCTTGATCAGACTCCAATGGTCGTGTTCCATCCTCGAACAGTGCATAGAGCGCCCGGTCCAAGGTTTCCCCGTAACTCATACGATCTCCATGCATAACGACCACCAGCCGAAGCTCCGGATAGGCCGCCGTTTCCGCTTGGAGATAAATCGGCTCCACATAGATTAAGGTATCCTCCACGGGAATGGCCAGCACGTTCCCACGGATAACGTTGGAACCCCTCTGGTTCCAAAGAGTCAACTGTCCGGACAGATGGCGATCCTGATCGATCTTCGTCTCGAACTGCTGGGGACCCAGCACCCTGCGCTCTTTCGGAAACTTATACGACAGGAAACGGCCATAGTTTTCCCCATCGCACATGCCGGCGATCCATCCGATCATGACCTGTCTGTTCTTGGGCGTAAACGGCAGCATGATCACGAATTCCTGCTCGCCGGACTCCGGCCGTTCCCACATGATGTAGTAGGGCTGGACCGCTTCCACATCGTTGTAGTATTTCTCCGTTGCTCTCACCCAAAGGTCTTCCTGATGATAAAAGACGCGGGGATTCGCCATGTGGTACTTAGCGTACATGAGTCCCTGAAGCAACAACATGGTCGAAGGGTAACGCACATGGTTCGCCAGGTCCGTTGGCATGGCGTCCCGACTTTGAAACAGCCCCGGGAAGACATTGCTCCATATACGTATAATGGGATCATCGGGCTCGAAAACGTAAAAACGGACGCTGCCTTCAAATGCGTCTACCAAGGCCTTCACCGAATTCCGAACATAATTTTTGCCTTGGAATTCGAGGACTCCCAGATCGCTCTGTTCCTTCATAGCTCCTTGGATCGTCCAGCCCATATCCGAGGGATTGAAAGCTTTACTGTATGGATAGGTCTCGGATGTCGTGTACGCATCTACAAACCAATAGAGTTTGCCGTTGGAAAGGACAATATACGGATCCCGATCGAACTTAAGAAAAGGAGCGATAGTAGTCAGCCTATCACGGATTTCTCGGTGAAACAGAATCCGGCTTTCCGTTGTAGGATAGCTGGAAAAGAAGAAGCGGGTTCCGCCGAATTTCCAGCCGAAAAGGAATTTATACCAAAGGTTTTTCAACTGTACGCCGCCGCCCCCCGAATAACGGATGTATACGTTGTCTTCCCCGCTTGGATAATCGAACTCCTGTTCTTTCGTGTTCGCCACGGCGTAAGTGGACGTCAGCTCGCCGAAGTAGATCTGGGGGACATCAACGGTGAGGCTTGGGAAGGCGCTCTTGGGCGGTAGGTCTTTAATGAGCAGCCTCGGCAATCCCTCGGGTGTAAACTCGTTCACCGTGGTGAGGGTGATGCCATGGCCGTGCGTATACTTAAAATATCGGTTTATAAAGGTCTGACTCTGTGACGGCAAATTCGATAGTTCGAGTTCCCTAGCAGCAACCATTACCTGCCTATACTTCCCATCGATTACGTAGCGATCAATATCCACATCCACAAATTCATAGTAGAGACGAATTTCCTGGAATTGCTTGTACACGGCATCCAGCGCCCGCCAATCCCACAATCGAACGTTGTTAAACACGGCTGGGTTGTTTCTTACGTATGTCTCGTCAAAAGAGGGCGCGGCTGGAAACTCACGCTCTTCTACCTCGTGCAGTCGAAACCCGTAACGGGTAAACTCGATATTACGGGCAATGTAGGGTTCCTCGAGGGTGATTTCGTTAGGTTCGACGATCACCCATTGAAGGAAGCCGGGAATCACGATTTGGCCCAGAACCCAAAACGAGGCAAGACCAATACCGGCCACGCGCATACTGAACAGATTGAAGCGCCGGTCGGCCTTGCCGGAAAAAGCGCTGACTCGGCCGATCCACTTCCGACGGATCGGCGGGATGCACAGCATGAGACCCAAGAACGCCGTGGCTCCGGCCAGTACGGAATACACGGGCAGAAGGACGTGGACATCCGTCCACCCAGCGCCTGACACCGCCCCCAACTCCGAATTGAGTAGGTGAAATCGGTCGATGTACTTCCAGATACCTACGAAGACCATCAACAGACCGATAGTTCTGTAGGGGATATCGCGTTTCGCCGAGCCTGTTTCCTGTTCCACGGGTTCGATTTTGACGCCGCCCTGGCGAACGCGCACGAATCGTTGGAAGAATAAAGCGAACATGCTGAGTAGGATCAACAAGAGCGTCAGGCTCAGAAGATCGTCAAGAAAAGGCAGAGAGAAAAGGTAGAAACTCGTATCGAGGCCGAAAAGGGGGTCGGTGCGTCCCGATGGCGCCTGGTAGACGAAAGGAAGGACAACGTCCCAGCTATCCAATATCCAGAAGCCTCCCATAACCGCTCCCACACCGCCGAATATCGGGCGACTCCGACTCTTCTTGTCGCGCTCGCCGGGAACACAGAGCCACGTCACCGCAAAACCGTAGGCCGCACCGCATAGAAAGAGCAAGACTTGGGCCACGAAAAGCGTCCAGAAACGGTTCCCATACCCGAGGGCTTTGAACCAGAGCAGCTCTCCCAGGATGTCCAGTCCCCAGAAAAACAAGGCCGTACTGCACAGTACGGCAGATCCCGCAACGACGGTTCCCACTGCTCTCCGTTGGACTCCGCGAACGATCAGAGAAACGCTCAAGGCAATAAGTACACCGATTAAAAGCGTATACATAAGCTGTTCCTTTCCCCATGTTACAGTGTTCCCAATATGCAGAAAACAGAAGGACGGTGGGCCAATTTTCCATCCTCGTACGCCCCCTCAAGAAGCTGGAGAGAAAAACCAAAGAGAGCAAACGGGAAAAAGAGGGGCCCGTCGAGAGACCTTGTATGATCTTGAAACGTGTAAGCGTAAGCGAAGCGTCGGCATGGATTTCGGACTTATCAGTGAAAAACGCGATCTGCGTCGTTGGGCTTCATCCTTCGTCATTGCGGGGTTTTGGTTATACGCCTCATTCCTCAGGATTCGCCCCACGCCCAAGGCGTGGCTTGCATCTCATCGTTCTTGACCGGCCTGCCCGCAATACTGTTTATCAACGGGCTGTTAGGACGCTTCAATCTGTGTGCTGCTCGTGGAGGTTCGGATCCCATTCGCACACGATGCGTGTGCCTCGGCCGACCTCCGTGTCCAGCGTGAACATGCCGCAACTGGCTAGAACGCGGTCCTGCATGCTGGTTAGACCCATGCCCTTGAACGAGCTATTCGTATTCAGAACAGCCTGTTCGTCGAACCCGTCCCCGTCGTCTTCGATGGTAAGCCGGAGTCTATAGGAATCTCGATGGAGAGAAATCGTGGCGGAAGCGGCGGCGCTGTGTTTGTGGATATTGTTGACGGCTTCCTGAATGATCCGATAAATCACGAGTTGAAGGGGTCCGGGCACGTCCGCATGACGCTCGGTGATTTCACAGCGGAAGCACACATGCGAATCGGCTAGTTGAAAGGCTGCGATCGCTTGCTCAATCGCCTTCTTCAGGCCTTCTTCTCTCAGGTTAGGCGGTCGCAACTGGACCATAATGGATCGAACGTCGTTTTCTGTTTTGTGCGCGATATCGAGAGCCTGCAGGATAATATCATGGGTTGGCTGTTCCTTTTCGCTCTCACTCAATATGGTCTCCAGCAGCATGCGCAATCCAACTAAAGATTGGCACACGCCGTCGTGCAGTTCTCGGCTGACGCGTTTCCGTTCTTGCTCCTGGACGTCGACGATTTGGGCGGAAATCGTTCTAAACCACCGTTTTAAATGCTGGATGTCATTTTTGGAGCGTCCCCGAACAACCCCCATCTCAGGCCGCCGTTCGGCCTGGACCAAAGGATCATCGGAGACGAAGGGATAACGATTATAGATAGGCGCGCAGATCAGGGAAAGCCGTTCTTCGTGTTGAAGAGAGGAGGATGACGGGACGCACGGCCGCGCTCTGCCTGTGTCTAGTATCAATTGCTTCAGATCGCGGTTTTCGTCCTTCAATATGACAGCCAATCTTTCCAGGGCTTCGTATTTGGCTTTCATCTTTTCTTTGGCGCCTTCGGCGGCGTCAATGCGCGTAAACCGGGCCTCATTCACTTTTTCAGACATGGTCGGATCACCCCTTGATGTGTGTGAAAATCCTTTTTCTCATATCGTGTTGCTGAACACCCCATAGGACATGTCTTGAAAATCGCTTAGAGGCCTTATATTCGACAGAACAAACAAGAAACTGCTAAATCTTTTCTATACGGTGAATAAAAACGGCATAAGCTCTGCGCTTTTACCCTTGCCCGGACATCACCAAACTTCCGTTCAGTACTAAGTCGGGTGCGCACTCACCCGTAAAGACTATGGACGCCGAATCGGAAGGATTGAAGTCACAGCGGCTCTTGAAGACCTCTTTGCCGAAGGGAAGCACTTTCTTGAGGCCTTTGGTGTGGATAAAGACCTTCGAGAACCTGGACTTATTGGTCTTTAACAGACGGATGAGTTCGTGTGCGGACGATCCGTCGAAATCTCCCGTCAACAGCAAGTGCAAACTGGAACCGCCTGTATGCATGAGAATTCGAAAATTTTTCGCCACGAGGCACCTCCTAACCTTGCTGATGTGAGCCGCCGGCCTGTATGGGAACTGCAGGCCGGGGATCTGCTGGTGTTCCTTTAAATTCATGGGCAGGGGTCTGATGGGGGAGCAAGAGCGGCTGCGAGCGGTCCCACGGGATGGGCGGTGAACCCTCGATAAGCGCCTTGATCTTGGTTTTCAGAGCGCTCAGGTCATAGCTCTTGGGCACGTGCGCATCCGCCAGTCCGTTGGATTCAACAGGCAGAATGATTGCCGCCGTGTTGAGAATTACGGGCAGGCCCGGGTACATCTTCCGAATCGTGCGCAGCAGGTCCCAACGATCCCTATTTCCCGAATGGATTTCCATCACCACCACGTCCGGCCTCACCTGGGCGATGACGTTCACCAGGCACGACATGTCCCCGCAAAACGCCATGTGGTACCCAACGTCGCCCAGCTCTTCGGCATACAGTTTCCGGATCAGGTGATCGTCGTCAACAACGAGCACTAAGGACATCTCCGCTCCAATTCTTTGAAGGATTGTAGAATGAGAAGTTCGTGAAGCATCGACATGATCGCCGGCGTATCCACGTTCATGGTCGCGTATCCGCCGCACGGGACTCCGTACGAGTGGAATGCCCCCCGATAATTGGTCCCCGACCATGCGATACCCGGATACGCCGTTACTAAAGGGGTTCATCGACTTGATGTCCGGCTGGAGGGCCGGGACCGCCTCGGAAATTGCGTCCACATCTATCCCAAGGGACACCCTGTGTCGCTTTACGAGCTTAATGGAGGAAACGAAAACGACGCAGATCGCGCTTTTCAACGGCCTGCCCGCAATACGGGTTTATCAACGGGCTATTATTGAGTGTAAGATGCTCTCGAAGAAAACGTCTATCGGTAAAATCCTGATTTTTTCTAAGAAATATCGCAGGGGACCCATGGATCGCGACGCGTACGATTGCGTCTCCATGTTTTTCTCTATATTGTGGTGGCTAAAACGGAATACCCAATATGCGGGGGTCAAGGCTGGATCAGGTTCTTTTTAACGGCCATTTTGGTCAACTGGGCCACCGAACGGACGTTCAGTTTCTCCATGATATTGTACTTGTGGGTCTCTGCCGTTTTCGGGCTGATGTGGAGACGGACGGCGATCTCCTTGGATGTAAACCCGTCGGCTAGTAAAACAAACACTTCCTTTTCCCGAGCGCTGAGCTTGGCGATGCCGTCCTGGACCTCCTGTAAGCTTTTTTCCTCATCGTGCAACGCCAGTTCCTTCATACGATGCCGCAGTTTTTGCTGGATTCTTTTGCTGTAATACGCGCCCCCCGCCCGCACGGCCCTGAGAGCCAGCACCAGATGGGATAGGGGCTCATCCTTTAGCACGTAGGCGGAAACGCCGCTCTGGAACAGCTCGGTCACATACTCCAGATCCGAATACATGGTAAACACGACGATACGGATTCGGTCGCTGTAGTTCCTGATCTGGTGCGTCGTTTGTATTCCGTTCAGATTGGGCATATCCACGTCCAGGATGACCAGATCAGGGTCGAGTGATTTGACCTGTTCAATGGCCTGGATTCCGTCCGTGGCTACACCCACTATTTGGAAATCCGGTTCGTTTTCGATGGCTCTCTGGAGGCCTTCCACGATCACGGGATGATCGTCCACAATTAGCAGGGTGGCTTGTTCAGTCATGATACATTACCTTTGGATTCATGGTGCAAATTCCTGGAACGGACCGCTTCAGTGCAGGGGAATTTGGAAGAGTACCTGTGTATCTTTCTCAATCCGAGATTCCAGGTGAAAGCTTGCTTTGTAGAGGTCCACAATTTTTTAGACACCGATGGGATTTAATTAGGCGGCCCTATCG
>CAYOVG010000369.1:0-6762 GCA_964407285.1 uncultured Syntrophobacteraceae bacterium
ACCGCGTCCGTTCCATCCAGTATGGCGTTGGCCACGTCCGTTGCTTCGGCGCGGGAGGGGCGCGGGTTCCTCACCATGGACAGGAGCATCTGAGTGGCCGTAATCACCGGCTTTCCCATCCGTCGCGCCGAATCTATGATTCTCTTCTGGACGATTGGGACTTCCTCGAGAGGAATTTCCACGCCCAGGTCCCCGCGCGCCACCATTACCCCGTCTACAGCCTCCAGTATGGGGTTCAGTCTCTCCAGCGCCTGCGACTTTTCGATCTTCGCAATGAGCAGGGGAGGGGATTCCACCTTTTTCAGGGCCTCTCTCACGGGTTCCAGGTCTTTTTCGCTTCGTACGAAGGAGACCGCCACGAAATCCACCCCCTCCCGCAAGCCGAACTGGAGGTCGCGCACATCCTTTTCCGTAAAGGAAGGAATCCGCAGACTGCTGGACGGGAGATTTATCCCTTTATGCGAAGAAATGGCGCCGCCCGCCAGGACCTCACAGGCGACTCGACCCTTTTGCCTGCTCTCGACCCGAAGTTCCACCAGTCCGTCGGCCAGAAGGATGCGTTCCCCGACGGTCACGTCTTCCGCGAGGTAAGGGTAATTGACGGGGATGATCTCGGAATCGGATGATTCCGCGGCTTCGAGCACGACTTTTTGTCCGGGATGGAGGCGGCGCTCGCCTCCGGTCAACACGCCGAGCCGGATCTTCGGGCCGCCGAGGTCCTGCAGTATTCCGACTTCCCTGCCCGTTTCCTCGGACGCCCCGCGCAGGATTTGCATCGCGCGCCCGTGCTCATCGTGGGTCCCATGGGAAAAATTGAGCCTGGCTACATTCATCCCGGCCAGGATCAACTCCCGGATTCTTTCGGGCGATGACGAGGCCGGCCCGATTGTACAGACGATTTTCGTTTTCCGGTGGTTGCCCGGATGGGGAGGGTTAGGGGGGCGTGTTTCCGAGTTTGAGTTCGACCTGCCGGGGGGCGGTGTATTCTTGCTCTTCATGAATCGGCGCCTTTGCATAGGGGTTGATGTCTTGTACGCCACGCGCCGATACGGGAAGAACCAGGTGGAATGAGCTTCCCTTACCGGCGCCCTCGCTTTCGGCCCAGATTTGGCCGCCGTGCATTTCCGTAAATATTCTGGATAGCGCCAGCCCCAATCCGAAACCCTGGTATTTCCGGCTCAATGAAGTATCGGCCTGCCTGAAAGGTTCGAAGATAAGGTTCAAGTCCTCCGGTCTGATTCCAATCCCTGTGTCCGTGATGCAAAGATGAACCAGGCCGCCCGCATCCTCGCTCTCCGATTCCCGGTCCCCGGAATAGATAACCACGTGTTCGGAAAGTTTGACGCACCCGGTGCGCTCCACGAGGACTCTGATCTCACCGCCGTTACAGTTGAATTTAACGGCATTGGAGAGGAGGTTGTAAAGCACCTGCCTCAGCTTTCTTTCGTCACCCCGTATGGTCACGGGGGCCGCGCTCATCTCGACCGACAGTTCCATACCGCGCTCCGAAGCCTTCGGTCTTATCAGGGTGATGCTCTTTTCGATCAACTCATCCAGCTTGATGTCCGAGATCAACATGTCGCGGTCGTCCGACCCGGCCATTGCAAATTCCAGGATATCGGTGATTTGGGAATGGAGACGCTGGGCGCTTTGGTGGATGTCGATGATGTGCTCCTCCTGCAACGTCGTCAGTTCCCCGAAGACCCTGTCGAGGAGCAGTTGAGTGAATCCGATGACGGCGTTGAGGGGAGTCCGCAGTTCGTGGCTCATTACCGCAAGAAAGTCGCTCTTGGCCCTGTAGGCGAGTTCCGCGCTCAGTTTGGCTTCCCGCAGCCTCCTCTTGGCATCCTTGATCTTCGTAATATCGACCATTACGCCGACCAGACCCTGTACCTTCCGATCGCTTCCCACAAGGGGGGCCTTGCTCAGAATAATGTCCCGCCGGTCGCCGTCGGCGTAAACGGTGGAGTACTCCCGGACGGTCAACCCGGCGTTTTGCAGCGTCTCCAGGTCGGATTCCCGGAGCCTTTGCGCAAAGCCGGCAGGATAAAGGTCGAACAGCGATTTTCCGATGATGCCCTTGCTGTCGCGCCCGAGGTACTTTTCGAAAGCATTGTTGCATCCCTGATACCTCAATCCGGTATCGACGAAGAAGATGGGATTGGGGATGGTGTTTATGAGCGTCTGAAGAAAATGGAGGTGGTCCTGCAGTTTCTTTTCCACCTGCCTGCGCCGGGTGATATCCCGGCCGATGCTGAGAATGACCCGCCGGTCGCCGAAGGAAATCACCCTGCTGTTCAGTTCGAACGGAATCATGGCGCCGTCTCTACGCACATGTTCGATCTCGAGGAAAACACGCTCTTCGCCGGACACCTTTTCCGTTAATGCCGAAACCGGGACGGGGCAATGGGGCATGACCTTTCCCTCTGCAAACATCCGCAACAACTGCTCCCGGTCGTATCCGAGCCGTTCGCACATACCCAGATTGACATCGAGCAGGCGGCCTTCGAGATCATGAACGAAAATGGCGTCGCCCGCGTTGTCGAAAAGCGCCCTGTACCGTTCTTCGGATTCGCGCAAGGCCTCCTCGGCCTGCTTCTGTTTCGTGATGTCGTGCATCAACCCGAATCCGTAAAGCACCGTTCCGTCAGCATCCCGAACCGCATCGGCGCGTTCCCAGGCAGTAAACCGGCGGCCTTCGGCGTCGATCATCTCGACCATTCCCTCCCACGTCTCCCCCCTCTCCAGTGCGGGCGAGATCTCCGCGCGAAGAATATCAACCGTCTCGGGAGTGTAGTAGATAAGATGGTCGAACTTCTCGGCCTCCTCCAGGGGACGCTTGAACAGCTTTTCATGGGCCGGGTTCACATAGACCACCCTGCCTTCGGAGTTGCATATGCCGATGGCTTCGTTGGAAGATTCGACGATGGCCTTGAACAGCCTGAGGTCTTTCTCTCCGAGCACCCGTTCGGTCACGTCCCTCCCGACCGCCTGGAACTCGATGAATTGTCCCTCGTCATCGAAAACTGCCCGGTAGGTCCACTGTTGCCATCGGGTTTTGCCGTCCGGCGTGACGAACTGGTGTTCGAGCGCCCCGACCGGGTTCTCCCTGTCGAGCGACCTCATGAGAGCCGTGCATTTTTCTATTTCCACATCGGGAAGAAACGATCCGAAGGCGGTTCCGATCAATCCATCGTGCTTCGCTTTGAAATAACGGCAGCAGGCGTCGTTGACGAAGGTGAGAGTACGGTCGGGCAAGAATCGGCAAATCAGTTCGGTTTGATCTTCCACGATCGCGCGATAGCGCATTTCGCTTTCCCTCAAGGCGTCCGAGGAGCGTTTGATGTTCGTGAAGATCGGGCCGATGCGCAGTATTCCGACGAGCATCAAGGCGGATGTTGCGAGGGATACCAGTTCGGAACTCAGGTAGCCGGGCGCAAACCGATCCTCTCCCAGGACATGGGAAAAGGCGAGCAGGCGGCGCAACGCCATCAGGCAGATGGCGGCCGAGATGAACAGCCAGGCTTTGCGTCTCCCCGTAAGGGGTATCATGGATAACGCGGCCAGAGCGGCGGCGAATTGAAGCACGAGCGATACCGCCAAAACGATGCTTATGGTATCCATTCTACCTCGTCACTTCCAGTCTGCCTTCGGTGGTGGAGGGTTGCGGTCCTCCGCCGAAGATGCCTTCAACCGGCGAGACAGTGGAAAAAGATGCCGAATTCCGGATATCGGGTGTTGGATGAGAATGAGCCCCATCCGACACCCGGAACCGGGCGCCTTGCATCGACCCCGCCACCGATGGCGCAAATCGCGATCAAGAGATCGAGCGGCAACCATTTTCGGCAGGGTCCGCCTCGTACATGTCTACGAATCATCGTCCTGAAATATCGTAATGCCGCCCGGCTTAGAGTGTTCTTGCTTCAACCGTTCGAGTTGCTCCTTCTCCATTGCGGAAATCTGCGACTGCATGGTGTGCGGGATGCGTTTGAGCAGGACCTCGCCGGTATCGGTATGGAAGTAGAGCTTGCGGGAAACCCGGCCCCCCACGTCGCTGTTGATCACTTTAATGGACTCAATCTCCAGAAAATCGAGGACGAACTCGACGTTTTTCTTCCCGACCCCGTTTTCCAGCGAGATGCTTGGAAGGACATGGCCCCCGCCGAACACTTTTGCCGTGAGAAACGATCGCTTGCCCCCCAGCATCATGATTTTGTTTATCAACAACTCCATTGCGTTGATGCCGTATCGGGCGGTGGAATCGAACTCCTTCAGGTCCGCTTTACCCGGCAGGAGGATGTGGTTCATTCCCCCTATCCTGTTGATCCGGTCATGCAGGCATACGGCCACGCACGATCCCAGAAGCGTATAGATGACTGTCGGTTCCCTGCCGGCGTAAAATTCGCCGATGTGTATGGTGACTTGCCGCTTCATTAATCCGTTTCTCTTGCTCGGGACACATGGGATTGATTGGATTACAACGGCAATCCCGCGGAATACTCCGACAGCGGGGGGATACAGAGCCGGTGGTTGCGAAATGCGGTGCACGTCTCCATGGCGCGGGCAACATCGCGTATGTCACCCGCTCCTCAACCATGCGCATTTACATCCTGGTTACGATTTCCATCATTGTATAACCGATTTCTCCGTCGGAACAAACAGGAAATTCATGCAATACCGGATGGAATGAATAGCCCGGCATCGCCCGTCGGGTTATGATCGGGTTGCGGCTTCGGGTTGCGGGTTGCGAGTTGCGAGTTGCGGGTTGCGAGTTACGGGTTGTGGGTTGCGGCTTCGGGTTGCGGGTTTGGGGCTTTTGGCGCCGGGGACTGTGATTACGCGGCCAATCCGGCAGTGAGACAGAACTGTTTTGAGCTGTTACGGCCGTCCGCCGTGACGAGTTGGATGCCCCCGCAATCAGGCAGCCAATTCTGTGGCGGCGGCGGGCAACCTGGACTTCAACAAAACGATAGGGGAGCCCGGAGGAAAGGAAATGGACGGAAAGATCCCTGTAGCCGAAATCGTTCGAATCGTGGGGCGGGAAAACGTGCTGACCTCTCCGGAAGACCGTTGCTGCTACAGCTACGACGCCAGCAGGCTTACGGCGGCGCCGGATTGCGTCGTGTTTCCCGCGAATGTGGGTGAGACGGCCGAACTGATGAAACTGGCCAACCGGGAGAGGCTCCCCGTTTTCCCTCGAGGGGCCGGGAGCGGCATCGTGGGTGGGGCCCTTCCGTTCGGCGGAGGCATGGTGGTGGTGCTCACCCGACTCAATCGCATACTGGAAGTCGATGCCGACAACATGCTGGCGGTCGTCGAACCCGGAGTGGTTACGGGCGATCTGCAGCGCAGGGTCCTTCAGGATGGCCTCTTTTATCCTCCGGACCCGGCGAGCCTGAACTTTTCCACCATGGGGGGCAATGTCGCCATGTGTTCGGGCGGTCCCCGGGCCGTCAAATACGGCGTGACTCGGGACTATGTGCTGGGGATGGAGGTGGTTTTGCCCACCGGAGCCGTTATTCGCACGGGCTCTCGAACCGTCAAGGGCGTTGTGGGGTATGATCTGACACGCCTCATGGTGGGGTCCGAAGGAACGCTGGGCTTGTTCACCAAAATCACCCTGCGCCTCCTGCCCGCTCCGGAAGGCCTGCGAACCTTGCTCGCCGTTTTCCCCCGCCTCGACGACGCCGTTCGGACTGTGTGTGAAATCATCCGGAGCAGGGTGATTCCCTCGACCCTGGAGTTGATGGATCAGGCCTCCATTCGGGCGGTGGAAGACTATGCCGGGTTGGGGCTCCCTCCGGATATCGAAGCCATTCTCCTGGTCGAGGTGGATGGAAGGGAGATCGTCCTGGACGGTGACGCGGAGCAGGTCCGGAGGATAGCCGCGGGGTGCGGAGCCGCACGGGTCGAAATCGCCCGGTCCGGTCAGGAGCGTGAAAGTCTCTGGAAGGCCCGCCGCTCCATATCGCCCGCGCTCGGCCGTATCAGGCCGGACAAGATCAATGAAGACGTGGTCGTTCCCCGCACCCGTATCCCGGAACTCATCCGGTCCATAGGTGAAATCGCTCGAAAACACCGGCTCACGATCGTCAACTTCGGCCATGCGGGCGACGGCAACATCCATACGAACGTAATGCTGGACCGCAAGGACCGGGACGAACTCCACCGCGCCGGTATGGCGGTGGAAGAACTCTTCGGGGAGGTCCTGCGTTTGGGTGGAACCATTTCGGGGGAGCACGGGATCGGTGTCGCCAAGTCTCCATTTTTCCTGAAAGAAGTTGGAAAGGACGCATTCGACGCCATGTGGCGCATCAAGCAGGCCCTGGACCCCTTGAACATCCTGAATCCCGGAAAGATGTTCACGGCCAACCGGGCGTTCTTCGACGCATGAGAGCGGACCGGCGGAGGCCCCCGCTTCCGGGCCTCCGCCGGTCCGATTTTCGCCCTCCGCTCACCGTCAGTTCGTGATCTTCACGTACACTTTTCCCTCACTCTGCTTGAAGGAAATGAGATCCGCCCTGCCGTCTCCATTGACGTCGCCCAGGCATGGCCGGTCTGTCGTGTCCGTGGGAAATCCGCTGGTAGCCAGGAAGTTGTCGGACATGCTGCTTCCCTGCGAGTAGACGACATAAACCTGGTTGTACGGGGGCGGCAGGAACGTGGCGAAATCATCTCTGCCGTCTCCATCCACGTCTCCGATTCCCACCCGTTCGTTGGGACTGATGGCGAACCAGTCGTTCCACTTGTCCGAGTTGTTCC
>CAYOVG010000370.1:0-6675 GCA_964407285.1 uncultured Syntrophobacteraceae bacterium
GCAAAACGTCGTCTGGCAGCCGTTCTTGCGGGCCCTCATCGATGCGCACGTTCATATTCACGACTGTTTCGAGCCGGCGGCCTTTCTCGATGCGGCGTATGAAAACTTCAAGAAACGCGCGGACATGGAAAAGGGGAGCGAACCCTGGATGGCGGTCCTGCTTTTGGCTGAGACGGCAAGGCATAACCGGTTTCGGGAACTGATGGAACTGGCCCGGAATCACACCGGAAACGGGGCCGGGGTTTCATCCGGGAGCAGAAGAATAGATGGGTGGAGTTTTCATCGTACGAACGAGGCATGTTCGCTGTACGCAAGCGCCGGCTCGGATTCGATTCCCGACTCGAATCCGTGCTCGAATCCGAATTCCAACTCCATCCGCGCTGGTTCACGAGGGCTGTTCATCATTGCGGGCCGCCAGGTCGTCTCGACGGAAAACCTTGAAATCCTCGCCCTGGGAGTCGACCGGGACTACGAGGATCGCAAACACCCTTTGAAGAGGCTGGCGATCGAAGCCGCCGCCGACGGAGCAATCCCCGTGGCACCGTGGGGACCCGGCAAGTGGTGGGGCAGCAGAGGCAAAGCCATGGAATCTCTCCTTCGAGATGGAGACGTCCCATGGCTTTTCCTGGGGGATAACGGCGGACGCCCGGTCTTCTGGCCGGACCCGCACCTTTTCGAGCTTGCACGGGCAAGAGGAATCAAGGTCCTCCCCGGCAGCGATCCTTTGCCGTTTCCTTCACAGTCCGGCAGAGCGGGGAGTTTCGGTTTCACGGTTCCCGGCATGGCGGACGGAGTGAATCCGGCGAGAGACATAAAGGCCGTCCTGCGCGCCCCGGCGACCCAAATCAAACCTTACGGGCGGCTCGAACATCCGCTTCCGTTCTTCAGAAACCAACTGGCAATGCAGGTGCTGAAGCGTAGACAGCAGAACTCGATGCGCCGATAGCCCTGCATTGGCGGTGAAACGATCGGATCTGGTTATGAAAGCACTGATCATATCTCCTCAACCGTTCTTTACGCCAAGGGGAACACCCTTCAGCGTTTACTATCGCACCCTGGTTACATCGGAGTTGGGGGTTCAGATAGACCTGCTGACGTACGGCGTGGGCAGCGATGTCGATATCCCGGGAGTCCGCATCATACGAATCCCCCATTTCTCCTTTCTCGGACACATCAAGGTGGGGCCTTCGCCACAGAAGCTGTTTCTGGACATCTTCATGGTGCTCTGGACCATCGGCCTCCTCCTGCGCAACAGGTACGATTTCGTCCATGCGCACGAGGAAGCGGTCTTCTTCTGCAATCTGCTCAAGCCGATTTTCCGATTCAAGCTGGTCTACGACATGCACTCGAGCCTCCCGCAGCAACTGACCAATTTCAAATTCACCACATCCCGCTTCCTCATAGGCGTCTTCAAGCGCCTGGAGGACTGGTGCCTCCGCACGGCGGACGCCATCATCACCATATGCCCGGACCTGTACTGCTACGTGAACGGGTTGATCCGGGACCACAAGAGGCACCTGCTCATAGAGAACTCGCTGTTCGATCAGATCGTTTTTCGGGACAGGGAGAGCGATATCGGGGAGGACTCCTGCGTTATCTCCACGGACAAAGGGCCCTTCTCCTTCTGGGTTCCTTCAGAAAAGCGGTTCATTACCTACGCGGGCACTCTCGAGCCATATCAAGGGATCGATATACTCATCGAGGCCTTCAAGGCGGTGGTTGCGGAGGCTCCGGATGCCTTCCTGCTCGTTGTCGGGGGCAGAGAGGACCAGGTGGAGCGCTACAGGGGGATGGCCGAGAGGCTCGGCATCGAGTCCTCGGTGCTCTTCACGGGCTACGTGTCGCCGGGGAGAGCCCGGTGCTACAACCGGATCGCCTCGGTCCTGGTATCGCCCCGCAACGCCGGCACGAATACTCCCCTCAAGATTTACGAGCAACTGGCCAGTGGAATACCGCTCGTCGCGACCGACATTCACTCCCACACGCAGGTCCTCGACAAGGATGTCGCCGTCCTGGTGCAGCCCGAAGCCGGGGATATGGCTCGCGGCATTCTTCTGGCCTTGAGCAACAAGCGGGAAGTGCGGCGCATTACGCGAAACGCCAGGCGGCTCTACGAAACGAAGTACTCCCGGCCCGCCTACAAGGACAAAGTCAAACGACTGCTGGAGGTGATCGCCTGATGTGCGGAATTGCAGGAATGGCGGTATTTGACGGAAGCGCGCCCACGCTCGCCCAACTGAGCGCCATGTGCGACGCCATCGTCCATCGAGGTCCCGATGAATCGGGCATGGAAATCCGGGACAACGTGGCGATCGGCATGCGCAGGCTCTCGATCATCGATCTGAGCGGGGGGAGCCAGCCCATATTCAACGAGGACCGCACGGTGCGTACGGTCTTCAACGGCGAAATCTACAATTACCGGGAGTTGCGTAGGGAGTTGCAGTCGTTGGGCCACACGTTCGAAACCAATTCGGATACGGAAGTGATCGTTCACGCGTACGAGCAGTACGGACCGGACTTTCCGAAGCGTTTCAACGGAATGTTCGCCTTCGCCCTGTACGACTCCGCGCGGCGCAAGCTCTTCCTGGCGCGCGAC
This sequence comes from uncultured Syntrophobacteraceae bacterium, assembly GCA_964407285.1. Lineage (GTDB taxonomy): Bacteria > Desulfobacterota > Syntrophobacteria > Syntrophobacterales > Syntrophobacteraceae > CAYOVG01. The sequence continues at coordinate 2,597 of CAYOVG010000370.1, forward strand.
CACATCGGGATAAAACCCCTCTACTACCACTTCACCCCCGAGCGGCTGGTGTGGGGGTCGGAAATCAAGGCGCTCCTTGCGACCGGTCTCATTCCGCGCGACCTGGACATCGACGCTCTCGGCCAGTTCCTGGCGTGGGAATACGTTCCGGGGCGCAGCACGCTCTTCAAGGCGATCCGGAAGCTGGAGCCCGGGCATATGATCGAGATCGACCTCGACCGTCCCGCCTGCCAACCGCGTCCCTACTGGGACATTCCGGCTCATTCGGTGAACGGCGGCGCGACGCCGCGCAACGCCGGGGAGTGGCGTGAAGCCGTGGACGCCGCGCTCAAGGAGTCCGTGCAGCGGCAATTGGTGAGCGACGTGCCGCTGGGGGCTTTTCTCTCCGGCGGGGTGGATTCCTCGCTCATGGTTGCGTCCATGGGGCCGGCGGGAGCGTTCAGCATCGGTTTCGACGATCCGAGCTACAACGAGCTTAAGTGGGCGCAACGGGTGGCTTCGCACCTGGGGGTTCAGCACAGGCACGAGATCATCAAGCCGGACATCGAGCAGCTCTTCGGGCAACTCATGTACTACCTGGACGACCCCATCGGGGACTTCTCCATCTTTCCCACCTACCTTGTGTCGCGAATGGCGCGAAAGCATGTCACGGTGGCGCTCAGCGGAGACGGGGGCGACGAGCTTTTCGGGGGCTATGAAACCTACATCGCCGCCGACATGGCGCGGCGTTACTCCATGGTTCCCGCCGTCATTCGCACCGGGTTTATCGAACCGCTCGTAAGGGGGCTCAAACCCACTGCCGCCAAGAAGGGGCTGGTAAACAAGGCGAAGCGCTTCGTCGAAGGGCTGGACTATCCGCAGGATCTTTCTCATGCGCGGTGGCGTATCTTTTCGAGCGAGGCGCTGCTTTCCGAATTGCTCACCGGAGAAGCTTCGAGGGAACGCACGACGCCCGTGGCCTCCCACATCCTGGAACTCTTCCGGAGAGCGGGCGACCGAGACCCCTTGAACAGGAGCCTCTACGTCGATCTGAAGAGCTACCTGTGCGACAACATCCTGGTGAAGGTAGATCGCATGTCCATGGCGGTATCCCTGGAAGCCCGCGTTCCCTACCTCGACACGGGACTGGTGGAACTTGCCTTCCGGATGCCCCCCTCCCTCAAGGTGCGCAACGGAAGGACCAAGGTGCTCCTCAAGCAGGTCGCCGCCTGCCGTCTTCCGGCGGAATGCATCTACCGGCCGAAGGAGGGGTTCAGCGTTCCCATCAAGAACTGGCTGTCCACTCAGTTGCGGTCCCTCATGGAGGACCTGTTGAACGAAGGAAACCTGGCGCGGGAGGGACTCTTCGAGCCCACCACCGTTCAAAGGCTCAAGCGGGAGCATCTGGGCGGCCGGGCGAACCACAGCCACATCCTGTGGTCCCTGATGGTTTTTCAGGCGTGGCGAAAGATGTGGCTGGAGGGAGGTGTGGTATGAGCAGCGGAAAGACTCTGGTTACGGGAGCGACCGGCTTTACGGGAGGCGCGCTCTGCCGCCGGCTGTTGAGCGACGGCGAAGACGTCGTGGCGTTCGTCAGGCCGGGCCGCTGGGTCGATGAATTGAAGGCCCTGGGGGTTGAGTGCCGGGAGGTGGATATCAAGGACCCGGTGGACGTGAAGGACAACTTCCACGGTATCGGCAGAGTGTACCACATCGCAGCCGCGTATAGGTCCGAACATGCCGACCGCGACGAGTTCCGGCAGGTGAACGTGGGGGCGACCCGCAATCTGCTGGATGCCGCGGTCGCGGGAAATGTCGCCCGGTTCGTCCATTGCTCGACGGTGGGGGTCCAGGGGGAAATCGACGAACCTCCCGCCGACGAGAACTATCGCTTCAAGCCCGGAGACCACTACCAGGAGTCCAAACTCGAAGGGGAGTTGCTGGCGCGCGGCTATTTCGAAGCCGGACTGCCGGGGGCCGTTGTCCGTCCGGTCGGGATCTACGGGCCGGGGGACAGGCGGTTCCTCAAACTCTTCCGTCCCATCAGCAAGGGCTACTTCGTGATGATCGGGGCGGGCCGCGTGCTCTACCACCTGACCTACATCGACGACCTGGTCGAGGGAATCACGCTTTGCGGGCGGCGCAACGAGGCGCTGGGGGAAGTCTTCACCATAGCCGGTCCCGAGTACACAACAATCGGTGAACTGGTCCAAATCATCAGCGACACCCTGGGGAAACCACGTCCGAAGTGGCGCGTTCCGTTTCTGCCGGTATACGCGGCGGCGGTGCTCTGCGACCGTGTTTGCCGTCCGCTCGGCATCGAACCGCCCATATACCCGAGGCGGGTTGAATTCTTCCATAAAGACCGGGCGTTCAGCACGGCGAAGGCCCGGCGGCTTTTGGGATACGAAGCGAAGGTGAGGCTGCGCGACGGCATCGCGAGGACCGCCGGGTGGTACGTGGAACAGGGACTCATATGAGCGGGGAACGGGCAGACATGAAGATAATAAGAGATCCTGAGGCGGCATCCAGGGAAAAATACGATCTGGTGATTATCGGCGGGGGCATCCAGGGGGCGACCCTCTCCCTGGAGGCGACGCGACGGGGACTTAGATCTCTTCTCCTGGAGAAAGGGGATTTCGGCGGAGCCACGACCTTCAACAGCCTGCGCATACTCCACGGGGGACTGCGCTACCTGCAGACCCTGGACTTGAAGCGCTTCGTCGAATCGGTCGGGGAGCGCCACTGGTTCATCAAGCATTTTCCAGGGCAGGTGAAGCCCTTGCCGTGTTTCATGCCCCTTTACGGAGACGGACTGCGCCGGCCTTTCGTGCTGAGAAATGCTCTCCTGGCCAACGACATTTTGTCCGTGCGGGGCGGCATTCCACCGGAAAGGCGACTTCCGGGCGGAAGAGTGGTCAGCGCCGGGGATGCCCGCGAGATGTGCTCCGCCGTGGACGCGGAAGGGCTCAAAGGAGCGGCGATCTGGTATGACGCCTTCATGCCGGATTCCAACCGGATCCTCATGGACATTCTGCGGTGGGCATGCGCATATGGAGCCGGGGCGCTCAATTACGTGGAAGCCTGCGGGATACTCAAGAGCAGGCGGGGCGAGGTGACGGGCGTTATAGGGTTAGACCGTGAAACCGGGGAAGGCTACGATTTCAAGGCCAGGGCCGTGGTGAATGCGACCGGCCCCTGGAGTCGCAGAGTGGCGGCGGGTTTCGATAGAGATATACCGGGCCTTTTCAGAGGTTCGATCGCCTGGAACGTCCTCTTCAACAGAGACGCTCTCTCCAGCCATGCCGTTGCCGCGGCGCCGCGAAAGCCCGGAGGGCGCACCTACTTCATAGTGCCATGGAAAGGAAAACTGCTGGCCGGCACCGGCCATGCTCCCTGGTATCGCCCGGTCGAGGACTCGCAGCCCGTTCCCTCCGCCGTACAGATGGAGGAGTTCCTCGACGACCTCAACCTTGCCGTCCCGGGTATTGAACTCGACCACAACGACATCGTGCACGTCTTCTCCGGCCTCCTTCCCGCGACTGAATACGGCGGCACAACCCTGACGGTGCGCGAAGTAATACACGACCACGGCCGCCATGGCGGACCGAAAGGCCTCTACAGCGTATCGGGAATCAAGTTCACCACCGCGCGCCTTGTGGCGATGAAAGTGTTGAACCTCGTCTTCCCGAGCATGAAACCGCTGCTGAACCTGAACTATACGAACGGATTCAGCCATCCGGACGATAACCGGGAAACCCGCGGCGTCTTTCACGATATCTTCACGGTCTCCGCGTCCGCCGGGCCATCCCGTATATTTTCCGTAAAGGCTTCTGCATTCGGTGCGTCCCATTCCGGCGACGGGAACGGCAAATGGAGAGACGCTCTCGCCTCCATCCTGGAGGAAGAATCGGTCCAGCACCTCGAGGACCTCGTCTTCCGCCGCACCAACCTGTGGGAGAATCCTCGCCTTGCCACCGATATCGCCCCACTCGCATGCGATCTGCTGGAATGGGACGATTTCCGGTCCTTCAGAGAGATAAGGGAACTGAAAAAGAAGATCGGAACGGAAGCCCTGGAGCAGTACGCGCCGCTGCAAG
>CAYOVG010000371.1:0-6663 GCA_964407285.1 uncultured Syntrophobacteraceae bacterium
TTGACAGCCAAATTTGAACCATTACAAAATCAAAGTATTAGCGGGTGAGCACCCGTTTTTTAATATTGTTATAAATACAATAAAAAAAGCCGGGACGACAAAGAAGTAAGAAAAAGAAGCTCGAGTCAGGGCCAGTACGCCGGACGTTATTCCCAATCCTAATGAATAACGAGGACATGGGTTATCGATAAATTTGATCAATATATACGTGAGTAGCAATACCAAAAACATCGTGGCATTTTCGTAGAATGTTTGCCCCAGGTAATTATATTCCATTACTAGAAGATCTGTTGACATAAGAAAAGACATAGATATAAAGAAATTCAACCATACATACTTTGATATGAGATTCAGATGACGGAAAAGCAGCAGCGTTGATCCAATGGATAAAAAGGCCTGGAAGGCAATGAGAACATGGGAAACCTGGTACGGCCATTCAAAAATTCTGACTGCAAGCGCAAAGATAACATTTGGAATCGGTGGGTTTTGCTGAAGATAGAGCATGGATTTCAAGAAATATGTGGTTAGGGCGCTAATATCCAGGTACTGCCATGTTACGCAAGGATAACCGACATTGAAATGTTCCACGATCACTGCCCGGATATCGCTGGAGGTATTCAAAAGAATAAAAAGACGATGGATACATCCGATAGCAATTATGAGGAGAGAGTATCTGTATGACCAGAGTAAATCGAAGTACTTACCCGTTCGCTTCTGCATTTTTGCTACCGATCAATCTTAGAGGGTGGGTATGTACTTTTGGGGTATGGTATGTTGCATTGTGTATCGAGGAGTCCTCCGCCGCCGTCTTCGACGGCTGCACCGTTAGAAGAGTTGGAGCCGGCATGGGATAAGGCATCCGTCGGGTGCGTGTCTCCGGAGACACGACAAACGCTTGAGAAGCTCCTCGATCGGTCGAAAATTGAATCCATGGTCTCCTTTACCCAAAAGCCGAGAATGGCCCCTCGCAATGCATCCTGAAACCGAAGCCCGTAATAATTATGAATTCCTATCGCATTTTAGGACTCCCCCTGATACATTACTAAGATGAGATGTGTCAACCTGATTTTGTAGTTGTGGCCATTAGTGAATTGATTAGGAGAATTCAGAAGTGCAGTCACCGGCAAGCGAAGGGAAAGGAGCCCGAAGGTTTTGATCACGGTTCAGGGAGTAAGTAAGCTGACGGGAAAGAAGGATCTTTTTCAGGATGTGTCGTTCCACATCCATGCCGGGGAGAGGGTGGGGCTCATCGGCCCCAACGGGGCCGGCAAAACGACGCTCTTTCGCATCATCCTGGGGGACGCCGAACCGGATGCCGGGTCGGTGATGAGAACGAAGAACCTGCGCATGGGATATCTCCCTCAACAGTGGATGATTTCCGAAGACAAGACCGTCCTTGCCCATGCCATGGATACCGACCGGCAGATCCAATCGATACGTGTCGAACTGGAGGCGCTCCAACAGGACCTCGAAGCCGAACAAGACGCCTCGCGCTCCGAGAGCCTGGCGCATCGGCAGACTCAACTCCTCGAACACATGGAACGGCTGGGGGGCTACGACCTCGAGGCCAGAGCGTGTAAGGTGCTGGCCGGATTGGGGTTCCGTGAAAACCGGCTACAGAGTCCGGTGTCGGTCCTGAGCGGCGGTTGGGTCATGCGGCTCGAACTCGCCCGGTTGCTCCTCTCCGAACCGGACATCCTGCTCCTCGACGAGCCCACCAACCACCTCGACCTGGAATCCCTCCTGTGGCTCGAGCAGTACCTCCTGGCTTCCCCGTCCGCGATGATCGTCATCTCGCACGACCGCATGTTCCTCAACCGCATCGTACGCCGGATGTTCGAACTGGAACACGGGCGGTTCCAGGAGTACACGGGCAACTACGACGACTACCTCGAGGAGAAGGCGCAAAGGCGGGAAATCCAGGCTGCATCCTACAAAAACCAGCAGGACCGGATACGGCAGGTGGAGCGCTTCATCGAGCGCAACCGGTACCGGAAGTCCAAGGCGAGGCAGGTCCAGAGCCGCCTCAAGATGCTGGATCGTGTGGAGCAGGTGGAGCTTGCCGAGGGGGGAGAGGAATCGATCCATTTCAAGTTCCCCGAGCCCCAACGCTCCGGCAAGCGGGTCATTGAACTGGAAAACGTTCACAAAGCGTATGGGGACCATGTCGTGTATTCGGGCGTCGACCTCGTGGTCGAGCGCGGAGACCGCATAGCGTTTATGGGCCCCAACGGGGCCGGAAAGAGCACGCTCCTCAAAATCCTTGCGGGTGTGGAGGACGCCGACGCCGGCGGTCGCCTGCCCGGCCACCAGGTGCTGCTCGGGTACTACGCGCAGTACCAGTGGGACCAGCTTCGGCCGGAATGGACGGTGTTCCAGGAAGTTGCCTCGGTCGCCGGGGATATGTCGCAGACGCAGCTCAGAGCAATGTTGGGAGCTTTTCTTTTCCGCGGCGACGATGTTCTCAAGAAAGTGGCGGCCCTGAGCGGCGGCGAGAAAGCCAGGCTCCTCCTGTGCAAGCTCATGCTGCAGAAGCCCAATTTGCTGCTCCTCGACGAGCCCACCAACCATCTGGACATCCCTTCACGCGATGTTCTGGAAAGGGCGTTGAATTCATTCACCGGCTCGGTGTGCTTCATAAGCCATGACCGGCACTTCATCAACGCGATCGCAAACAAGGTGCTGGTGGCCGGGGCGGGTCGGATACATCTCTTTCCGGGCAACTTTGATGATTTCGACAACATCTGGAGAAAGCGGCTGGAAGAGGAAGCTGCTTCCGCCGGGTCTCCCGCCGGCCAACCGCGGGATGGCGGCGGGGACGCAAAACCCGCCGCCGGAGGGGGAGGGGGGACGGCCGCTCGAAAGGACCAGCAGAGGAAGAGGCGGGAAGCGCAATGGAGAAATGAACTCCACGCCATGAAAAAGCCTCTGCAAAAAGAGGTCGAGTCGCTCGAAGCGGATGTGGATAAACTCCAGCGCGAACTCGACGCCCTGAGCGCCGTCATCGCCGACCCCGAGACCTACCGCAACGGGACCAGGGTGCGGGATCTGCAAAGGGAATACCAGGAGCGCCGCCGCCGGCTGCAACGACTCACCGAAGAATGGGAGGAGAAGGCGCTCGCCCTCGATGAGATGGAGGAAAACTTCCGGCGGGAAAAGGAAAAAGGGGAAACGGCATAAATAGCCGATCGGGTCGGGTCCTTTTCTAACGATCCTCCCGCAATTCCTCCAACGTTTGCGCCAGAAGCAGAAATTCGGCCGGACTGAGTGTTTCCGGGCGTCGGTTCGGATCGACGCCGCTGGTCTCAAAGGCTTTCTCCAGCGTCTCGGAATGCTTCCCCATGAGGGCTCCGAGACTGTTGCGAAGCGTCTTCCTCCTTTGCTGGAACGCGGCGTTGACCACCCTGCGTACGGAGGCGAATGAAGGAACTTCGGGGGCCGAATCGTTGTCGAAATCGATCCGTAAAACCATCGAATCCACCTTGGGAGGGGGATAGAACTGCCCCGGGCCGACGTCGAAAAGCGGCGTCACCCTGGCGTATATGCCCAGGAGCACCGATAGAACGCCGTAATCCCTGACGCCGGGACCTGAGGCAAGCCGGGTCCCGACCTCCTTCTGGACCATGAAAACCCCGCGCGCGATCCACTTCCGGGATTCCAGGAGGTGAAAGACCAGTGGGGAGGATATGTTGTAGGGAAGATTTCCCAGGACCACCAGGGGGCGGCCCTCCGCGCGGCTGAGCGACGCGAAATCGAACCTCATCACATCCCGCCGGTGGACCCGGACCCGGTAACCGGAAGCCTGGATGCGCGCTTCGAGGTAGTCGGCCAGGACGTTGTCGATTTCCACCAGGTGGACGCTTTCGGCTCTTTCCAGGATGAAACCCGTGAGCGCCCCAAGCCCCGGCCCTATTTCAACGGCCGGATCGTCCGGTTGGAGTTCCGCGCAAAGCACGATGCGCTCGGCCGTTTCGGCCCTCGACAGGAAGTGCTGGCCGAAACGCTTGCGTGGCCGCGCATCCTGCCGGCGGAAGTATTGCTGAGGGGAAAGGAACATTGGACCGTGTCTTTCCAGGCGATGCTCGTCGCATCGGCCGCTATGCGGGAAGTTGCGCCGGACGCTCGATGCCGGAAACCGGCTGAAGGCCTCTGCCATGGGAGCCATGCTGCAGCCGGCTCCCGCCATGCAACGGAGTCGTCCCCCCGTTGCGGCGCGCTCTTCCGGTCGTGCCGTCGCTCCTTCTTCGCTTGCCTGTCTCAAATGCTTCAATTTCACGGCATGGTTCAAAACAGGGTAACACTTCAGGGTCGCCCCCGCGAAGGCGGGGGTCCGGGAAACCTTGAACAACCTGGATTCCCGCCGGCGCGGGAATGGCGGTGAGTCCTTTCAAGTGTTACCTCAAACACATGGTCTATAAACCATGCCCAATCTCACTATAGCATGAAATGCAATCCGGTCCAACAGTTCGACAATCCGGCGGCCGGTCCTCACCAATAGTCGGGATGCCGTTGCTGCTGTGTCATAGAGCTTGAAAGACCCTGGCATCGCTCAGTCTGTTATCTGGCATGCTCGAATCTGAACCGTTGACCTGAGCCACTTCGCAAATCTTTGACACAGTAGTACCGGGAGACTGTCCGGGAATGCCGTTACTTGCGGTTTTTGCCGTCGTATATACCTGAATTTACGATCGCGAAATTGCCAAAAACCAAATTCTCGAACAACCTCCTGGTCTTGCGAGCTTTTTCACTGTCGAGTATTTCTCTTGCCTAAACTGCCGCTTCTACCCCGGTTTTCTCTTTTTATGTATATGTAATAGAATATCGGCAACAATATTTATATCTTACGTATATGGTTCTATTTTGTGCTCATATCGTTAATATGGGGTTGCATTCTCATTTGCTTTATGGTTTCATAATCCAGTTTAATGTGAGCTCTTGGTCGTCCGGATAAGTACTTTGAAAAGGAATAGGATGCGAAAGTGATGCGTCAAGATAAAGTATTCGTCAAAACAGCTAAGGAAACGATCTCGAAAGGACTGAAAGAGGCTGGATAATGTATTTACAAACGTATGAGACGGAAGTTTTCAGCAGCCGGCTATCTGTTCTGCCTGCTATGTGCCCTACATTGCACAAAGCAACCCTAATGTCCCCGGTACATGCCGGAGGTTGAACAATAGATGGATTCGGATGATCCTTCGGAGTTGAGGGGGGGCAGGGAGACACATCGGCCAGGTGAAGATCGAGAGGTCTGCTTACATATGTAGCATTCTGACATTTCCGATTGCCTGCCGGCGTGAGCGTCCAATGTCGGCAGAATACACTGAAAGAAGGGAGGGGTGCCTACGGACAATTTTTTGAACTGAAGCTTTGCGCAGAGTTGAAGTTTAACAACTCTATCCGCTTTTCTTCATGAAGCTCTTTCAAAATGGAGGTTCCTTTATGTCTCTTTCTTCGAAAAGCCATCACAAGGTCCGAATCATTTTACTTACTTGTACGATACTCTTAGTTGGTTTGTCATTATTGGAATCCTCTAATGTTGCATTCGCTAAACCTCAAATAGGAATATACTATTATACATGGTTTGACTACAATAATACTGGGCATTGTGATAGTGATGGATGGTTGAATGGATCACTCCGTCCTTTTCAATTTGACTATTCAAATTTGGTTGGGTCTTTATTGTGGTACTACCCTACATGTTATAGCACTAATAATGATAGTACGTATACTGTTCATGCGCAGCATCTTCATGATCTTGGTATAGACTTCGTTATTTATGATAACATTAGTAACTCTAAGCAGCAGTGGGTATCAAATGATAACATTTTCGCCGCATCAGTCAGAGCGTTACAGAATTTCCGTTTGGCATCAAACTATGGAATAAAGTCTGTTTTTATGTTTTCTATTGTTGAGGCGGACTGTGCTGGCTGCACCACTGAGCATATGGTTTGGGACAATCAGCAATATGGAACAATCCATGACCACCTTAGGGCTACTCTTACATATTACAGGTACTATCCTGATGCTTTTCTTATTGTTGACGGCAAGCCATTAATACTAATATACATATCACAAGGTACTAATGTATACAATAACGGTTCCCCTGCCTTCGGCGGTCCATATAATATGATACCACATAAATCGCAATTTGATCCTTTAATTCCTGATGATTATTATGGGGGCGGGCTGATTCGACTGCGTGACGTCTTCACAATAAGATATGCCATTGTAGCGGACAACTGGAGTGGAGTAGATTATAATTACTGGCCGGAAGTTGCCGGTAAGGTATGGCCATTTCGCTGCAATGGAAATTGCATGGCGGCAGAAGCAGGGTATGCTTCGGTATATGCCCCGAATTTCGGTCGGCATGCATCAACTTTTACGAACTACTTAAGTTATATAAACTACTACCGAAATCCCTTTATGGTTATCCGGTCTTGGAACGAGTTCTCGACAACTAATGAGTGGCACGGAGACTATCCGAATTGTTCAGTGTATACGCTTGAACCTAACAATCGTATCCATTGGTACGATGAATCAAACGGTAATCCGTGGTACTTTTTTATCGCTGTTTCCTGGTACTTACACTATGGCTTCTCCTATTAGACGCAGGAATGACGAGCGATCTTTTTTCGCGCCGAGAAATGGGGTATAATCAGGGGA
>CAYOVG010000372.1:0-6659 GCA_964407285.1 uncultured Syntrophobacteraceae bacterium
GGCGGGCGAAATCGGCATGCTCTCCGGCGCCAGCGTGCAGATTGCCGAGAAGGCGGGAGAGATGCTGGAGAGGATGGTTCCGGATATACAGAAAACCGCGGACCTGGTGCAGGAAATCACCGCCGCGAGCAACGAACAGGCCTCTGGAGCGGGGCAGATCAACAAGGCCATCCAGCAACTCGATACCGTGGTCCAGCAAAATGCCACGGCATCCGAGGAAATGGCGGCGACTTCGGAGGAATTGTTGAGTCAGGCGGAGCAACTTCAGACCACGATCGGATTTTTCAGAGTCGAAGGCGCCTCCGGTATGATGGTCCCGGCCACCATGCCGGCGGATAGCCTCCGGGGTTCGAACCAGGCTTTCAACGGCAGAATGCATTCAAGGGAAGGCAAAAGAGTTTCGGGTTCCCGCATAGTCCACGCGAGCGTCGGCAAGCCCGTCCGGCGGAGACTGGCCGCCGATACCCTTTCCACTCCGGCCGACACGGAAAATGCCGGAAAGGGAACGGGGGTGAACCTGAACCTGGGTAGCGACATCCGGGACAGCCACCTCGATGAGGATTTCGACAGATACTGATGCGAGACCGGGGAACATGCTCGGAATCAGAAACCTGTTGGTTCAAACGGTCTAAACGGGAGGGCGGGGTTTCGTCCCCGCCGCCCCGACTATTTCCGACGGTTTCCTGTTCTTGCGCCGACAGGAGCCGACACGCCGGCAAGGCGGATAAAGATTCCGGCGGGCTTTTCCTCCGCAGTGTCGGAAGAAGGAAAGAATGCGTCCCATTTCCCGGATTTGGGAATAACGAACCAACCCACCGAACCGGCGGAATCTCCCGCGGGAAATACGGCTGACTCGGCCCGCACCCCGCTCCGGCCCATCCACTCCATCCCCATCCCCCAAAATCCCCCGGATCGCGGTTAAGAAACGATGCCCGGTGAGCCGGCAAGCAAGAGAGCAGTTTTGGGAAAAGCGCTTTCGGAAGTGGAAAAGCAGCGGCCGGCTCCAGATCCGGAATTGCCGGGAACGCGGACTGAGCCGCGATAGTCCTGTGTAGAGGTACTCTTGAAAAGAGGGATAAAATGTCGTATTTTGACAATGGGAAAGGTTACCGACCTGAGATCAGAAAACCTGGAAACATGCGTTTTGAAGCGCATTGCCCACAGCCGGGCGACGTGTTCCTCCGTGCTGATTTCCACGACCTCGGGGGATATGATCAGGTCGGTCGCGCCCTGCGCGGCCTGATCCGTAAAGGGCGGCTAATTAAGCTGGGCTATGGGCTCTATTGCCGGGCCGTGAAATCCCCGCTCAACGATGAGCCGGTACCAAGGAAGGGGTTGGAGTCCTTGACGAACCGTTGAATCGCATGAGATTCGATATTGTACGTGTGGCAGGCCTGCCAGGTGAGGTCCACAACCCCATCCCCCTGGAACTACCTTATGAGCCGGCCAAGCAGTTCGAATCGCCCCGGGTTCGGAGACATGCACGAATAGGGGATTTCATCGAATTTAACGATATTAACGGGCGGGATTCCGCTGCAGCCCATCTCAAGGGCCCCGCATCCTTTTCGATACCGGGAAAGAAACGTACGGACGGGAAGAGATATGCGGTGAGCGCCGGAGCGTTCGTCAGCGTGAAACATCAGCGGACGGAAACGGAAGGAGAAAGAAGATACTCGTCGAGGCGGCGGCGCCGGAAGTCTCGCGGCATACCGCTCGCCGATTCATTCCGCCGGCAGCCCGATCAACCGCCCGACCGGGGGCTGTAGTGCCTCTTCAGCCACCGGCTGAGCCCGTCGAGTCCCGGAAAGAGCACCCTCTCGGTGATATTTCCCTGGTCGAGCTTATCCCGAATCTCCCACTTCAATCCCGCGGGAATGACGATCTTGCATCCTATGCCGGGATGGCACTCGAGCCAGTCGTCGAGAACGGACGTCGGGTTGGACATTACCGAAAAAAATGCATACTGATTGACGATGCGGTCGTCGATGGAAGGAGGCTCGAAGAACACCAGGATGTCCTTCGTCGCCGACTGCGCGAGTTCGTTGAGCGATCCCACGGATTCGGAAAGCATTTCCACTGTGAAGACATTGGCTCCTTCCCTGCAAAGGATGCCCCGGAGTTCGTCCGGCAGCAACTCGTGAGCCTTGACGTAGTTGACCGCCCAGATCACCCCGTCCTTGTCGAAGTTGGCCAGGCTCGAAGTGGCGAAGTGCATGGCGAAGAAAGGGGAATAGGTCCAGTCGAGAAGCCTCGTGGGGAGCCCGAAGTGCTGAGCCACGGAAAGCCAGTGCCATAACGAGTCCCGCGCCACGACGTTTCGATGGGCGTATTTCTTGAAATTGCGGAGCAGGTGCCGCTCCACCTCTACGTATCTGCCCCTCAGCCGGATCAGGGTCGTTTCGAGCCGGTATTCGGCGTTCGAAAGCCCCCGGAACGCGTAGCGGGAACGAAAACGCCCGAGGTCCGAGTCCCAGGAATCGGCAAAAAGCTCATCCTGCAATTCGTTCCAACTGTTGATCCTTACTTCTTTTCGCCCGATGCATACGTCGTCTTTGTCCATTTTTGTAAGCCATGTCTTAAAAGGGGAAGACTTGCGCGGGTACGCCTTGCGGATACGGTCCACGGATCATCCTAACCCGTCCGCCGGGTCCGGTCAAGCCGGAGCATTCTCTGATGGACGGAGGTCGGTGGTCGGAGATCAGAGATCGGAATGGATTTATCCGACTTTCGACCTCCGATTTCCGTCCGGTAGGGCGGCCGACGCTTCGCTATTGCCCGCCGAAGCAGAGGCCGGTGGTCGGAAACTGCATGCCGGATGTCGAATCCCGGGGTAACAGTAACACTTCAGGGTCACCCCCCGCTTTCGGAGGGGCCGGGACACCGAAATGACCGAACCGGGAAAAGCGCCCCCCGAACAAGCTCCTAACCGGCGATTACGGGCAGGATGAAGCTGAATGAAGAGCCTCGGCCGGGTTCGGAATCCACAAGGATTTTTCCGCCCAACTTCTCCGTTTCCGCTTTGACCGCGGAGAGTCCCACTCCCCGTCCGGACAGGGCCGTGACACCGTCCTTTGTCGAGAAGGAATCGAGGAAGAGAAGCTCGTGGGTCTCACCGGCGCTCATGGCGAGCGCTCTTTCGGGATCGAGCATCCCCTTTCGCACCGCCCGGTCGCGCACCATGTCCACATCTATGCCCCGGCCGTCATCGGCGATGGTGAGGCGCAGATCTCGCTCCCCCCAGCGACTGATGAGGCACTGAATCCTCCCGGATTCAGGTTTTTCCGCTTCGACCCGTTCCTCCACCGTCTCGATGCCGTGATCGACCATATTCCTGAACACGTGGGTGAGTGACTTCAAGAACCTAGTGTAGGCTTCCTTATCGATGAGGATATCGTCCCCCGCTATCCGCACCGGCTCGACGGACTTCTCGAGGCGTTCCGCAAGACTGAGCACGTAATCGCCGTACGGCCTCAGCAGGTCCTTGAGGTTGTGATGGCGCAGGGAGCGGATCAAAGAAACCAACTCGTCCCGTTCCTCACCGGTAAGGACGCGCTCCACCCGGCGTTCTATTTCGAGGAGCCTGTCCTTTCCAATCCGAAACGTCTCTTCATTGTCGAAGAAAGACTTGCCCAACGTATCGGAAAGGATAGAAACATCGTCCCGAAGGATGGCTCTGGGGTCCCATTGCCCCACCAGGCCGGCCAGTTCCTCCCGGATGTACCCGCCGTTCCGGCCGGTCATGGCGGCGAGCGAGTCCTCGATTTCATGCAGCTTCGCCGCGGTGTTGTGAAGACCCAACTGAGCGAAGTCGCCCTTGAAGGTATGAACGAGCCGGAAGATTTCGGCCAGGACGGCGGAAGGGTCTTCCCCGCCGGAAATCATGGCCGGCGCTTCCTCGGCCGCGAAGTTCCTGAATTCCTCGATCCCTGCGTTCACGTCGGACTGCCTCGAGAGCGCTTTCACGACCATGGTCAGGTTCTTCCGCTCCTCGGCCATCTTCGTCTCGAGGTTCTTCTTTTCAGTGATATCGGTAAGAACCAGCATCATCCTCTTCTGCCCGAGGTGTTGGATGATCTTGTATTCTATCCTCACGATCTTGTTGTAAATCGTGGCCTCATCGGGTAGGAGGGACAGGTACACCTTCTGCTGCAGCGCCCTGGCTGACGAAAAGACGTTTTCCATCACCGATGCGATGGTTTGCGCGATCTCGTGCGATACGTGCCTGCCGATAAGCTCGATGAAGTTCTTCCCTCCGATAGGCCCCCGAAAGATCTGGACGCACTCGAGGCTGTGCTCCTCGGAAACGACCAGGTCGCTTCCGAAGGAAAGAAACCCCTGGCCGGCGTTGTCGAAGAGGTTCTTGATGGAGTCGTTCTTCTCCCGCAGGACGTTGTTGATCGATTCGATCTGCTTGCGGTGCCGGATCTCGGCCTCATTGGCCATGTGGAGGATTTCCTTCTGCTTTTTGAGCAGTTCGATTTCCTTTCCCCTCTGTCTCGACAGCTCGACCATGAACCGCTTGATGCTCACCACTCCGGTGTATTTCTCGTCCTCGGTGACGATGACCAGGTCGTAGAGCTGCTGCTGATCGCGATTCATCGCGATCAGACTGATGGAGGGGATGTCCACGGAAACGTCCACGATGAGCGGGTCCACGTTCATTATGAGCTGGATGGGGCGGTGCATGAAGATATCGCGCCCGTAGAGGGAACCGAGCTTCTGGTAGAAGTCATTTCGCATGATCAGGCCCGCCGGTTTGTCTCCATCCACGACGACCACGCCTTCGGCGGTGGAATGATCCTTGAAAAACCGGTGCACCATCACGCCGTGCTCCGAGGGGCTGAACGTCCTCGTCTGCTCCACCAGCTTTCGTATGGTATCGTCCTCGGCTACGCTCTCGTCATATCTGTCGAGAACCAGGGGGTGGGTTTCCATGGGGCTCTCCCCTCATTTCGCATCGGGAATAAACGGGCACAAACCTCCGCCGGCATGAGCCGGAATTGATCGGATCATTGCGCCATCTAGTTGGACATAACGTCTTTGATTGCTTCCAATACCTTGTCGGCCTCGAAAGGCTTGGTGATGTAGTGCCTGGCGCCGCTGTTGAGCGCTTCGAGAATCTTTCCCCCCTGCCCCAGGGCGCTGATCATAACCACGCGGGCGTCGGGGTCGCCTGCAATGATCCTTTTCAGGCTGTCGATGCCGTTCACTTTGGGCATGGTAATATCCATGGTCACGATGTCGGGCTTCAGCTTACGGTATTGATCCACTGCCTGTTCACCGTCGGACGCTTCGCCCACTACTTTGTGCGAACCGGTCTCGAGAATGCTCTTCAGGTTGTTTCGAGCCAGAACGGAGTCGTCTACTATGAGAATACGGGCCATGACTTTTAACTCCTCGATCTTCTTCCGTGTCTTGTGTCTTCAATTGTCTAGCTGAAAATGGGCGAACCCAGTCCGAAAAAGAAATTGAACCGCCCGAAAGACAGGGCGAACGGGACCTTGTAAACCACGCCGACGGACCTGATCATGCTCGCCTTCCGGAACGCGGACGGGGTGAGTTCCAGTTCGACCCAGTCGTTCGAGAGCCTGGAGAGGAACAGCCCGTTCTGGATGTTCATGAACTCGCCAAGGGCATCGCAGGCCATATCATCCATGCGGGACATGTTCATTCCCGCAAACCGGCCGGCGAAACCGGCCATGGCGCTTTCGGACCCCGCAAAACCGGTGAAGACCTTGAATCGCCCATCCATTTCCTGGTAGATCAGGCATTCGAAAGGTTCCTCCCTCACCTTCTCCGCGCGCTCCAGCAGTACGCCGCCGTCGACGAAGCGAACCAGGTTC
Organism: uncultured Syntrophobacteraceae bacterium; assembly: GCA_964407285.1. Lineage (GTDB taxonomy): Bacteria > Desulfobacterota > Syntrophobacteria > Syntrophobacterales > Syntrophobacteraceae > CAYOVG01. The sequence continues at coordinate 5,844 of CAYOVG010000372.1, forward strand.
CGGACAAACAGGGAAAAATAGGCGGTGTAGACATTGGGATCGCCCAGGTCGGGCATTTTCACGAAGGCGGCCGCTACAGAGTCGATATCGTTGTTCTTGAGGGCTTCGAACTCCTCGGCCGAGAGGCCGGAATCCTTTTTGTACTCTGCGAGCACTCTGTCGATTTCTTCAAAGCTCATGATGTTCTTGTCGATGAGCGCCTGACTGAGGAGCAGGTGACGTTTGTTCTGCCTGCCGAGCAGGTCGGAGAGCTGGTCTTCGTTGAGAAAGCCTTCCTCGATGGCGATCTCGCCGAAGCGCTTGTCGACTTTGGACTGGAGCCGGTGCACCCTGTCCACCTGGTCGGCGGTAAGATAACCGGCATCTATGGCGAGGACTCCGAGCTTTACGCGAACGGAATCCTGAAGGGCCAGTATGTCGCGCAGTTGCCCGGCAGTGATGAGCTTCCGCTGTAGAAGATAATTGCCGAAAAATTGACTGAACATCGAGATCCTCCTTCCGGGTTGTCGGGAAATTCCTTTCGGAGGACCAGTACAGCACGACAAGATCGCATTCTCATGATGGGACTGTTAAGATTCGGTGAAGTCCAACCCGTAACGGCGCAAATAGCTGTCAGTCACTGATCAGTTCTATGCTTCTCGACCGGCGGACGTCGTAAAAAGCCCTCTGATTAGACGTAATCATGGCATCTGCTTTAGCATTCGGGTCCAGAAGAGCGCTTCTTATTCTTATCACCTGGTCAACAAGGCTGAAGGACTTTTGTAACTTCTCAATAAGTCAGGGCGAAGTGTGTAGGAGAGAAGAGGCAACACCATA
>CAYOVG010000373.1:0-6617 GCA_964407285.1 uncultured Syntrophobacteraceae bacterium
CAGAAAGGCCAGATCCACCGCGCCGATTCTCAGTTCGTGCTCGAGCGAATGCAGGCCCTTGAGCAGGTTGACGATGTGTTCCTTGTTCTGCTGAATCAGGTTCTTGTATTCCTCTTCCTCGTCGGCAGTGAGGCCCCGGGAGAGAATAGCCGTCTGCATCATCTTGTTGTGCTCGTCGAGACGCTCCACCTCTTCCAGTATCCGGATGACCCGGCTCCGGTGCGTCTCCTCCTCTTCCGGACTCATCTCCTCATCCGCTTCCTTCACCACCTCCTGGAACCGGATTGTACAGTCCTCGAGCTTCTTGCGCAGGTTCATGATCTCCTTGACGCCTATGGACGACTCCATAAGAGCATTGAAGACTTCACGCTCGCCCGCCTCGATCCGCTTGGCGATCTCCACCTCCCCTTCCCGCGTGAGCAGGCAAACCTGGCCCATCTCACGTAAATACATCTTCACGGGATCGGTAACTCGACTGGCGGTATCCGCCTCAACCTGAAACTCCTCCTCATCTTCATCGCCAAGGGAATCGGCATCCAGCCCGCTGCTATCATGGACAACCTGGACCTGCTGCTCCGAATCGACGATCTCGATGTCCATCTCGTCGAAAATCATCATCATATCGTCGAGTTTTTCCGGTGACACGAGATCTTCGGGCAGGGCCTCATTAACCTCATCATAGGTAAGATAGCCTTTCTCCTTGCCCACCGTGATGAGGCGTTTGAGATCGTCCATCTCAGGCTTGGAAAAGGATGAATCGCGTCTTTCCTTCATCTCTTTGTCTGTCATCTGCATTGTCACTCCCTAAGCGTTTTCCGGTCTATCCTTCGTCTTCTTCTTCGCGGAAGAAAGACCCTGGATCTGTTCCAGGAGCAGGCGAACCTGATCCTTATCGCCCTGCTGCTCCGCCTTCCTAAGGGCTTCGCGCAGACTTGGAGGTTTCTTCTTCTCTTCCCGTTCCAGCACCACCCCCAACCGGTCTTTCAGGTGCAGACGGGCGCTGTTTATGTCTCCAAATGAATCCCATTCCATGAGGATTCGAGTAAAAAGCTCCTTGAGCTCCCGGCTCGGAAGCGATTCATAAACGGCCGTCGCCTCGAACGCCCCCCGTGGTGGATGGGGAGACCGCAAGAGCGTTTCCGCAATGATCCGAAGCGGCTCCGGTTCAAAATGCCCTACTGCGCCCGAAGCGCCCACATCACCAATCAATTCCGGATATCTCACCATCAGAAAGAGAATGATCTCTTCGGGCGAGCGCGCCGATTGGCCCCGGGGCGTAGGGGCGAACCCCGCGGGGTTTACCCCCGTGGAGGCGAACCGCCTGTTCGGAGCACGATATTTGCCTTGAAGCTGCTCCTCGATCGCCTTCTCCGAGATGGAAAGGCGGTCGGCCACGAGCCTCAAACATTCCGACTTCAGCACGGGCTGAACCATGGACAGGTACACGGGTTCGATTTCCGCCAGCACCCTCGCCTTCCCCCCGCTCGTACCATCCCAGCTGTCCAGCATCTGCCCGATCACATGGGCGGCAAGATCTTTGCGCTGTTGCACCAGCCTGTCGAATTCCTCGATTCCCTTCGCTTTCAGGAAATCATCCGGGTCCATCCCCCGCGGAAGCTGAAGGCACGATACGGCCAGTTGCTCCTTGAAAAAAAGCGGCGCAGCCCGCGCCATGGCTCTTTGCCCCGCCGGGTCGGCATCGTAGAGAAGGATGACCTCGTCGGCAATCCTGGCCAAAAGCCTTACCTGGTGAGGAGTCAGGGCCGTGCCCAGCGTCGCCGCCACCCGGTGGAACCCTCGGGCGTGAAACGCCAGCAAATCCATGTACCCTTCCACCAGAACCACCTGCCGTACCCGCCTGCACGCCTCGCGCGCCGTCGCCATCTGGTAGAGCATCCGGCCCTTGTGGTGGACCGGAGTCTCCGGACTGTTGAGGTACTTGGGTTCGGACCCGTCCAGGCTTCTTCCCCCGAAAGCCGCGATTCTCTCTCGATCGTCCGCTATCGGAAAAATCAGCCGGCGCCGAAAACGGTCGTAGTACCGGCCGTCGGTATGTTTGATGAGCACTCCCGCGGTGACGCCGAGGTCGGGATCGATACCGGATTTCTTGAGGTGCTGCAGCAGGCCGTCCCAGCGGTTGGGAGCATAGCCCAGGCGCTGGGCCTCGATGACGGATTCGGGCAAAGCACGCATCTGGAGGTACTCACGCGCCTCCTTGCCCTCCTGGCTATGATGGAGCTGATCATAAAAAAAATCTGCAACCGATTTGAGAATGTGGTAAAGTCTGTTCCGGTCGTCATGTGCGTCACGTGTCGATTGATCCTGCCGGGGCAGAGGAATCCCATAGCGATCGGCCAGGTGCTTCAGGGCATCGCCGAAGGGCAAATTCTGATATCGCATGACGAATGTCAGCACGTCCCCTCCGGCCCCGCATCCGAAGCAATGGAAAAACTGGTTCCGGCTGTCCACATGGAACGAAGCCGTCTTTTCCTGGTGAAAAGGACACAGCCCCACATGGCGGCTTCCAACGCGGCGCAACTGGACCACCTGACCAATAACATCAACAATATCAACCGAATGTTTCACCTGAGCGGCTATTTCCGAAACACTCATAGATGACGGCTCGCTCTCCGCTAACACCCGATGTGGCTATCCGCAAACCCTAGATCTTTATCCAATTGGGATGGCTAAATCAAGGGGTCTGAACCAAAAAACCCGTCTCGCCGTACCTGCGGCGGGAAAACCCGTATTATTCGCAAACAATTACGCCCACCCGCCCGCACCTCACACTGTAACCGCTCCACATGGGTAGCGTTTTTCGTACAAGGCACAAAACGCTTATGCACGGATCAGGCCGCAATCCCATCAAGCGCTCGGATTTACAATATTTTCCCGGTCCACTGCCTGCAACCGCGCTCCGGACGGCCTCCGGCGCGCCGCTCTTCCCACACGCTGCTCATCGCAATTGCGGCAGGCCCCTCCCGTTCCGGTCCGCCCTCCACGTCATATTCCCGCTTCACCGACAGACATGGCCCGTTTGCGTCACTGCCATGACAATAGCCGACATTCAACCGTCAACCCGGCGGCGGATGCCCGGAAACAACTCTACCCACCCTGCAGCCTTCGCCGCACCAGTTCATTCACCTGCTTCCCGTCGGCCTTTCCGGCCACTTTGGGCATTACGGCCTTCATGACCTTCCCCACATCCTGAACGCTGTGAGCCCCCACTTCCTGAACCGTCTCATCGACCAGTTTCTCCAGAGCGTCAAGGGGCAACTGCTCCGGCAGAAAAGCCTGAAGCACCAGGATCTCCGCCTCCTCCTTCTCCGCCAGGTCCTTGCGTCCGCCTTTCAGGTACTGCTCCACGGAATCCTTCCGCTGCTTCACCTGAGAGGAGATGATCTGCTGAATCTCGGTATCGTCCGGAGGTCTTCGAAGCTCCTTCTCCTTGTTCTTCATAGCCGTAAGCAGCATACGGATAGCCGTTCTCCTGGTTTCATCCTTCTCCCGGATCGCATTCTTCAACTCAGATTCGATGCGTTGCTGCAGTTCCATTGGTTTCGACCTCCTGTGTTTTTTGTGCAAGCGGCTAACGGGAACCCGCGCGAGCCCGTACGAATTCCAGCGCCTCCCGCAGGTCGAGGGTGGCGTTGTAGAGCGCTCTTCCCGTGATGACCCCTTCAAGCCCGAGGGGAACAAGGGGCAGCAAGGCTTCGATGTCTTTCAGCGACGCCACGCCTCCGGATGCGATCACCGGGATATCGGTGGATTCAAGCAACCTCCTGGTGGCTTCGACATTTACGCCCGACTGCATGCCGTCGCGGGAAATATCGGTATAGATGATGGCGGCGATGGGCAGGCCGCCGAAACGGTTCGCCAGAGATATCACGTCCGTGCTCGTGGACTCCTTCCACCCTTCGATGGCCGCCATGCCGTCCCGGGCGTCGATGCCGAGCGCGACGCGTCCCGGGAATCGCCCGCAGGCTTCCTCCATGATGTCGGGCCGACGGAGCGCCGCGGTCCCTATGATCACCCGCCGCACCCCGGATTCCAGGTAGCTTTCGATGGTCTCCATGTTCCTGATCCCTCCCCCCACCTGTATGGGAATGGAGACGGCCCCGGCGATCGCGCCGACCGCTTCCCGGTTCCGGGGACTCTTGCTGAAGGCCCCGTCGAGGTCGACCACGTGAAGCCAGCTCGCCCCCTCCTGTTCCCATCGCTTCGCCATGGCGGCGGGATCTTTTCCGTACACCGTCGCCCGGTCCGGGTCGCCCTGCATGAGGCGCACGCACAGACCCTCCTTGAGGTCAATCGCAGGAAATATAATCATTGTTTCGTTCCTTCGGCATTGCAGGTAAAGTTGCTTGACACGCGTCGCCGGATGCCGGGCGAAAGCCCGATGCATCCGGTAATCCGATATTCTCCCGATCCCGACTGCACGAAAGGTATTTGAGAACGCAATTATGCAACCAATCAGGGAAGAGCAATATTTTGTGCGGTAAAGCACAAAGCAACCCGATTGAGACTCCGGCCGTCTGCTCCGCACGATCTTCAGCGGCATGCTCGACGCCGGGCCGGGACGACCTTCATCCGGTACCCGGCATCCAGTATCCTCTTCAAGCCGCGCCGAGCACTTTTCGCAAAATCTCCGGCGGCCTCATCACTTTCAAGTCGTTGTCGGTACATACGTGTACCGTGTACCCGGTGGCCAGCAAATCTCCGTTCGATTCCCGATGGAGTTCGTACTCGAAGCGCAACCGGGCCTGTCCTTCGAAGGAGAAGGACGTGGAAATGACGACAACGTCATCGTAGAAGGCCGGCTTCACATACCGGCAGTGCACCTCGATGACCGGCAGATAGATGCCGCCGCTCTCCTCCAGTTCCCGGTAGCTCATCCCCCCGGCACGAAACAGTTCGGCCCGCCCCATCTCGAACCATCTGAGGAAATTCCCATGGTAGGCCTGTCCCATACGGTCGGTATCGGCGTAGAGGACCCTGACTTGAGCCTGTGCAGCCATGCAAAACAATCCTGTCGCTTAAACGGAATCAATAGAACAAGGGCAGCCTGATAGGTCGTGGAGCGGATGCGATTCGGAATCGATCCAATAGCGAACGGCTATTGTCGAGCAGGCTTCCCGATAAGCAAATTGAAAAGATCGACCCCGCTTCCGGCTTCCCACGCCGCACCCGCTGCCGTGCGTTCGCAAAAGGTAGCGGCGGCGGCTTCCGAGGGGGGATGCTCGGCCAGGGCGCTCAACCGCTCGACCAGCAGGAACGGAGCCGGGTCCGTGGAGTGCGTCCGTTTGCTTATGGGAGTGAGATGGTCCATGCCGACGAAGAGGCGAACTCGCGGATACCGCATCGCCCCTTCCACCACCGGACCGACCACTTTTTCGTCGAAAGCTTCGATGGCTTCTATTTTCTTCGCCAGACTTCCCTCATGGCTCGCCTCATCGGGGGCTTCGATATGAACGTAGACGAACTGTCCCGTTTCCAGGGACCTGAGGGCCGCTTCCACCTTTCCCGCGTAGTTGGTATCCAGGTATCCCGTGGCGCCGGGCACGGCGATGGGATCGAGCCCGGCATGGACGCCCAGGCCCTTGAGCAGGTCCACGGCTGAAATCATCGCCCCGGAGAGGCCGAATTTCTCCTTGAGAGAAGGCATGGAGGGCGCCCTCCCCTGCCCCCAGAGCCATACGGCATTGGCGGGACGCCGGCCGTCGGCGGTCCGGTTCGCGTTCACGGGGTGGCCGGCCAGGATGGCCGCGGCTTTCTCCCTGAACGCCAGGAGAACCGGTTCTTGCCGGTAACATGCCGCGTAGGGTTCGGCGGGCTCACCGGTGATGTCGTGGGGCGGCGTGGTGGCGACAGCGGCGTTCCCTCCGGCCCAGACCAAAAGATGCCTGTAGCCCACGCCGGGATACAACTTGAGGGGCGTGCCCGCGACGGCCTCCTGCAATGCGGAAATCAGCGCATGCGCCTCGGGAGTCGTTATGTGCCCGGCGGAATAATCCCCCATCCGGACGACGCCCTTTGCATCCGTATCGAGGGTCACCAGGTTGCAGCGATACGCAATGTCGTCGGGACCGAGTCGAATTCCCATGCTGGCCGCTTCCAGGGGGGCCCGTCCCGTGTGGTGCGTTGCCGGATCGTAACCCAGCAGGCTCATGTTCGCGACATCGCTGCCGGGTTCCATACCCTCGGGGATCGTCCGCACCAGCCCCTGGCGTCCGATGGCCGCGAGCCGATCCATATTGGGCGTACGGGCGGCTTCCAGGGGCGTCTTTCCGCCGAGTTCCCCGATGGGGTAGTCCCCCATGCCGTCTCCCACCAGAACAACGTACTTCCACTCCATTTTCGTGCTCCCTTTCAAGGCTCAGGACTGGAACGAAGAATCGGCCGCGCTCCCCTCGATGCGGATGAGCTTCGTGGGACCGTGTATGATATTCATTTCGTTCAATTCCGCCAGCGCCTTGCGCACATCGCTCTCGAGGGCCTCATGAGTGATCATGACGATGGGGACCGCGCCTTCCACCTGGCGCCCTTTCTAGATGACGGCGGATATGCTGATCCGGTTCTTCCCGAGCACCCCGGAAATGGCGGAGAGCACGCCCGGG
>CAYOVG010000374.1:0-6600 GCA_964407285.1 uncultured Syntrophobacteraceae bacterium
GCAAAGGTCATGGTCCTACAAGGTCGAAAACTTGGCGAACCCGACATCACGCTGATTCGTGATCTTCTGGATGCGCATCCCGAATGGGGTCGATCGCGGCTGAGCGTCGAACTATGCGTGCGCTGGGAGTGGCGTAACGCCATGGGGCGACTGAAGGACATGGCCGCACGGACGCTGCTGCTCAAATTGGAGCGCGCTGGGCACATCCGGTTACCGGCGCGGCGGGGCGCTTCGTCCAACGCCCGACGCAATCGGTTGCTGGCCCCACCGGCCGGTCCGTCGGAGCCGATTCGGGCGGCGTTGCGCGACCTGCAACCGTTGCGTGTCGGTGTCGTCTTGCCGGGATCGGAAGATGCCCGGTTCTTCGACTCCCTACTTGCCCACGAGCATTACCTCGGACACCGCAACACGGTCGGGGAAAATTTGCGCTACCTGGTGTGGGATCGATGCGGTCGTCCGGTGGCCTGCCTGCTGTTCGGTTCGGCGGCCTGGAAGTGCGCCGACCGCGATGCGTTCATCGGCTGGGACCGGCCCACCCGTGAGACGAACCTGCAGCGCCTGACCAACAACACCCGGTTCCTCATTCCCCGTTGGGTCCAGGTCCCGCATCTGGCCAGTCATGTATTGGGGCTCATCACCCGGCGCATCGCTGGAGACTGGCAGGCGAAGTACGGCCACCCGGTGTATGCGCTGGAAACATTCGTGGACCGCAGCCGTTTCAAGGGAACCTGTTACCGGGCCGCCAACTGGCTGCCGGTGGGCGCTACGCAAGGGCGTACACGTAACGACCGGGCTCACCGTATCCGCGCCGCGGTCAAGGACGTGTACCTGTATCCCCTCGTAGCCGACTTCCGGCGGGAGCTGTGCGGATGTTGACTCGCCAGGAAGCGGAAGCGATCTATGCGGCCGGCGAAGAGACCGTCGTGCACGTGCTGTTGGAGTTGTTCGGAAAAGTGGATCAACTCACGGCCGACTTCGCCGCTCTGACAGCCGAGAACGTCGCCTGGCGACAGCGGGTGCAAAGCCTCGAAGAACGATTGGCCAAGGACTCGCACAACAGTCACAAGCCGCCGTCCTCCGATGGCTTTTCCAAACCCAAACCGAAGAGCCTGCGTCCGAAAAGCCAGCGTCCGACCGGTGGTCAGCCGGGCCATCCGGGACGCACGCTGCGCATGGTGGAAACGCCCGACCACACCCTGCGTCATGAGGTGTCGCGTTGTGGTGACTGTGGCCGATCCCTGGCCGAACAGGCCCCCGACCGGGTCGACCGCCGCCAAGTCTTCGATCTGCCGGAACCGAGGCTTGAGGTCACCGAGCATCAGGTGGAGGTCAAGACTTGCCTGTGCGGCGGCGTCACCCGCGCCGCATTCCCACCCGAGGTCGCCGCCCCGGTGCAGTACGGCCCGCGCCTGAAGAGCGTTGGCGTGTATCTCGGCGAGTACCAACTGCTGCCCTTCGACCGGCTCGCCGAGATCATGCGCGACCTGTTTGCCTGCGCGAGCTTCAGCGAAGGCACGCTCGCCAACTTCAAGGTCGACTGCTCCCGGCGGTTGGAGCCGGTCGATGAGGCGATCCGCGCCCTGGCCGCCGCGGCGCCGGTGGCCGGCTTCGACGAAACCGGCGTGCGCGCCACCGGGTCCCTGCACTGGCTGCATACCGTCTCGACGAACGAGGTAACCTGGTACTCCGCACACAAACGGCGGGGACGAGAAGCCATGGATGCCGCCGGCATCCTGCCCAACTACCGGGGGCGCGCCCTGCACGACTTCTGGAAGTCCTATTTCGACTACGCCTGCGCCCATGCCTTGTGCAACAGCCATCTGCTACGCGAGCTGACCTTCCTATGGGAGGAACACAGCCAGCAGTGGGCCCAGGCGATGATCGTGCACCTGCTGGCGATCAAGGAGGCGGTCGCCCTCGCCGGCGCGGCCGGTTTGTGTGCTCTCCCGGCCGCCGACCAAGTGCAATTCCTCAACCTCTACTTGCAGATCGTGGAAGCCGGCTACGCTGAAAACCCGCTCCCGCCGCCACCCCCCGGCCCCAAACGTCGCGGTCGTCGCAAGCAAAGCAAAGCCCGTAATCTACTCGACCGTTTCCGCGACCATTCCGACCAGATCCTCGCCTTCATGCGCGACTTTGCCATTCCCTTTGACAATAACGCTGCGGAACGCGACCTGAGAATGATGAAGCTGCGGCAGAAGATCTCCGGAACCTTCCGGAGCGTCCAAGCCCTCGTGAACTTCTGCCGGATCCGCGGCTACGTGTCCACCGCGCGCAAGAACGGCGTCAATGCGCTGGACGCCCTCCAGCGGGTGTTCCTCGGCAACCCTTTCGTCCCAACCGCCACCACCGACTAATCGCGCCAAGAGTACCAGACGAGACTGGCCCTCATTGTCGCTCAGCTGATAGCCAAACGCCGGCGGGTACCTGAGTAGTTACGTCGCATCTCTGTTAGAAATGCCGCCAGATTCCCTTTCTACTCATTTATGGAGTCGCCAAGGTGCCGTTTTGCGCAATTTCGTCCACACTTTTCGAATAAAGATCTTTTTGTGTCTGGTTGGATTGCTTGATCAATATTCGAGAGTAGTGTGCGCAGCCATTCTTCCCTTTCTTTGATCTCGCTCATGTGAATTTGGCTCCTCGTTTCGGTGATTCAGGGAAAATGGAACAGAAAGCCTAGGGCATACCATTTTCTTAACCTGTATTTTCGTCCCCGTAGGGCTTGACACAAAAGTTTCCGAGCGAAGCAAATAGCACGTCTTATGACAAAGAACATATCAGGCTGAAGCAGTTGTTAGGTAAATTGATTTCTTTGATTGCCTCCATCATATCTACAATCCTCCTCTGCGCAAAGCGTCTGCCTAACGTCAGCGTGAAGCCGCGGGCGGGCTTGGCGCGGCGCTAGCTCTGCCAGCGACGTGACCAGGCCGATCCGTCAGCTTCAACGGTCTGTTATGCTCCGACGATCTCGTTCAATCCTTCAACAACCAGGGCTATCTCTTCAGGCGTAGCGCGGCCGAGGCGTTTGCCGACTCTCTCGGTTGCGAGAGTCCGTATCTGGCTGATCTTCACCCAGAACCGCTTGGGCAAGCCGCGGCTTCCCAACTCAAGCGTCAAGGGGAATCCCGCACCCGGCTCCTGACTCGTGAGCGCGACGGCGATAACCTTTCCAGACCGTTCGTTGAAGACATCCTGGCTCAACACCAGAATCGGGCGAAGTCCGGCCTGCTCGTTGCCCCGGGTTGGATTGAGGTCCGCCCAGCGGATATCGCCCCTCAGTATACGGGCCATTGCGCTAGATCCTCGGACCATCCCTCTTCTGCCAGCCCTTTTTCGAACGCTTGGTCCAACTTCGCGCACTCCCGTGCTAGGCGACTTCGTTCGATGCGATCGAGCTTTTCCTCAATCGCGATTTGGATCGCTCGACTGCGATTCGGAAACACCTCGCGGTCGACTAGATAGTCCAGTCGGCGAAGTGTGTCCTCGTCCAGTGAAACGGCGACTTTTGAGCGGGCCATATGAGTACCTCCAGGTATTACGATACGTCGTGCTCATGACAACGTCAAGCATCCGTTTTCAGCATAACGTTACGGTTGTGCGGCGCGCGGTAGCCCGTACGCACCAGCCGATGGTTGGGACTTCTTCATGCCTCTTCGATCTCACAAATGGCATGCGGTGAATTTGTTTATCTTTCTGTCCGGATGTGATATACTTAATGCGTATATTTCACCATATAGAGAGGAATTGAGTAGCATGCACAATGGGGTTCTAAGCGCAAAACTTGACGCGCTCGACGCGACGTTGAACGAGCTGCGCTCGCTGGGAACGGTGACTGCGGCGCAACTCGATGGCGACTGGCGCACGCGGCGGGCCATTGAACGCGATCTGCAAGTCGCGGTGGAAGCGGTAATCGATATCTGCCAGCGTATCATAGCCCTGGATGGGCAGGCGCCGGCCGCCACCAGCGCGCAGGCGATCGAGCGGTGTGTTCAGCGGGGCATCCTGTCGGCGCATCCGGCCTACGAGAAGATGGTGCAGTTCCGCAATTTCGTGGTTCATCGGTACGATCGCATAGACGTCGCTATCCTCGTCGAGATTGTGAACAATCGCTTGGGCGATTTCGAACGGTTCCGCGACGAGGTCTTGAGGTTTTACCGCCGTGAAGATCAGCGCTGAAAGTCTTGGCAAGGCCGTGGGCGCCCCGAATATCGTTGGGGCCTGGTTGTTCGGATCCGCCCTTGACGGAGAGGTCCGTGAGGGGGCCGACTTGGACGTGGCCGTGCTGTTTGACCGGGCACCGACCCTGGACGAACTGGCGGAATGCCGCTTACGATTGCAGAAGGCGCTCGTTTTCGAAGAAATCGATCTTGTGCCGCTGAACGGCGCATCTCCGATTCTTGCCTTCCAGGCGGTTTCCGGTCGGCGGGTGTATTGCGGCGACGAAGCCCGCTGCGTTGAGTTCGTCTCCCTGACGGCGCGGGAGTATGAGGACGAGATGGCCCAGGCCGCGCGATGGATGGCAGGGTAATATCCACTGTGGCGAGGTTAGGGCCCGTACTGAATCAACCTGAACTGACTGAACAAACTCAGGCCCGATGTGTACCATAGCGTCGGGGTGATGTTTATGACTTTGCGGTGGAATCCGCCATTTTGGATCGGCAACCGGGATGTTCAGCCAGGAAGACCTTGAACTGATCCGCTGGACGGTGGCGCAGTACTCACCTCTGAGCAGAACGGAATTAGCCCGTACAATCTGTGAAAACCTGGACTGGAAAGCGCCTAACGGCAAGGAGCAGTTTCATAGCTATCTCGACTTGAGCCGTTGGCCGTTGGCTGGGATTTCCCTTCGTTCTCGTTGTCGTTCTCGTAATCATTTTCGCTGTCGCTTCACGGACGACGAGCAAATCCTTCATCCCAACACGTGATTCTACCAACCCGGAGATCATCCCCATTGGGGTGAGCAGGGTCACGATCGAATGATACGGGCGGAACGAGGGGTTGCCAAGCCCCTCATTCTCGGGCCCTCTTCCGAATATCCATCCGAATGGGATGATATGTCTAAGAAAGAGCGCTCTCTTGCCTAAACGTTGCCGTTCTCACGCGGTTGAAAGCCGTCGGGAGCAACGGCTGGTTAGCAGCTATCTCGTTTTCACGTGGAAAACACAGTTCCCTGTTGCGCCATTCATCGTTATAGAGCAGCCCAGGTATTGGCACCGGTTCTGATATCATTTCTCACCTGGTCGCTCCCATTCATCTTCCAGTTGGATTAAGACCGTCATCCCTTCCTGTGTCACCAAGTTGACCTGCAGGTACGCCGCCAGACACTTGCCGTCCGGGCTCATCGAGGCGTCAGCGGCCACAATCATCTTCCCCTCGTAGGTAGGAAGGGTGGCGTTGCCAAAATCCGTAAGGCGAATCTTGTCGCTTCCATCGGGATTCATGCACCAATAGTCGGTTCCCCGATTCGGATTGTCCTTGCCGGACATCCAAACAATGCGTTTTCCACTCGGGGAATATAGAGCGTGTTCATTCCATTTGCCTTCAGCCAGACAATCCAACCTGCCTGCTGCAATGTCATATTGGTATATGTTTGAATGAAATGCCTATGTATTCTCAAAGATTGAAGTGAACAGGAGTTTGCGGTTGTCTGGCGAGAGTCCATGATTCTCGTACCACGCGGGCTTGCCAGGCTCATATGACTGAACATTAGACAGAATGGGTGCTCCATCCTTGAACGTGAAGTCCGCAACCTTGATCTTCCATTCCCCGTAGCCCTGCAGAAATTTCGGCGCTCCGTACATTTCGCTCCAGGTGAGTTTCGTTCCATCACGAGAGAAATGTGGGTGCAACACGCCGCTATTTTCGCCCTCCGGGGTGGTGGTAAGTCGGAAGCAACGTCTCGTGGCCAGTTCCATGAGCCAAAGGTCACTGTGTCGCCCGAATCCGGGCGTTGCGGCAAGGTCCCGCCCCCACCTTCCCTGCTTCAGTTTCTTCTGCGCTTGGAAAACCATGTATCTGCCGGAGGGATGCCACTCCGGCTGGCCGATATGCCCTTTACCCAATACCGCCGGCTGGTCACATGTTAAACAGACTTCATCAGTGCCGTCGAGTCGAATCCGATAGATGTCATAGTACCCGTCTTCACCCTTCCGATCCATCAGAATATATTCTCCGTCAGTAGACCAACTCACGCGTCCACCGCTCTCACGGAGCGGAATAATCTTCTCCACTCGGCCGCGCTTAGACTGGACCGAACCGACAATCTGTCGCAACTCCGGGGTATCTGTTGTCTGTGAAATCGAGTTATCGGCAAACGATAGACTTGCGATGACACCTAAAAAATAAACGCATGACAGACATCGTGTCATATTCTACTGCTCCTTTTCTTCAATGCCAACGTCAAGCATCACCGGCGCGCGGTAGCGTGTCCGGTGCATGCGCTTGTTGGGATTTGCCTTTATCGGGATCCAAATCGCTATCGGGATCGAAATCGTTTTTTCCAGCTCCATCGGTTACGGGGTCTTCCTTCACGCAATAGCCTCTTCCACCCAATCGACTGAGCATCGCAGCCATGCGGTCCAACTCGGTCTTGCGTTCCCG